>JAJDEG010000142.1 GCA_029259895.1 Planctomycetota bacterium
TCTTGCAGCACGCCGCCGATGGCTTGGGTTGTCCCCTGTACGCCGTCGAGAAACAGCGTCGCGTTGCCGGCGTCGAAAATGCCGACCAGGTGATGCCACGCGTCGCGACTCACCGGCGCGCCGCTTGCGCCGGCACCAAAGGTGTTCGCGTCGTTGCGGACGACGAAGTTGGCCAGTTCGGCATTATTGACGTCGAGTTCGTAGCTGCCGTCCCAGCGTGCGACGGCGGCGTGGAATGTGCCCGACGGAGCGGTCGACGAAAGATTGACCCACGCTTCGACCGTCACGGAATCGCCGGGATGGAACAGGCCGAGATCGACGAATGAGCCGGACGCGCCGTCGAGCCGCATGGCGTTGCCCAAGGTAGGTCGGCTGCTCGGTTGGCCGAGCGTAACGCCACCGGTATACGTGCCGTTATTGAGTCCGGCGAACAGGCCATCGTTGATGGCCGGCGACGCCGTCGATGCTTCTTCAAAGCGATAGTAATAAAGCGGATTGTCGCCGATGACGACGGCGTCGTACTGGGCGCGGGCGGTGGACGCCGTGGCGCAGAGGGCCGCGAGGGCCAGCAGGGTTGATAGGCGCGATTTCGCTGTCATTGGTCTACTCCGGTGATTAGGGGGCGGTGAATGGGGGTTAGGGAATTCAATGTCCAACGGAACGGGCGGATAATTCTCCTGCCTTGATCTCGCCGCCCTGCATCACGGCGATGAAGCGGCGTTGTTCGAGAATGGAAATGTCGGCCAGCACGTCGCCGTCGACGACCAGGACGTCGGCAAGTTTGCCGGCTTGGACCGTGCCGAATTCTTCGCCGCGGCCCATGATGTCCGCGCCATTTTTCGTGGCGCAGGTCACTACTTCCATCGGCGTGAAGCCGACGTAGTTGACGAAGAACGTGAGTTCCTTGGCATAGTCGCCGTGCGGATTCCAGGCGAAACCGTAGTCGCCGCCGAGACCGATGCGACCGCCGGCGCGAAGGATCATCCGCGCGCTCTCGGCACCGGCTTCCAACGTTTCTTGGTGCCCGTCGATGACCGACTGCGGCAGGCCGAACTCCGGCCCGCGTTCGACGCTGGCCAACTCGAACTGCAAGCCCGGCACGACGGGCACATTGCGCGAGAGGAGCATGTCGAGCGCTTCGGCATCCATGAACGTGCCGTGCTCGATCGAGTCGTAGCCCGCCCGCAACGCGTTCTTGATGCCTTCGTTCGCGCGGCAGTGGCCGGTGACCTTCATGCCGTGATTGTGGGCGGTTGCCACGACGGCATGCATTTCCTCGAACGTCATGCAGAGCGTGTGGTGGTCGTTCGTGTCCGGCGCGGCGGCGTCGCCGGTCGGGTACGTTTTTACCCATTCGACACCATCCTTGACCAGCTTGCGTACCGCTGCGCGGGCTTCGTCGGGACCGTTGACGAGCAGTACCAGCCCATCCATGCCGATCTTGCGGAAGTCGGGGTTCCAGTCCATCAGGCCGCCGACGCCGCATATCTCGCGGCCGCTCGCCGACAATCGCGGGCCGGGCACGAGATCGTCTTCAATCGCTTTCTTGAGCCAAACGTCGATATTGAACAAACTTCCGCCGCTGCGGGCCGACGTGTAGCCGCACTCCAAGGCAAGTGTCGCGTTCGCCGCAGCGAGCAGTGTCACGTATTCGACAGGGTATTTGATGTCGAGATCTTGAAGCTCGGCGACATTGAAGTACGTCGGGTGGAAGTGCGCTTCGACGAGACCCGGCATGATTGTGCCGCCGCGGGCGTCGATCGTCCGCGCATCGGGCGGAAGCTCCGGCGCAGCGTCGACCCGACCGGCATACGCGATGCGCCCGTCGCGAACGACCACGGTGGCGTCGGCGACCGGCGCTGCGCCCGTGCCGTCAATTAACCGGCCGTGCCGAATGACTGTCGTGCCTGTGGCGAGTTTCATCTGTGTCTATCCTAAAGGACTTGTCTGACTTTTCGGCGGCGTGCGTGTGGACCGCTTGCTGCGAGTCCGAACGTCGTTTGCCGGAACCGTCGTCGATTCGCAGCGATTCGAGGAAAGGAACCAAGACACGCAACATTGCCGCGGCGTCGGTGCCATGGATCAAATGCCCGGTGCCGGGAAATCGGTGGCGAACGCAATCCGATGAGTTCGCCGCGACGAACTCCGCATCGACGTCGGTAAGCATTCCACCGGCCGCCGCGTCGGCTTGCAACAGCAGCACTGGGCAACGTATGGCGCGAACTGTCGCATGCACATCGTACCCGTCGAGCCAACGTCCGGCGGTGATCGGCGCGAGCAGCGCCGGGGCGATCTTCGACAAACACGCAGCGGCAAAGCGCAACGCCGCGGCATCGCGCACGTCACCGAGGCGCTGTAGGCTGTCTCCGTCAGGCGACCGCATGCGCACGTCGGCCAACGTTCTGGCAAGCTCGGCAATCGAAAGCGGTGCGGCGTCGCGTCGCGCGACGAGCTGTTCGAGTTGGCGAAAATAGTCGAGCAGCGGCGTTTGGGCGATGCGGTCGCCCATCGTATGGAACGGCGGATCTTCGAGGACAACGGCCCTTACGGACCGTGGCAATTCGGCGGCGACGGCTGCGGCGACCATCGCGCCGAGGGAGTGGCCCACGACGACTGTCGGTTCGCCGGCAATTTGTCGCAGCACGGAGAGCGCGTCTTGTACGTAGTCCGCGACGCGATAGCCGGCGCGAGTGGGTTCGGATTCGCCGTGGCCGCGGAAGTCGAATGCGACAACTTGCCATCGCGGCGTCAGGTGGCAAACGACGTTGATCCAGTCGTTCCAGCTACGAGTGACGCCGTGCAACAGCAGAAGCGTCGGGCCGTTGTCCGGTCCGACGGCGACGTTAAGGCGATGTTCGCCGACGGAAGGTACGCTGGTTTGAAACACGAGCGACTCGCGATAGGGATCGCGTTTTTCCGGCTTGAGGACGGTTGCCGACGCGGCGACCGGTATTTATACTGCATCGTGCATTCCGCGTGCTGCATGCAGCATACAAACGATGCCGAGCGGTATCAATCGCCTTCCAAAAGAATTTCCGAAAAGGTCGTCGACCGTCTGGCAAGCCCGGGCGGCGCAAAGCAAGTAGGCATCTTGGAGCAATCGATCTTGGTCATCTCTTCGCTCAACAGTGGAAACATCAGTCGTGCCTCGCTGGCCGACTCCGTCTACGAAACGTTGCTTGAGGCCATGATTCACGGTCGATTAGCGGCCGGCGCGGAACTCAACGAGGTCGCGCTGGCGCGACAGCTCGACGTGAGTCGCACACCCGTTCACGAGGCGTTGCGGCGACTGGTGGCCGATGGATTGGTGAAGGCGTGTGGACGCCGACGTCTTTGCGTGGCGGCGCTTTCGCACGATGAAGTTCGCGAGGTGTACGCGATGCGTCGGCTGCTCGAAGGGGCCGCGACCGAGATGGCCGCCGAGCGGATGACCGACGAAGCACTGACGGAATTGCGGCGCGCGGCGGATTCACTTGCGGCCAACGATCGAGCCATCGATTGGACGGCCAAGGCCCTACGCTACGACTTGGAATTTCACGACGCCATCGCCGCCGCATGCGGAAACGGCCGACTTCGCGAAGACATTTCGCGCTATCGCCTGCTCGTGCGGGGATTGTGTCGCATGACGGGCACGGTCGACAACCTGCACGAGGCGCTGGCGGAACACGTGGTGATTCTCGAAGCGCTCGAAGCGCGCGACGGCCCCGCGGCGCGCGACGCCATGGCCTTTCATATCGACGCGCGGCTGGCGTGTGTTCTTGGCCAGCGAATTCCAACCCGGTAGACGTTATGAGTATCTCGAAGGTCTTGCTGCTCGCCAGCGCTGCCTGGGCGATCGGCGGCGCGCTCGGCGAACGCGCAGGGTGCGAAGTAACCGAATCGCCGATTCCAGCGACGAAGGAATCCGCGGATTCCGCTGCGCTGTTTGCGCGCGAGAATCTGATTGCGTGGTGCATCGTGCCGTTCGACGCCAAGAAGCGAGGGCCAGAAGAGCGGGCCGCGATGCTCGAACGTATCGGAGTCAAGCGGCTGGCCTACGACTATCGCGCCGAACACGTGCCGACGTTCGACGAGGAAGTAACAGCGCTGCGGCGGCACAACGTCCAACTCGATGCGTGGTGGTTTCCCGGTTCGCTCAATGACGAAGCCAAGCTGATTCTCGACGTGCTCAAGCGGCATGGAGTGCGGACGCAATTGTGGGTCACGGGCGGCGGCGGCCCAACGGCGAATGATGTCGAACAAGAACGGCGCGTGGAAACCGAAGCCGCGCGGATACGTCCGATTGCCGAAGCGGCGGCGAAGATCGGCTGCCAAGTGGCGTTGTACAACCACGGCGGGTGGTTCGGCGAGCCGGAAAACCAACTAGCGATCA
>JAJDEG010000143.1 GCA_029259895.1 Planctomycetota bacterium
GATTGGTCGCTTGCGCGGGCAGTCCCTTTTCTCGATTTTCTCGATTTGCAGGAGATGTTCGATGGTTCGCCTAAATGCGTTTGCTTTTTGCGCTGCGACGTTGTGCTTTGCTGCGTTGGCGTTCGTTTTGTGCGGCGAGAAAGTCGGTGCTGCAGGCGATGCCGCTGAGGGGCAGTGGCCGCAGTGGCGCGGACCGAATCGCGACGGCATTTCGGCGGACAAGGGGCTGCTGAAGTCGTGGGACAACCAACCGCCGAAGCTAGCTTGGAAGGCTAGCGGTTTGGGCGGAGGTTTCGCGTCGATTTCGATCGCGGACGGGCGTATTTTTACGATGGGCGACCGCGACGGCGATCAATATGTGATCGCGCTTTCGCTGGTGGACGAGGGCAAGGAACTTTGGGCGACGAAAATCGGCAAAGGAGGCGGAGGCAGCGGCTATCCTGGGCCGCGGTGTACGCCGACGATCGACGGCGAGAGGCTTTATGCGATCGGCATTCACGGCGCGCTGGTCTGCTTGAACGTGGATGGCGGCGACGTCGTGTGGGAGAAGGATTTCAAGAAGGATTTCCGCGGCAAGATGATGTCGGGCTGGGGATACAGCGAGTCGCCACTCGTGGATGGCGAGAAACTCGTTTGTACTCCGGGCGGAAAGGACGCGGCCGTTGTCGCGCTGGATAAGGCGAACGGGGATGCGATCTGGGAGGCGAAGGTCGGTGACCTTGGTTCGTCGGGCAGGGACGGCGCGGCGTACTCGTCAATCGTCATTTCGCACGGCGGCGGCGTGAAGCAGTATGTGCAATTGATGGGCCGCGGGCTGGTCAGTTTCCGGGCCAGCGACGGCGAGGTGCTGTGGAACTACAACCGGATTGCCAACGGCACGGCGAATGTTCCGACGCCGATCGTCGATGGCGACTACGTGTTCGGTTCGACCGGATATGGGGCGGGGAGCGCGCTGGTGAAATTGAGTTCTGACGGCGGCGACAAGGTCTCGGCCGAGGAGGTTTGGTTTCTGGAAGGAAACAAGCTGCAGAATCATCACGGCGGGATGGTGCTCGTCGACGGTTACTTGTACGGCGGCAATGGGCACAACAAGGGCTTTCCGATCTGCGTCGACGTGAAGACGGGCGAGGCCGCTTGGTCCGAAGGCCGCGGTCCGGGTAGCGGTTCGGCCGCGATCGGATACGCCGACGGCCACGTGTACTTTCGCTACCAGAATGGCGTGATGGCCCTCGTCGAGGCGACGCCCGACGGTTACAAGCTCAAGGGCACATTTCAGATTCCCGACGTGAAGGATCCGAGTTGGCCGCACCCGGTGATCGTGGGCGGTAAGTTGTACGTTCGCGAGCAAGACGCGTTGTTGTGTTACGATGTGAGCGAGTAAATGCGGTTTGCGGCCGCGACTTTGCAGCGACCTTGCCGCGAACGTTCCTTGAAATCTGAGCGGAGCCACGTGATGATCGTAACGGTATTGCATCGGTTCGTGGTCGCGATGGCGGCCGCTTCCATCTGGCTGTCGGCCATTGGCATCATGCGGGCAGCGGATGAGATCGTGATCGCCGATTTCGAGGGTGCGGATTACGGCACTTGGAACGTAGAAGGGAAGGCGTTCGGATCGGTACCGGCCAGGGGGACGCTGACGGGCCAGATGCACGTCGAGGGCTACTTGGGGAAGCAACTGGTCAACTCCTTCGTCGGCGGCGACGATTCGATGGGGCGGCTTGCTTCGGCCGCGTTCGAGATCGAGCGGCCGTGGATCAGTTTTCTGCTCGGCGGCGGGCATCATCCTGGAAAGACGTGCATTAACTTAATCGTCGACGGCAAGACGGTTCGCACGGCAAGCGGCCCCAACGATCAGCCGGGCGGAAGCGAGCGGCTGGATTGGCATAGCTGGGACGTGAAGGAGTTGATCGGCAAGACGGCAACTATCGAGATCGTCGACGCGCAAGAGGGCGGCTGGGGACATATCAACGTCGACCACATCGTGCAGGGCGAGCGGCGGCGAGGGCCAACCAAGGCGAAACGCGAGATCGTCGCCGAGAAGCGATATCTGCACTTGCCGGTGAAAAACGACGCGGCGAAGCGAGTGGTTAAGGTTCGCGATGGCGAAGCGACCGTGCGTGAATTCGAGATCGAACTGGCCGACATGACGGCGGCCGATGCCGAAGTGGATTTTTGGGTGTTTCTCGATCTGCGTCCGCTGGCCGGAAAGCGGCTGACGGTGGAGACCGTGTTGCCGGCGGAGTCGAAGGCGCTCGACGCGCTGAAGTTGGCCGACGCGATTCCGAATGCGGACGCGCTTTACACGGAAACTCAGCGACCGCAGTTCCACTTCACGTCGCGGCGGGGCTGGCTCAACGACCCCAACGGCATGGTGTATCACGACGGCGAGTGGCATTTGTTTTATCAGCACAATCCTTATGGCTGGAGTTGGGGGAACATGCACTGGGGGCACGCCGTGAGCCGCGACCTGGTGCATTGGGAAGAACTGCCCATCGGTCTGTATCCCAAGAAGTTCGGCGATTGGGCGTTTTCCGGCAGCGCGGTCGTCGATAAGGAGAACACTTCGGGCTTCAAGAGCGGCGACGAAGACGTGTTGGTGCTGGCCTACACGAGTACGGGGCGCGGCGAGTGCATCGCGTATAGCAACGACCGCGGGCGGACCTGGAAGGAGTTCGACGGTAACCCCGTGGTCAAGCACAAGGGGCGCGACCCGCGGCTGCTGTGGCACGAACGGACGAAGCGGTGGGTGATGGCCGTTTACGGCGAAAACGAGGGGCGGACGATTGACTTTTATTCCTCGCCCGACCTCAAGGAATGGGAGCTCGAGAGCCGCACGCCCAGCTTTTACGAGTGCCCCGACCTCGTGGAATTGCCCATCGACGGCGATAAGAGCAAGACGAGGTGGGTGCTCTACGGCGCGGATGGCAAGTACCTTATCGGCGGATTCGGCGGCCGCGGGTTCTCCGCCTTCTCCGGCAAGCATCAAGTCTGGTACGGCGACTTCTATGCCGCGCAGACGTTTACGAACGCGCCGGACGATCGCTGCATTCAAATCGGCTGGGGGCGCAACGTTACGTTCCCCGGCATGCCGTTCAATCAGCAGATGACGGTGCCGTGCGAGTTGACGCTGCGGAGGACGGCGGAGGGCGTGCGGCTGCACGTCGAGCCGGTGGCGGAATTGGCCGAGCTACGCAAGACGCCGACGGTGAGGATGACGAACGTTGAATTGACCGGCGGCAAGGACGTATTGCGAGGCAAACAAGGCGAACTGATCGACGTATCCGCCGAGATCGACGTGGGCGACGCCAAACGCATCGAACTTGGGCTGCGGGGGTTGAAGGTCGTTTACAACGCGGCGGCCGGCACGATTGCTTGCGGCAAGCACGTGGCCAAACTGAACCTTTCCGGCGATAAGCTGACGCTGCGCGTGCTCGTCGATCGCGGTTCGGTCGAGTTGTTCGCCGGCGGCGGGCGCGTGGCGATTTCGACGTCGCATCGCCCTAAAACGGACGAGCGGGCGATGTCGCTGGTGGCGAAAGGTGGAACGGCGAAGGTCGAGTCGCTCGAGGTGTACGAGCTCGAACCGACCTGGGGCGGCGGCGCGATTCAATCGAGCGATACGCTCAAGAAGAACTGATTCGCCGTCCACTGGGCGAACCATTCGTGCAGTCGCGCGGCAAGCTCGTCGTCGCTTAGATCGCAATCCGCCGCCGCGACCGAAAGCGCCTCGGCAATCGTCTTTCCTTTGGAAAGCTCGTTGAGCAACTCGAACTGGATTCTATCGAGCGGATAGCGGCGGACGACGTAGTTGCGGCGCGAGAGGGCGAGGTAGGTTGGCGCAGGGGGCGGAATCGGCAACTCGCCGGCGACGGCTTCGGCGCCGTTGTCCTCGCCGCCGTTGACTTCGCCGTCGCGTTCACGGTCGCGTTCGTACGGCAGTTCGCGCATTCGCGCGTAGAAGTCGTTGGCGGGAAAGCGAAATTCGAGAAGCCGAACGCAGGGGGCTAGTTGAAGGTGGGCCGACATGCGACGGTCCGGCGGGATCGACTCCAGGTCTTGGCGTTGCATGGAGCCGGTTTTCTCGACGCCGGGGCTGTCGTAGACTTCGCCGATCGTCCACTCCAGGGCCGCTAGATCGACGACGAAGCGAGGCCAATCGGCGGAAAGGTCTGGCAAATCGTCGGCTTGCAAGGCGTTGGGCGCGGCCTCGGCCGGCGTTGGCGGGCGCGTCTCATCGAGGAATTGGGCGAATCTCGCGCCCAAGTCGTTGAGCGTGTAGCTTTGCGAGGGATATTTTTGGAGGTAGCTGAGGGCGAAATGATCGAAGATGTCGGTGCCCATCGTGCGGCAAACGATGGGGAACACTTCGCGGAGGCATTCCAGCAGGCGGGCGTAGTACGCGTTGGCATAGACGGCCAAGCGATCCAGGCTTCCGAGCGCCTGGCTGCGGCCGATGATCTGTTCGATGCGAGCCGGATCGATCGGGATTTCGGCTCGTGCGGAGTCGCTGTTAATGCCGGCCAATACACCGGCGGGATGCATGATGACCGCCTGCATCCAGCGTTGGACTCGATCGAGGGGGCGAACGGCGTGCGGAATTTCGGCGTTGGGCTGGCGTTCATCGTTGGGCGGCGGGTCGGTCATATCATGTCGACGGTTGGCGGTTGCGGATGGCGAGTCTCTTGCAGGCAGAGAGCGATTGCAATCGGTGAGCAGGCGACGATTTATCGGCGGACGACGTCGCGATGGGCGGCGCGCGTTCCTGGCGGCATTCTAGACGGGGCGCGTGCCGTCGGCGACCGGGAAAAAAGACCGCGCGATATCAAATCCGATCGCTGGCACCTTCGGGGCGTCGGTGCGGGCCGACGAGCGATTTGAAGAGGGCCTCGTATTCGTCGGCCAGGCGGTCGACAGTGAGATTCTGCTCGGCGAATCGTCGCGCTTTTGCGCCCATCGCGGCGAGTTCGTCGGAGTTAAGGCCGCGCAGCTTTCGGAGGGCGTCGGCGAGCCGCGCCGCGCTGCCGGACTCAAAAAGCCAACCGGTCTCGCCGTGTTGGACGAGTCGACGGTGATCAAAAGCGTCGGCGACGATCGCCGGACGGCCGCAGGCGAGGCTTTCGCATACGACGTTCGACATGCCCTCGACGGTCGATGGATGCGCGAGCGCGTGATGGGTGGCGAAGAGTTGGGCGATATCGGACCGCGGACCGAGATACGTCCATGCGTCTTGTAGGCCGTGGCGGCGAATGAGGGCGTCGAGTTCGTCGCGGTATTTATGTTCGTCGGCGGTGACCGGGCGATCGCGACCGACGAGCGAGACTTGGGTGCCCAGGCCGTCGTCGTCGCGCAATCGCGCCATGGCTTCGACTAGCAGGCACCAGTTTTTGTCGCGATCGACGCGGCCGATGCAGAGCAATCGCAACGGTTCGTTATCGGTACGCAGGAGCGGCGTCGTTGGGAATCGGCCGAGATCGAGTCCATTCCAGATGGTCGTTACTCGATCGTCGTTCCATCCGTATTGACGACGGTAATATTCCCGCATGTGATGCGAGTTGGTGGTGATGCCGTCGGCACGACGATACAGCTTTTCTAGCATGCGTTTTTTGATGCCGGCGCGGCCCGCCCGGGGGAACGAGCGTTCGGAAACGACGATCTTCGGCCGGCTGGAGAGACCCGCGGCGGCGCACAAACTGTATGCGTTCGGCACGGGCAGATAGGAGAGCACGACGTCGTAAGCGGCGCGGCGAAATATTTCTCGCAACTGACGAATCGGCCGCAGCGAGAATCGCGAGGGCTTGCGATGCAGGAGAATCGTCACTCCGGCACAGCGCAACTCGTCACCAAAGTGGTCGATGTCGTGGTAGACGAAGACATCGACGTCGTGACCGCGGTGCTTCAATTCGAGGGCGAGGCTGGTGAGTTGACGTTGGGCACCGCCGGCGCAAAGCGAGTCGATGACGAAGAGCAGTCGCATGGATCGGACGTTGGATCGAATAGGTAAGGCGCGACGCAAGGCAATGTACTGGCGACAGCGTCCTTCTTACGCGTCAGGAATGGCCCGTCGCAACAAGCGGCGAGATCGCGGAGACCGAACGCGGCGTTCGACGCCGCGCGGCGACTGCGGCGGCCTTCATTTCGAGACATCCCGCCAGCAGACCGAAACTGATGCCGAGCATGACACTAAGCTCGCGGCTGGTGAGGACGCCGTGCGATGTAAAGCAGGCCATCACCATCACGACGGCAAACCCCATCGCCAACGTTCGGACCGCGGGGACGTGGCAGGTCCATCCGCGCCATAGGAGGCTTACGATCGTCGCAAAGAATAACGACAACGGAATGACTCCGGCTTCGCCCCCAATGGCAATGTAGGTGTTGTGGGGGCCGATGTTGGCGGCGCCGACGCGACTCTGACTACCCAATCCGTTGCCCAAGAGCCAGTTGGCGCTCCACGCATTGATGCCATTCATGGCGAGTTGGAGGCGACCGCCCGTGGTTTCGTCCGTGACTTCGCCGCCAGCAACGCGCCACAACGATTCCATTCGTTTGACCATACTGCGACTAGAATCCGTGTCAACCGTAGCAACGTTGTATACGACATATAAGATTCCGGCGATCGCGGCACCTCCGACGAGGACGAGAATCATCTTCTTGAAACCGGGCGAAATCACGATCTGGGCGAACGTCAACAAGGCGAAAATGACGAACGCTCCGCGCGATGCCGTGAGAATCAGGGCAAATGCCGCTAATGCGACTCCGGTAATGGAGACGATCTTCGATCGCTCGATCATCATGAAGGAATAGAAGATGGCCGCGACGATGCACGCGGCGGTACCGGCTTCGTTGGGATTGGCGAACGTACCGGAGGCGCGATCGTAGTCGCGCGCCTGGCCAACTTCGACGCGGTAAAGCTCCGGGAAATATGTGAGAAACCAAATCGAAAGAGGGATGACGAGCGCGATGAGACAAAGCAATCGAAGCGTGAAGCGCAGACCGTAGGCGAGGAGCACGCCGCGGGCCGCGACGGCGGCGGAGGCGACGATAAGCAACGATGGCAAGAGGAGGCGAATTTCGTGCCACCGGCCGGATAAACCACCGGCGGCGGTGGTGATGCCGATGGGCGTTCCGATGGCAAGGAATGCGGCAATGAAGAGGAGGTAGACTCGCCCCGAAGGACCGAGATCGCGATAAATGGTGAATCGATACGTTAGCAGCAACGTGACACAAATCGCGAGGATGAGGAACGAAAAGAATTGCGTGATGCCAAATAGTTGATAGGCGACCGTGTTGAGGTCGAGCAGGCAAAACAATATGAGCAGGACGAACGACGAAAGTCCGATCATCGTGCGGCGGGCCAGCGCGGGGACGGGCGGACGGCGGACGGCGGCCGACGGAGGGCGGCCGACGCCGACGTAGTTTCGCGAGAGCGGCAATTCACCCGACATGGACAATATCCCTCGTATCGCTCGTCAACAGAGATTTCTTTTTGGAGCGGAATTCGCGGACGATGAATGATGCGGAGTCAGCACGGACGCGGCGAACTGGACGAGGCGTCGCCGAGACGGACAAGTCGTGGGCCGTCATTGGTAACATACCGCGATAGTACCGATTTTACATGAACTTGCCGCTACGGCGTGAGCGCGGTTCGGGCAAATTGCCGATGGCGGGGCGGAACGAGCGCAAATGGGCGGGTTGTAGCGAATTCGACGCTGCGTTGTGCCGGCGTCCGAGCCGCGTCGGTACCGGCCACTTCGACCGCGCGGACCGCGGCAGGCAGTGGAACGGGTACGGCTAATTAACTACGCGGCTGCCCGGCGCTCGGTTCGCGGCGACGGGGTCGGACGGCACCGTAGTCGCAGCGACGCGAAAGTCGCCGCAACGCGAAGCGTGTGGCGGTGAGGATTCGAGATCGTGCCGGCTACGCGATTCGCAACTTGTCCTCGAGGCGGCGAATCGCTTGTTGGACTTGGCAGGTCTGGTCGGCGAACACGAGGCGCTCGGAGCGGGACAGCCACCGCTCGACGGTCTTTTGCGCCGAAATTACCGTGGTGTGAGTACGCCCGCCGAAATATCGACCGATTTCGGCGAGTGCGGCCGGCGTGTGCTTGCGGGCGAGGAACATGGCGAGCATGCGCGGATGGCTGGCGTGCTTCGATCGGCAGCCGGACTTGAGGGCGTCGGGTTCGAGCCCGAAGGCGTCGCACACGGCGGTGTCGATGTCGGCGAGGCGAATCGTTTTGCCGTGGTCGGCGAACAGATCGGCGAGCGCTTCGTTGGCCAATTCGCGACTCAATGCCTGGCCGGTGATTTGCGCGACGGCTTGGAGACGAAAGAGAGCACCGGAAATCTCGCGGGCCGTGGCGGCGACGCGTCGGGCAATTAGGGACAGGACGTCGTCTGGCGCCGCGAGTTGCATGCGGCGAGCGGCGCGGCGGGCAATTTCGAGTCGCGTCGGATAGTCGGGCGGTTCGATGCGGCACATCATGCCGCCGGCCAGCCGCGTAATCAATTCCGGGCCGAGGCCCGTTAGCTCCGCGGCGGACCGATCGGCGGTGAGCACGAGGCGTCGACCCTCGGCGAGTAACGTGTCGATCGTGTATTGCAATTCGCCGAGCGTGGCGCGCTTGCCGGCGAAGAACTGAACATCGTCGATGAGGAGCAAGTCGGCACCGCGGACCTTGCGGCGAAAGTTGGGCAGTCCGGTACCGCGGACGGCGTCGACGAACATTGTCGTGAACTGTTCGGCCGTGAGGTAGACGACGCGATGCTGTGGACTGCCGCGGCGGGCGGCGGACCAAATCGCTTCGGCGAGGTGCGTCTTGCCGACACCGGTTGGCCCGTGGATCAATAGGGACGTGCAGCCCGTGCTCGACCAATGCGACAAGCCCTGTGCGGTGGCGAACGCCAATCGGTTCGAGTCGCCGACAACGAACGACGGGAAGTCGGCAAATCGTCGGCCAGGGCGCGTGGGTGCAGCGGCGTTCGGCGGGGTGGCACCGTCGGCCGTCTTCGGGGTTGGCTGTGGGCTCGATTGAGCAGCGGCAGTTTGGCCGCCAGTGACCTGGTCGGAATCGGCTCGACCGGCGTCCGCTTTGGGGGCCGCGGAATCGCGATTTACGTGAAATTCCACGGCGTCGGCAGCGTGAGCGGCGGCGACGGCGCGAAGTTCGGCGGCGAAATTCGCGCGAAGAACTTCTTTCTTAAACTCGTTTGGCGATTCGACGACGAGCTTGCCCGCGCGAAGCACGAACTCTACATCGGCGAACCAGAGGTCGAACTTTTTCTTCCCGACCTTGCCGGCCAGCGTCTCCCGCATGGCCGACACGACGTCCCTTTCGTCCGTGGTCACTTCCTTTTTGTCCCCCTCGGCGCGCACCTTCTACGCGAATAGGCTGCGCCGGCAAAAGTTTTCCGAGGTGCCGATCCTTCGATCGAACGTTCGCCGAATCCGCCCGCGCGATCGCGATAAGACTCCTGCGGTCGCTGGAAGGGCTTTGCGGAACGTCGATCGGACCGGCTCTATCGATTCGCACGCGATTCCCATCGCCGCGCGAGTCGACTCGTCGTCACCCGAGGAGCGGATTGTTGCGTCTGCTAGCGTGGCTGTCAAACGGGTGAATCGCGGCGCGGACTTGCGTCGATTCGGTTCGGCGACTGCGCGCCGTAAGTCCCGTCGTTGCTAGAGGGAACGGCCGTTCGCGGCGGCGCGGATTCGACGCAAGTCGCGCTACCGCGAGTACGTGTAAAAGCTGTCCGCGCGGCGGCGAAAACTGCAACGCCGCGCCGGCGTCGCCGTAAGGTATTGCGAATCAAGGCGAAACGCCGCGCTCGCGCGATTCTCGCAATCGGCTGGAATTCTCGCCTTCCGCGGCGGCGACCACAAGTTGTGCGTTCGCGCCTGAGCGAACGCTACATTTCGCGTGGCTTGTCAAATCGCCGTAGAAAGATAGAGCGGCGTTCCCACGTTTCGAAGCCGGCACGATGATAGATGGAGATGGCCGGTTCGTTCGCGGCGTCGACGGCCAGCACGAGTTGGCGGCGTCCGGCGCGGCGGGTCATCGCCAGAGCGTGTCGCGTGAGGGCAAGACCGAGTCCGCGGCCGCGAAATTCCGGGGCGACGCCGAGGTAGACCAACTCCCATTGATCGTCGGACGGATGATCGGTCAGCAACAGGCAGCCGACGTCGCGTCCTTCGTTCTCGGCAATGAGCCAACGTTGCGGCGAAAACTCACCGGTGGCACGGTAGCCGGCGAGGATGTCGTCGATGGCCCGCAGGCCGTCTAATTCGGGGCAGTCGCGGCTGTCGATATAGGTGCGTTCGACGAGGCGGGCGAAGCGGTCATGCACTTCCGGCCGATACTGCAGCCACTGGGGGATGGAGGGCACCGCGTCGTGGTTGTCGGCATCCGGCGAGGCGTCGCACTGGACGACGAGAAATAGTAGATCGGCCGTGCGTTGGAATGCGGCGGCGGTGAATGCGGCGGCAGCTCGCGAATCGTTGGATTCGAGCAAGGCTTGGGCGAGCAACGCGTCGCGCCCTTGGGCGAATTGCGCTGCGCGGCGAACGAGCAGTTCATCGGTTCCGGCTGGGGCGTCACTGGTGGTTTGCGGCGCGGCCACGGATGCGATCCGGCCGGCGAGTATTCGGACGAGGATCGCGGCGAGCAGGGGCGATGTGGCGTGCGTAGAAGTCGCGTTTGAGGGTGGGGACGAGGCTGCCGTTGCATCCGTTGCGACCAGCAAACCCTGCCAATCATCGCCGTCTCGTTGGCCTTGGGCGTAAGCGCGGTCGATGATGGATTGTGCGAAGGGCGCGTCGGCATAGCCGAGGGCCAATTCGAGGGCTTCGCGGCGGAGGTGGGGCGATGCCGCCTCGATGCAGAGGCGTTCGGTGGGAATCCGGCTCGCGTCGGGTGGAGACATGAGCGGTAACATACCGCCGGGGCCGACTACCGTCACTCCGAAAACGGCCGTCGCGGGAACGAGCGAGCTACAATTGTGATATTCGTTACGAAGCGGTACGGCGCGGCGAATCGGGGCGCGGCCGGTTCACGCCGAATGGACGAAGGAAGGAACACGATGATCTGGCTACGAGATTGGTCGTTGCTTGTGGTACTTGGGGCGACGTTGTGCTCGGCGGGGCTGGCTAGGAACGCCGCCGGGCAAGACGCCGCGCAAGACGGCGCGAGCGTCGCTGACGAAGTGGCCGACGATGCCGCGGGCGACTCATCTGGCGATGCTCCGGACGAGGAGCCTGGCTTTCTAGGTCTGATCGGCGACGATAGCGGGGGCGATGGCCGCGGGGTGCGGATCGCGAAGATCGATCGCGACAGCCCAGCGGATCGGGGCATGCTCAAAGAGGGCGACTTGATCTATAAGATCAACGATCAACCGATCCGCACCGGTCGCGATATGCTGCGCGTGCTTTCGCGGATGCCGGCCGGTGCGAACGTGCGGTTTTACATCGACCGAGACGGATCGCAAAAGGATCGCGACGTAACGCTAGGGCAGCGTCCAACTCCGGAGCAGCGCGAGCGCGATTTCGGAGTAATCGGGGAGCCGTTGCCGATTCCGCGGCGGCAGGGGAGTGCTTTCCCGCCGCCTTCGCCGCACGGTGGTTCGGCTGGCGGTGGTTCGATTGGCGGTGAGAGGGCGGGCGACGGTATCGTCATTCCCCCGCCGCCGACGCCGGAACGGGCGACGCTAGGGGTTCGGTCCGTGCCGCCGACGGCATTAGATCAGGCGCAGCACGGTCTGCCCAATCTTCGCGGGGCGGTGGTGTTGTCGATCGCGGCGGGGTCGCCGGCGCATGTGGGGCGAATTCCGCTGCATGCGGTGATCGTGGCGATCGATGGGCAGAACGTGTCCGGACCGACCGATTTGGCCCGGCGAATCGCGACGTTCGAGCCGGGGCAAGAGGTCGAGGTGTCGTACTACTATAAGCGTGAACACCATCGGCAACGCGTGACGCTGGCCGATACTTACGACGCCGACGGGGGCGAGCACTTCACGGCCGGCAACGGGGCGGGCGACGTGGCAATCGTCACGGATGGACCGGCCGAGGGTGGAGCGGAGCGCGTGGAGACGCTGCAGCGCGAGGTCGACGTGCTCAAACGCCGCGTCGAGGAGTTGGAGCGAATGGTCGACGGTTTGCGGCGGGCAGGCGGGCAGTAGGCGGTTGTCGCGACGCGCCGATTAGTACCGGGCTGCGCCGTCGCGGCTGTTGGCCGGTGCGTCTCGATAGCGATCGCCGGGGAGCGGCTGGGCGTAGGGGTTTGTGCCGTATGGCGCTGCCGCCGAGTTTGCCGAGCCAGTGGCGGCGTCGTTGTAGCGGCTGGTGCCGCCTGGCTGATAGGGCGCGGACTTGGCGGTCGTGGTACCGTTGGCCGACGGCATGTTGTAGTTGGGAACGCCGGCTGGTTGGTAGCCGGTGTTGCCCGGATCGTAGGCGTTTGCACGCGACGCGTCAGCAATTCGGGAATCAGCGTTTCGGGAATCAGCGGTGCGGGCGTTCAAGGCGTCGGCCGGCGGCGAAGGGGTGGCGGCGTTGGGCCGACTGCCGTCGCTTAAGTATCGGTCGCCGGTCATGTCGCGATAGCCTGCACTGTCGTAGCGGCGCTCGGCGTCCTGCTGCGAGACATAGGGCGATGCGCTGTTTTTATCGGTCGACGCGCCAGTGTTGGTCGGCGGCGTGTAGCGATCGGG
>JAJDEG010000144.1 GCA_029259895.1 Planctomycetota bacterium
GCGATACAGCCGAACCAAGGCGTTATCACCGTCGCGGCCGGCCGCAGCGTGTGCGATTCCGCATGATTGCCGCGTCGCACGTTGTGGCGTACAAAACGTAGCGGTCCCAGCCGAACACCGCGCCGAACACCGCATCGACACCGCCGCACTGCATACCGCAAACCGAGCCCGATGCCCGCCAAGACGCCGCTATATCGAGTCCGCCGCGGCTTCGTCGTCCTCGGCGTCGTGATGGTCTGTGCCGTGGCGGGCTACAAACTGCTCACCGGTAAGGACTGGCTCGAAGCGGCCTACATGGTCGTGATCACCGTGTCGAGCGTCGGATTTTCGGAATCGACGAGCGTCGGCCCGGTGATGCAGATCTATTTTATCATCGTCATTCTGCTGGGTATGTCGGCCGCCGGTTACACGCTGGGAGGTTTTTTTCAAATGATGACCGAAGGGGAAATCGACCGCGCGCTGGGCCTTCGCCGCGCCAGCCGCGAGATCAAGCAGCTCAAGGATCACACCATCCTGTGCGGCTTTGGTCGTACGGGTCACGTGCTCGCCGAGCAGCTCGACGAGCAAAAACAGAAGTTCGTGGTGGTCGACAAATCGGCCGATCTCATCGCCGACGCTCAGGAGTTGGGCTACCTGATCGTCGTCGGCGACGCCACGCAGGAGGAAACGCTTATCGCGGCGGGCGTCGAAAACGCCAAGAACGTCGTGACGGTTCTCTCGGATGACGCCGACAGCGTGTTCATTGCGCTGACTGCGCGGAACATCAATAAGAACTTGCACATCATCGCCCGCGCCGAAAAGAAATCGAGCCAGACGAAACTCATCCAAGCCGGTGCCGACCGCGTCGTGCTCCCCGCGACGATCGGCGCCCATCGCATTGCCGCTATGCTGCTGCGTCCCACGACGGTCGAGCTTTTCGAGCTGGTCATGGACCGCGCCGAACTCGACATCCAAGTCGCGGAGATCGCTGTCGACCCAGAATCGCCGCTCGTCGGGCTAACGCCACGAACGGCGAACGCCCGTCAAAAACACGGGCTGATGATCGTGGCCGTGCGTCAGGCCGCCGGCAAGATGTTGTTCAATCCGGATGAGGATCTGCAATTTGCCGCCGGCGATATGCTCATTGTGATCGGCAATCCCAGCGACGTCGCCGGCTTTCGCGATCAACAGTCAGACTAGCCTCGACCGACCAGGAGAACCACCATGTCCCATGCGTCGCACCAGCCCCCCGCTCATTCCACGGCCGTCGATCGCGCCACCGACGCCGCCATTCGCGACGAAATCGACCTCGCCAAAATGGAACGCTTCGGCAGCGGCCTGCTCGACATGCTCAACGGTTGCGGCGTCGCGCTGATGCTATCGCTCGGCCATCGCACCGGTCTGTTCGACGCGATGGAGCATCAGCCGCCGGCCACCAGCGAAGCGATTGCCGTCCGCGCCAAGCTCAGCGAGCGCTACGTCCGCGAATGGCTCGGTGCAATGGTCACCGGCGGCATCGTCGACTACGACGAGCACGCCAAGACCTACTCGCTGTGCGACGAGCATGCGGCCATGCTTTGCCGCTCGGCCAGCGCGAACATGGCGGCCACGATGCAGTGGGTCGCCGTGCTGGGCCACGTCGAGGATGAAGTACTTGAAGCCTTTTCGCACGGCCAGGGCGTTCCCTACTCGGCCTACCGCCGCTTTCACGAGGTAATGGCCGAGGAAAGCGCGCAAACCGTCGTCGCCGCGCTCGAAGACCACATCGTGCCCATCGTGCCGGGCCTCGTCGAACGTCTTGAGTCGGGCGTCGACGTGCTTGACGTCGGTTGCGGCAGCGGCGGAGCGATCAACCAACTTGCCGTACGCTTCGCCAATAGCCGATTCGCCGGCTACGACTTTTCCGAAGAAGCGATCGCGGCCGCCCGCGCCGAAGCCGACCGCCGCGGTCTGAAGAACGCTCGCTTCGAGGCCCGCGACGTCGCCACGTTCGACGAACCGGCCGCGTTCGATCTGATCACGGCGTTCGACGCCATCCACGATCAAGCGAAGCCCGATGCCGTGCTGGCCAATGTCGCTCGCTCGCTTCGACCCGACGGCGTGTTCCTCATGCAAGACATCGCCGGCACCAGCCACGTCCAAAAAGACAAGTCGCACCCGCTCGGCGCGTTTCTCTACACGATCTCCTGCATGCACTGCATGTCGGTGTCGCTAGCCCACGGCGGCCCCGGCCTCGGAGCCATGTGGGGCAAAGACGTAGCGTTAAAGATGCTCGCGGAAGCGGGATTTCAAAACGTCGAGGTGAAGACGCTCGCCCACGACATTATGAATTACTACTACATCGCGCGCGTTCAGGCGTGACCGCCGCTTGATTAACCACGAACCACCGCGAAGTGTCACCGCGAAGTGCTACCGCGAAACGCTACCGCGAAACGCTACCGCGAAGTGCTACCGTCGCGGCTGATACGGGATGATTGGCAGACTGCCCGTTCGTACTGGCGCGACTTGTCCTCCTACCGCCGCGGGCGGGAGGACGGCGGCTGGCGTTTCGATCTTGCCGCGGCTTTGGATGAACAGCAGCGCGTCGGCGCGGTTCGAGTCGGGCGTGCCGGGGAGCGAGAACGGAAGCACGCTGCCGGCGGCTGGAGCCGGAGTCGCTACGACGCCGCGGCTAATGAGCAGCACCTGATCGGTCGGCCAGCGAAACCGTTCGTGTAGGTCGCAGCTCGACAATTGCGGAACTTCGATCCGCTCGCGCCGCGATCCGCCGCCGGGCATTGGGATGTCGACCGACATGCCGACCATTTTTTCGATCTGCGAAATGTTGACTTTGACAACGGCGTCCGTCGTCGCTCCGTCCATCGAGGCCAGCGGACTCAGTTCGAGCGAATAGCCTTCGTCGATCCGGCCGAGTTCCAATTCGTAGGGCGGAAACGAGCCCGGCCGCGGGATGATCGACCGCGCGTACTGCTTCGGCCGCGTCGAGCCGAGGACGATCGACTGACCGTGATAAACCATCAACTGCGGCGACGAATATTCGCGGAAATCGCTCCGCTTGCTCATCTGGGCGAGCAGCAGCGCGGCATCTTCCTTGTTCAACATCCACGCCTGCACGCCTTGGGCCTGCACGGGGATCGGCTTGAGAATGGAAAGCGCCGTCTCGCGCCAATTCGGGCTGCCGATCGTTACGACGCGCAAACCGAACGCATGGTTCGATTGTTGCGGATTGATGAATCGGTCGACCATGTCGGCCACGACGCGCTGCATCTGCGGCGTGTGATAGACGCGCAGCATGTCCATGTCGGCCGACAGCACGGACACGACGTCGCTGTGCCACGCTTCGTAGCCGGTTTCGCGAAGCACCCAATCGACGACCATCTGCTCGGGCCGTTTGGTGGTGGTCACACGCCGCGTGAACGGCGAAATATCGTACTCTTGCCAGACTTGGCCTTGTCCGCTGGGAAGCTTGCCGTCGCGTAAGATCGACGATCGCACCGGCGGGCGTTCGCGTCGGTCGTCTGCTGCGCGCGCGGACGTGTCGGCCTCTTCGCCGGCGGCCAAGTACACGCCGTCTGTATCGCCAACGGCATCGGCCAATCGCCGCGTCACGCGCGGAGCGGCGCGACGCCAGCCGTTGACGTCCGGCGGATTGTCGCGCGGCGCTACAGTAATTCCAGGAGCAGCATTACTAGCAACGCCATTCTGCGCCACGGCGATTCCTACGCCAGCTATGCCAACGCCCGCCAAACCAACCGCTACCGCGGCAATCCATCGCCCCGACATCGCTGGGCCTCCTTCGCATTCGTATCGCGAAATCCACGCACTGGGCACTCGCGCGGACCGGCAAAGCGGACCCGCGCGGGCGGCGGAGTATAGGAATGCCGGTGAAGCCCCGCAACCCCGGTAACGATTGGGGCAGACTTCAGACTTCATGAATCCACGCGGACTGGGGAACCAGTTGAATCGGCGTGCAAAGAGAGTTATTGACTTCGTGGGCGGCGCCGACCGTTCTTTCCCTATTTGCCCTATTTGGCGTCCGTCGTTGCGCTTGCGGGTCGTTTCCTAAGAATCCCAATGACTGGCAACAAGAAGATGAGTTGCGCGGCGTTTCGGCGGTCGGCTTTACGGACGGGACGAGTCGTCGTGGCATTGGCGTCAGCGCTTATCGCTGGGGTTCCGAAACGCTTGCAGCGTTCCCCAAGCAATACAACACTTCCTGCCGCCCGGCGTCCGCGTTTTCGGCCACGCGAAGGTAGACGTAGTTGCCGCAAATCGTTGGCGTGGTGAACACTTCGTCGCCGAGTTGGCCGCCGCCAAGCGACTTGAATTCGCGCGAATCGGCGGCGAAAACGAACGCTTTGCCGCCCTCGTTGATCGCGTAGATCGACTGGCCGACCAGCACAGGAGAACTGGTAAACGTGCCGCCGAGGCGGTGCTTCCATTGCTCCTTGCCGGTCGCGGCTTGCCAGCAGACGGCCACGCCAGCGTCGGTGACGGCATAGAGGAAACCGTCCTTGAGCAGCATCGATGGGACGTAAACGCGCGTGTTGTTTCGCCACGCGACCTCGCCCGACCCGTCGGCTCGTACGGCCGAGACGTGATTATCCGGATAGCCGCCGCTGGTGAATACGAGTTTGCCGTCGGTGACGGTCGACGTGACGCATTCGGTCGTCGCACCGTCGATCTCCCACAGCTTCTTGCCGCTGAGCGGGTCGAAACTGCTGACCAAATCGCAGCCGGTGAATACGAGCTGATCGCGGTCGTCGGCGCGAAGGACGATGGGCGAGGCATAGTTTGGCTTCTTCGGCCGGTCGTGACGCCAGACGATCTCGCCGTCGGTGCGGTTGAGACCGGCGATCGCGCCGCCGCCTTTGTTGTCGGCCGCGACGAGTACGAGCGATTCGTAGAGCATCGGCGACGAGCCATAGCCTTGATGCTCCTCGTAATCCGTGATCTTGGTCTGCCAAAGTTGTTTGCCGTCGAGGTCGAGCGCCGTCGTGAAGAGCGCCTTGGAGTTCGGGAAATTGACGAATAGGCGCTCGCCGTCGGTTGCTACGGAGGCTGAGGCGAGCGACGCCTTCTTGTTCTTGATCGTGAATCCACCGCGATGCACGTCGGTTTTCCAAACCTGTTTGCCGGTCGCGCGGTCGAAGCACAGCACCGATTGGACTTGTTCTTTCTCGTCGGCTGTGGTGAGGAAAACACGATCGCCGAGCACGATCGGTGAGCTATGTCCCCGGCCCGGCACGGGGACGCGCCATACGACGTTTTTGTCGCGACTCCACTGGGTCGGCGGAGACTGATTGGGATCGGCGTGCCCGTCGTGGTTTACGCCGCGCCAGCAGGGCCAATCGGTCGCCGCGAATACGAGCGAACCAGCGTTGGCGTTCTTCTCCGCGCCGACGGCGGGCGATGCGTCGGCGGCGAAAAACATCGTGGCGATCAAAAACGCGGAGATTAAACGCATGTTGTCTGTATTCCTCGGCGGTCTCTGTGGCTGTTTTCGGCTCGAACAAAACGCGCACCGGCGGGTACTCGTCGCCCCTCGATGCGCCGCGTGGATTGTAGCATCGCGTCACTGGCGGTGCGAGTTTGACTCGGACGCCCATTCGTTCGTGGCCCGTCGCGAGACACTTCGCCGGTCGGTTCGTCGGCGTTTACAATGTGTCGGGCTATACTCGGCCGACCTTTGGTGCACTGGAGTCGTTTTATGAAGTTTTTTCGGTTCGCCGCGCTTGCTGCTGTTTTGGCGTTCTTGCATTCCTCGAATGGTCGCGCACAAGAATCGGCTGATAGGCTCGTTGTCGCCATCGGCAAAGACGCAAAGCTCGTCGAGCCGTTTGGGATCGACTTCGACGCCGAAGGCAACGCCTATGTCGTCGAGCTGGCCGGCGGACGGGTGCTGAAGATCGATGCGAAGGGGCGCGTGACGACTATCGCCGGAGCACTTCGCGAAAAGGGCGACGGCGGCGACGGCGCTGCTGCCGCGGAGGCCCGCTTCAACGGCCTGCACAACCTTGCCGTCGCTCCCAGCGGCGATATCTACGTCGCCGACACGTGGAATCGAAAGGTCCGCAAGATCGATGCAGAAACCGGCCGCGTCTCGACCGTCGCCGGCACGGGCAAGGCCGGCTACTCCGGCGACGATGGGCCGGCAACCGAAGCAACGTTCGGCGGCATCTACTGCATCAGCCTCGATCCGGCCGGAGAGCGGCTTTACCTTGCCGATCTCGATAACCGCCGCGTCCGGGTCGTGGAACTTGCGTCGGGCGTCGTGCGACTGGTGGCCGGCAATGGAGAAAAGGGCGTACCGAAAGACGGCGCGGACGCGAAGCGGTCGCCGTTGGTCGATCCGCGCGCGGTTGCGGTCGACCGCCGCGGCAACGTCTACATCCTCGAACGGGGCGGCCATGCTCTGCGGGTGGTCGACGATGCGGGCAAGATCCGCACGGTCGTTAACCGCAGTGGAAAGGCTGAGACGACCGGCGAGGACGATTCACCGGGCGGCAGCGACGCTCTCGCGACCCGGCTCAACGGACCGAAACACTTGTGCGTCGACGGCGACGACAACGTCATCATCGCCGACGCCGAGAATAACGTCGTTCGCAAGTACGTTCCCGCCACGGGCAAGGTCGTCCGAGTGGCGGGAACGCTCAAGCGAGGCGCGTCCGGCATCGACGGCCCAGCGAACAAAGCCCAGCTTGCCCGACCACACGGCGTTACGGTCGGCCACGACGGAAAGCTGTATATCGTCGACAGCTACAACGACCGCGTCGTCCGCGTCGAGCCTTAAGTCGAAGCGAATCGGTCATCGATGGCGACGAACGCACCGCCGTATCACCGACGAAAGCAGTGTGCCCTGCGTCCTAGACGTTTGACGACGAAGGGACATCGATGTGATGACACAATTCAGTCCAGAGCTGATTCCACACGTACGGCTTCGTCAGGAACGCGGCGGCGCCGAGGTTGTACATCAATCTTTCGATGCTCTTTTCGCGGCGGCCAGTTAGCACGATGACGGGAATGTCGCGCGTTACCGGATTCTCTTTGAGCCGGCGCAGCACATAGTCGCCGTTTCCATTGGGCATTTCGAAGTCGAGAATGATCGCCTGGGCCGGCTCGACGAACGCGCGGCGGTATCCTTCCATTCCAGCAAACGCACGGCGGACGGCGATGCCATGTTCGCGCAGCCGCAGTTGGATGCTGTGCGACAAGTCGGGATCGTCGTCGATGCACAGAACCCACGGCGCCGATTCGCCGAGCTCGTCGGAAAAGTCGACGTCGGCAGATGCGCTTTGGGCGTTCTCGTCGGGGGCGATCAGGTCGCCGGGCGCTAGCGCGGCGAACACCGCATCGACCAGGACGTTGTCCCCGGATGTGCGCGACGGCGTCACGCGTGATGGCGCGCTCGGCGGTGCGTTGGTCTCGGCGTCGGCAATATCGCCGGCAGCCAACCGAACCGTGCCGCGGTCGGTAGCCTGCGACGGCGAGTCGTTTTCGCCGAGCAATTCTTTCAGTAGCGGCTCGATTCGCTGCCACACGTCGGGACATTTGAGAACGTAGTAGGCACACATCTCGTGGCAGCGGCGGACCGTATCGTGATCGGTTTCGCCCGTGAGCATGATCACCGGCGTGTTTCGCAGACGCTCGCCGCTGAACATCAGCTCGCAGACGGCGAGGCCGTTTCCGCCCGGCATGTTGACGTCGAGAATGACGACGTCGGGGGACAGCGCGTCGATCGCTTGGACGGCTGCCATCGCGTCGTGGGTGGTATGCGGCGTCAGTCCGAGATTCTTGCAATGCAGCGCGAGCGATGCCGCGAGGTCGCGGTCGTCGTCGGCGATGAGTATGTTCTTCGTCGTCATAGCGAGTTCCTTTGTTGCAGACCGAGTTGGCGAGGCGAGATTTCGTGCGCGCGGGCAATTGTGCGCACCGTCCGCCGGACGTCGAGTCAGTTGGCCGAAGGCGTTGGAATGGAGGAGCGTTGAAGGTCGGGCAGGGCGCGACACAGCACGTCTTGCAGCTGACGCCAAGTGGCCGGCGACTTGGCAATGTAGTGGGCGCGCAACTCGCCGCATCGGCGGACGATTTCGCGATCGCTGCGGCCCGTGATAATCACGAACGTGGCGTGCGACAGGCCCGGGTTGGACGCGAGAAACTCGCAGACGTCGAGCCCGTTTCCGGTAGGCATCTCGACGTCGAAGCAGACGACGTCCGGCCGCCAGGTTTCGGCGATCGTGACGGCCGTTAGCGCGTTTTTAGCGGTCATGACCGCCACGCCCATCGAACGGCAGCGGGCGGCCATTGCTTCGGAGAACTCACCGTCGTCGTCAACATACAAGACACGTCTCTGCTCGTTCATCGCACTCCTCGGGTAGGCTCGGGTTGTCGATCGCGGACGTGATCGCGGCGATCAGGTCCTTTCCATCGTATGGTTTCGCCAGGAAGAACCGCGCGCCGGCGTCGAGCGCGCGCTGTTGGTCGACGATGCTCGCGGAGAGCATGACGACCGGAATGTGTTTCGTCTTTACGTCGCCTTGTAGCTCATCGAGCACAGACAATCCGTCGCGTCCGGGCATTCGGACGTCGAGAACGATCGCGTCCGGCTTGCGCTTTCGCACCACGGCCAATGCATCGTCGCCGTCGTGCGCGTTGCACGTGCCGAATCCGGCCGCGGTTAGCCATAAGCTAATGCCGCGGACGAGTTCCGGTTCGTCGTCCACGACCAATACCTGTTTGTCCTTTACCATCGCAATCCTGCCCCTGTTGGTTGCTAGGTGGTACACATCGCTTCCTCGTCAACGAACAGCGCGTCGAACCGCGCGAATAGCGATTCGCTGTGCGCTGGCAGATCCCACGTGCCGTCGAGTTGGATGTCGTATTGCGGTAGTGGTCCGAAGGGCCGGTTTCGATTCGTTTTGCGAAACTCCCGTTTGATGCGGCTCACGTACCCTTCGACGTCCGTCGGATCGGCCATCAATAGGATTGCCCATCGATGCGTATCTCTGCGGAACAGCAGGTCGTTTTGTCGCAGCATGTAGTTGAAGAAGGCGTCGACGTCCTCGGCGACCGATTCGCTTACCTGGCGATCGATGCTGGCGACGAGCACCGATACGGCTCGAGCGCCGCTCTTACCGACGGCGACGCGGTCGGCATACCGCCTGACGACCGATCGCGGCGACGACATGGGGATCGTAAAGCTGAACGTGCTACCCTCGTCGACGACGCTTTCGACACGGATTTCGCCGAAATTCAGCGCAACGAGTTCCTTGGCGATGTTCAATCCGAGTCCAAAACCCTTCGTGCTGCTCTTCTTTCGCTGACGAATTTGCTTGAAGCGTTTGAATAGGGATTCGAGCAGCTTCGCTTCGATGCCGGGGCCGTTGTCGGTGATTCCCACCTCAACTTCCTCCCGCACCGGGTCGGCCTTCGTCCAAAGCCGAACGTGTCCGGGTTCGCCGCAGAACTTCATGGCGTTCGTGACCAGATTGATGATCACGCGGCCGACTTTTTCGCTATCGCAGTAGACGTCGGGCAAGTCTTGGGCCGTATCGATTTCAAACTCGATCTGTTTGACGGCAGCCTTCTGTACGAGTCCCGACATGACTTCGCCGACAATGTCCGACAGCCGGCAAGGCCGTCGCCAGACGGCCAACAATCCCGACTCGAACCGGCTGACGTCGAGCATGTCGTCGACCATGTTGTTCAGGTCGTTCGCCCGGACGGCCGCCACGTCGAGCATTCGCCGCTGTTCGTCGTTGACTTCGCCGACCATGCCTTCGCGGACGAGCGCGATGTAGTCTTTGATCACGGCCAGTGGCGTGCGAAACTCGTGCGAAACGTTGTCGACGAAGCGGTGCGCAGTTTTGTACAGCTTCCTCAAACGCTTGTTCTTTAGCTCGAGTTGCGCCTTCTGTTCGGCGAGCAGTTGTTCGTCGGCTTGAACCTCGGAGAGCAAGCGTTCGATTTGCGCGAGCGATTCTTGCCGCTGGATCGCGTGTCGGATGATGCGTTCAATCGCATGGGGAACGGCTTCGCCCTTGACCAGATAGTCTTGCGCGCCGTACTCCATGGCTTTTGCTTCGACATCGGGATCGTCGATCGTCGTCATCACAATGATCGGCGTCGTCGTATCGCACTCTCGAATGCGCCGCACGGTGTCGAGGCCCTGCGCATCGGGCAGCGATAGATCGGTGAGTACGACATCGAACGACTCGCGGGCGAGCGCCTCGAGGCCGCTCGCAAGTCGGTCGGCCCACTTTAGAGAGAACGACGCGCGACAATTGAGCAGGCTGCGCTTGAGCAGCAGGTGATCGCCGGGGTCGTCTTCGATCAGTAGCGTTTTCGTGGTCGTGTGCGGCATGCCAAACTCTTCCTACTTATCGCGACTGGCGCGATGGCGGTTTCCCTAGGTGCAAAGCGTTTCTTTCGTGCCGTCGTCGCGAGCGTCGCGCTGGCGAAGGGGCACGAAACGGCGTATCTCGGCGATTAGTTCGGCGATCGACACGGGCTTGCGTAAGCACTGGGCCGCACCGAGATGCTTCACGTGTCCCGGCAGATCCGCGCGACGTAGTCCGGTGACGACGATCGTGGGGATTCCTCGCGTGCGTGGGTTTCGCTGTAAGCATTCGAGAAGCATCTCGCCGGTTCCCTGCGGCATCTTCAGGTCGGTGATAATCAAGTCCGGCTTGGCGCACAGTGCTTCCCAGAAGCCTTGCTCGCCGGTGAAGTGCCTTAGTATCCTTACGTCGTAACGGCGCAGCGCGATGGAAATTGCTTCGATGGCATCTGGATCGTCATCGATGCAGAGCAGTGTCGGGCGCCGAGCGCGCTCGCGACGGGACCGGCCGCGTCGCTGTGCGGCCGGCGAACGTGCGTTCGCCATGATGTTTGTCTCCAAGCACGACCGAGGTGGGTCGACGACGCCTAGCGTCCTGTCTGCGGCGAGGCCGTGTGGAAATTGGGCGGGGGCAATCGCAGGGGTTGGTGAGGCAGGAACGCGTCTGGCCGATCCTGTCTCGGCGCGTCGAAAAAGACGCGGCGGGCTATCTCAAGCATAGGCCACGAACGGGTGAGGCGGCTCGCGGGAAACTGCGATTCACGAGACCCCCTCGACGTTCGTCGTCAAACGGCAATTCGTGTCCTCGAACTGCGGTGATCCGCAATTGGCCGTCGCGTTGGGGCACGAGCGGGTCGTTGATGTCCGTCAAGCTCACATCAATGTTGATTGGATGACTTGCGACGATATCGAACGTCGCATGGCTGGTATCGCTATCGTTGCGGTTTCCCGCAATGCCGATTCGTCTTTAGTGGTGTTACCCCAAATGAATTGACGTCGATGACGTCCTTTTTCGTCGCGGTCTGCGAAGTACGATTTCCGTCATTCCCCCCCATCCCGTTTTCTGTTAGAACGCCGAAAGCGTTTTGCATCGACGTGCAATCGAATCGCACGTCTGACGCTTAACTGTTTGCGGGGCCATGAAAATCATTCTGGCGAGACGCCGGTTGGCGTTCGGCG
>JAJDEG010000145.1 GCA_029259895.1 Planctomycetota bacterium
CGACCAGCACGAGGCCATGACGCAGGAACTCGAAGAATTGGCCAGCAGCGACCCCAAGAAATTCTCGCCGGATCAAATCTGGGTGCTGCTGCGGGCAATCAAAGTGCAGAGCCAAATCCTACAGATGTACGTTGGGCAGGCGGTGATTGACGTGTAGCGACGCGCGCCGTTCGGGGAGGGAGAGGCCCTGTCTTCCCTGAATCCTGAATGCCGACCCCCAATCCCTGCCCTAGCTGTGCATGCGAGGGAACGGATCACCTTCGGCGATGATTTCTGCTTCCCGCTCCGCTAGCTCGACGAGCCGCGTGTGAACCATTGCTTCGTCGGCAAATTCTTTGGCGAAACGGACGTAAGTGCTGTGATGGCGGGCCTCGGACTCGAACAGACCGCTGAAGAAATCGGCTAGCTCGGGGTCGCTGCCGGCGAGATGCTCGCCCAACATGCCGAAGCGTTCGCAGCTTCGCGCTTCGATCAACCCGGCGACGAGCATGCGGTCTACGGCGCGCTGCGGTCCTTGCTTACAAACCAATTTGGCCAGGCGCTGACCGTAGCTGCTCGGTGCCAAGCGACGAAACTTCATGCCGCGCGACTTCAGCACGTCGAGCACCATGTTGAAGTGTTCCAGTTCCTCTCGAACGATCTCGGACAGCGCCCGACAAAGATCCTCTTTGTCGACGTAGGCGAAGATCAAATCCATCGCCACGCCGGCCGCTTTCTTCTCGCAATGGGCGTGGTCGATAAGAAGCTCTTCCAAATGCCCGTCAATCTGCACGAGCCAAGCCGGCGACGTCGGTGCGTGGAGGCTTAGCATGGTGAACGTGAACCTTCGCCGCTGTCAGGCAGACGCTCGCAACGTCGAATGCGATAGTGAATCAATCGCCCGCTTTGCTGGATCTACTTTTTTTGTTCGAGCGCGATGTCGATGCCGATGTCAATGCCAATTCCGATAGCCGTGACTTGCGCCGGAATGACGCCGGGATCGATGTAAACGACGGAAATGGCGTGGTCGCCTTTCTGCAACGCCACTTGACCGGCCATCGGATCGGCGAGCGTGGTTTCGGCTTTCCAGCCGTCGGCTTCGAGCGCTTGGACAATCGCGTCGGCGGCGGCTTTGCCTTCGCCCGTGGCGAGCTTGAACTCGATCCGGTTCTCTTCGGCCTCGACGTCCTTCGCGGCGGCAGGCAGCGCAATGGTGGCTTTCGCCTTAGGCCTGTTGAGTTCGGCCTCACGTTCTTTCTTCTTTTCTTCGGCCAACTTATCGAGCTGCTCGTCGAGCTTGGCAATCTCCTCGGCAGATTGGAACTCGAGCGAGTAGCGGGTGAGCTTCTCGTCTTCGATTTCACGCATGTTGAGCGTGAGCATGTCCTTGTCCGGATTGCGAAAGATTAGCATCTGCTCGTAGCGATCCACGATCGGATTCTCGGTCGTCGCTTTCCAGCCAGCCGGGGCCAGCGTCTCGCGGTAATACGACACAACGTCGTCGGGCGTAAGCGGCGCTTCGACGTAGATCTGCGTCGGACGGTCGGAGTAGTCGACGCGCGTGGCCGCCGGTGGAGCTGGCAAATCGGCCGAAAGTTGCTCGCTCGTGTAATTGATCGCGGTCTTGCCGGGCTGCGTCGGCGGCGACAGCACGCGGGCGTGCAGCAGAACGGCGTTCTGCTTGTAGTCCCGCGTGTCGGCGTCCCCGCCGTACGGCTGCCAGCCGTCGGCAAGCAGCAGTTCGTGGACGGCGGCACGCGTTTCGTCGACCCCGGCGTCGGTGAGAAAATCGGCGACGTCGCCGAATGAATCCCAATCCTCGGCTCCGTCGGGCACGGGAAGCCTAGCGAGGTTGACGTTGCTAAGATTGTTGACAATCACCGTCGTTCGGTCGGCGTTGGAAAACGCGGACACCGACACGCGAAATCCATCGCGAGCGTATCCGGCGCTGATCGATCCGGGGTTCGAATGCACGTCGTGATACAGTTTCCACTCGTTGTCGGCGAAGAATTTGGCGATCGAATCGAACACAGCCTTCTCCTTGGCCTGGGTCGTGAAATAAACGCTGGCGATCGAGAGACCGGGGTTCTCGACGTCGTCGGGAACCGGCACTTTTCGCAAATCGATCGCGGCGGCGGCTTCCGCAGCCGTGGCCGGCGTGCGAACGACGTCTTCGAGCACCGGTGCCGGCGGCGACTCGGCAGCAGGCGAGGCCTCCGACGGCCGTTCCGTGGGCGTCGTTCTTTGACCAGGATTCTCCGCCGCCGACGCACCGTTCGGCGCCGATCGCGTCGCGGCTTCTCGTGCGCCCGAGCTCTGTTGATTCTTGTCCTGATTTTCGCGCTTGTCAGAGGAGGTATCAGACGCCGCAGCGTTACCGTCGGCCCCACGTTCGTCCTTCGAATCGCCGCAGCCCGCGAAAGAAAAAATCGCGACAACAAGAACGCCCAAGATTGCATTCGCCGCGGTATGCATTCCGGCTCCCCGTTTCGACCGTAAGTGCGACTGAATCGTTGTCATCGAAATGGCCCCCTTCGCAAGGACGTACGTGGAACCAGAGGCATATTGGCTGAAGGAACGCGTTCGGGCCATCGTGCGACCGACGGCGAATCATAGATTTTCGCCGATCGTGCGGAAGGGAGCAAGTCGCCGTCAAACAAGCCGCCAGCGCTTTCTCAAAAACCACTCCGTCCCCAACAGCCCCACGAAGATCGCCAGCAAGATCGCCCCGTCGTTCGTTTGCCCGCCCAGGGTCCATCGAGTCTGAATCTCCACGTCCAGCGACTTGGGCGCTTCCTTTAGCTTGGCCAGCAGTTCGGCCAGGCCCTCCGGATAAATCGCCTCGCCGCCGAACGGTTCGGTGATCTTGGCGAGGCTATCGAGCAGCGTTGGGTCGGCCGTGGCGTTGTCCAGTTCCAGGTCTTGGGCTTCGACGTAGAACCGAGCCGTCGCGCGGCCAACCGGCACACCGTCTTTCGTCGCATCGACGACGAGTTGATAATCGCCGGCAACGTCGGTGCTGGCGATCGTGCCGGTGGCAGTTTCGTCCTGCCGTATCGTTGTGATAGGCGTTACTGCGCCATCGGGAGCTTGCAATTCAGCGGTGAACGTCGCGCCGCTAAGCATTGCCCCATCGCCCTGACGAGCGCCGGTCGTGAAGCGGAGCGGCCGGCCCAACCCGACGCGCCGCGATTCGAGCCGTATCCAAACGCTATTGCCCTCGTCTTCTTTTTGCGCGAGCCAAAGAATGGCCTGCCGCCAGAACTGGCGATGATAGTTGCCGTTGCCCTGCAGACGCCAACGCCAAGTCGAGTCGCCGGCGAAAGCGAGCACGCGACCGTTGCCGTACGTCCAGGCGAGCAGCAGCGGCTTGCCGGACGATTCGCCAACCGGCGGCGTCGACTCGGCGAGGATTTCCGCGCGAGGATTCACCTTCGCCGCGTCGAAACGGTTTGCGCCGTCGAGCGGTGCAAGCGACGACCACGCCGCGGCGTTCTCCGCGCCCGTGCCCAGCCGCATCACCGGGTGCCGCAGGCCCCGCGGCGACGTGGGACGCATCTTCAGCGGGCCCGGCCAGTGCAGGTCGTCCCGGATCGGTTCGCCAAAATTCTGCACTTCCAGGCGGTCCATCGCGATCGGCAGCGCATCGGCCAGCGGCGATTGGTGATACTTGCCTGCGCCAAAGCTGTGCGTGCCGCCGAGCATCATGAAGCCGGCCCGATTTTCGATCGTCGCGCGTAGCAGTTCGAGAGCGGGATAGCCTGCCGCCGGCGTCGCGCCGCCTCCGGCCCGAGCGAATGCCGCGGCGTCGAGGTCGCCGAAGATATAGACGTCGTACTTCTGCGGCTCAAAGCGGTCGCCGACGTCGATAGGCCATTGGTTACGCACCGCTTCGGCGTTCTGATTAACTTGAAGGTAGTCGACGCTGATGTCTTCGCTAGCTTGCAGCGAGCCGCGAAGAAACCGGCTCTCCGGTCGGACGGCTCCTTCGACGTACAACACCTTGAGACCGCCTTGAAGGACCGTGATGAACGTCGACCACTCATTGTTGGTCGTCACGAGCTCGCCGGGCCGCGGCACCGCGCGGAGCGTAAGCTTGTATTCGCCCGCGGCGTCCGGCGTGTGCGAAATCTCGAACGGCACACGCGACGACGCGGCCGACGCTTTAACCGTGCGGCGAGCAACAACCTTCATGTCATTGGGCTGACCCCACGACAGTTCCAGCGGAATCTCGTCGTTGGCGAAGCCGTCGATCTGAATTTCGGCCAACACGCCCAGCGGGTTCTTGACGTACACCGTCGGACCGGCGACGAGGCTCTTAATCGCCACATCGCGCGACTGGCCAGCGCCCGCGTCGCCGCCCAGCGCGATCGTGTAAAGTGGATAACCGAGATCGGCCATGCGCCGGGCCGGATCCTGCGGCGGTAGCGACTGCCGCGGCGACTGCTGATTGCCGTCACTCAACAGGACAACGCCGATGAGCCGCTTGCGCGATTCTCGTCGCAACACGTCATCGAGAACCGTGCCGATCGCCGACTCGTCGCCATCGGGCGATTCCGGTAGTTTCCAACGATCACCATCGAGTTCCAATTCGCGCGCGGCGGCGTCGAACCCGTAGAACTTAACTTCCAGCTCCTCAGCCAATTCGCGAAAGTCAGGCCACACGTCGTCCAACGTTCGGCGAAGTTGCTGCCATCGCGTGCGGCCATCGCGGCCGTCGGGCACCAGCATACTCCGCGATGTATCGACCAGCACGACGAGCGTAGCCGTCTGCTTTTTATGGTCTGTGACGAGAAGCGTCGGCTGAAGCAGCACAACGACAAGCAAGGCTATCGCCAGCAAACGGAGCGCGACGAGAATGGCAGTCTGCCGCGCGGTAAGCCGACGAACCAGAAAGCTAATCGCCGTAAGCGCCGCCAGCGCACCGCCGACCGCGACAACAACCGCGTAGCTTTCAAAGATCGGGCTTAAATACCAGAACGACATGTGGCGGGAGAGAGTGGTTAGCCGTTAGTGTTTAGCGAACGCGGAATACTGCTTAATTCGGCCGTCTCGGCTGGATCGCGCCAGGACAAGAGATTGTCCACGTCGCCCAGCGGTGGGCGCCACCCATATTTGAGAGCAATTTGCCCGAAGTGGCCGCCCCAATTGTCCGCACCGCCCCCGAAAATGGCAAATCCCGCCGCGTGCGCCCCCCGGGAACTTAGCCCGGGAGATTAGCCGTGAAGGAAGCCTGTCGCCTGACGTATTTCGGGCCGGATCGCACCGCGCCGGCGGAGCTGGCCGAGCGGTTTAAGCATGGTGACTTCGCGGTCGAGACATTTGATCCCGCGGATTGCGGTCAATCTAACGACGTCGACGACGCGGTACGGCGGCTGGACCGATGGCGCGAGGCTTTGCCTGGGCCGAAATCGCGCGCGTCGCCGCCCGCGACAACGGTGCGTCCGCCAGTGTAACCGCGAGCTCGGCGAAGATAGATGCGTCTGAATCTCGCCCGACTTACGCTATAGGCTGCGGCATTTCCGTTCGATCGCGTAGCTAGGCGACGTCGAGCAACCGCGATGACGCCGACAACACGCCGTCGCGGAGCGAGAGATTGGAAGCGGCCCGGGCCGCAGCGGCAGCGTCGTGCGTGACCATCACGATCGTGCGGCCGTCGCGATGCATCTCGTCAAAGAACGCCAGCACGG
>JAJDEG010000146.1 GCA_029259895.1 Planctomycetota bacterium
GCCGATGCGGCGGCGGATTTCCTTGCCGGAGAGAATCATGGCGGGAGGCTTTAGGCTAGAGGCTTGAGGCTGTAGGCATTAGGGGCGGAGACGATGTGCGTCAATTCTTTACACCGATCTTTACACCCACGCGAGGACAGAAGCTTAGCATCGAGCAATCGTCGCATCTCGGCTTGCGGGCGACGCATACCTGTCGCCCGTGGTGGATCATTCGGTGGCTGAAGTCGATCCACTGCTCGCGGGGCAGTAGCGCGATCAAGTCTCGTTCGATTTTCACGGCATCCTTGGCTTTGGTGAGGCCGAGCCGCTGGCTAAGGCGCGTGACGTGCGTGTCTACGACGACGCCCGAGGCGATGCCGAACGCGGTGCCGAGTACGACGCTGGCGGTTTTTCGGCCTACGCCGGGAAGTTGAACGAGGGCATCTAGGTCTTGCGGCACCTCGCCGCTATGCCGCTCGACGAGCTGCCGGCAGCAGGCCTGAATGTTCTTGGCCTTGTTGCGAAAGAAGCCAGTGCTTTGTATGGCTCGTTCAAGGTCGGCGGGCTTGGCGTCGGCAAAGTCGGCGGCCGAGCGGTAGCGGCGGAACAGGTCGGGCGTGACCATGTTCACGCGGACGTCCGTGCATTGGGCGGAAAGGATCGTCGCCACCAACAATTCGAGCGGGTTGGTGAAGCGAAGCGCACACTCGGCGTCGCCGTAATCGGTCGCCAGATGCGCCACGACCTCGGCGGCGAGCCGTTTGCGCGCGGCCAACGACGCCGGTTTCTTTGGTGTCGCTCTCGCGGCGGACTTAATGCCTCGCGCTGCCATCGCGTCCCTGCTTGCTGAGAAATCGCAGACCTCAGATCTGACGCGGCGGTTCATTTGGCCGCCGCGAATTGGCGGTAGCACGCCGCGTCAAACTCCACATCAGATCGTCGAGACAGATTTTCCCCGGCGGTGCGGTAAAGTGTCAAGTATCGGGACTCGACTATCGCGGCTTGGCGACGCGCCCTTCGCCGGCGCGGTCGTATTCAAATGCCCGGATACGTTGGCGGCAAATGGATTCGGGCGCTATAATCGACGTTGCTTCTTGGCTGCGACCCGATCCCTGCCCCCCGGACCCTGACTGCCGCTCCCCATGCCCCACGATCCGCACTATCTCCAAGGCATCGAGCACTTCAACGTGTGCGATTTCTTCGAGGCCCACGAAGTGTGGGAGGAGTTGTGGACCGACTACCAGGGGCCGTCGCGAAAGTTTTACCAGGGGCTGATCCAGGTCGCCGTCGCCCTGCACCATTTCGGCAACGGCAACATCCGCGGGGCGAAGAAGCTGTACAACAGTTCGCGGGCGTATCTCGAACCGTACCGCCCAAAGTACGAAGACCTGGACCTCGACAAGCTGTTCGTGGAAATGGAACGCTGCTTCGCCGACGTGCTGGCGAGCACAGAGGAGTTTCCGAAGATCGACATCGATCCGGATTTGATTCCGGAGATTCATCTCGTTGCATCCGAGAATTGACCGTTACGATTCGCAACAAGCGAGACCCAACATGCCGACCAACGACAAGCCGACCAACGGCAAGACGTGTAAAGCCAATTCCGCTCGCGCCATTTCCCGTCGCCGCGCCATTGCTGGGGCTGGGGCGGCGATTGCCGGAGCCTCTTTGGCCGGCCGCGCTGCTGCAGCCGAAGACGTGCCCTATCGCATCGAGCGCGACCGGATTCGCCAGTCGATCTGCTCGTGGTGCTACAAGCCGCTGTCGATCGACGAACTTTGCAAAGCGGCGGTCGAAATCGGCTATCAATCGATCGAACTGCTCCAACCGCAGCACTTCGCCACGATCAAGAAACATGGGCTCGCTTGCGCGATGACGTCGAGCCACGGTTTCGCCAAGGGATTCGCCGATCCGGCGCATCATGCCGAGTGCATCGAAAAGCTCGGCCCGGCGATCGACGCCACGGCCGATGCCGGTTTTCCGAACGTGATTACCTTCTCCGGCATCACCAAGATATCGAAGGAAGACGGCATCAAGAACGCGGTGGCGGGCCTGAAGAAGATCGTCGGGCATGCGGAACGCCGCAAGGTGAACCTGTGCATCGAGATGCTCAATTCCCGTGTCGCCGTCGAGATGAAGGGGCATCCGGGCTACCTGGCCGACAACGTCGAGTGGGTCGTCGAGGTCTGCAAGCGGGTCGGTTCGCCGCGGCTGAAGCTGTTGTTCGACGTTTATCACGTGCAGATCATGCAGGGCGACGTGATCCAGCGGATCAACGATTTCAAGGAGTACATCGCCCACTACCACACCGCCGGCAATCCGGGCCGCGGCGACCTCGACGACGACCAGGAAATCAACTACCCGGCCGTCATGAATGCGATCGCGGCGACCGGGTATCAGGGGTACGTCGGGCAGGAATTTATCCCGAAGGGCAAGGACGTCGTGGCGGCGTTGCGCGCGGCTGCCCGCACTTGCGACGTTTGAGCCTGCGACGCCCGCGGGTTGGCGCACACGGTCGCATCCTCGGTTCTTTCGCCCCCGACTGTTCGTCCGGCCGAGGCGACGCTGCTGATGCCGAACGACGCGCCGTGAGCGCCGCATCCCCCACGAAGTGTGGGCGTTGAACCGGTCGGTCTTCGGCGGACCGCAAGAACAACAAAAAAAACTTGCTGCCACGCAACTCGCGGCCGGGGGTTGGGTTCTATCAGAGACAAGCTCTGGGCATGCCTAAGCGTTCGACGCTCGGCGGTTTTTCTACGGGACAGTTCTGTTTTCTCAGGAATCCGAAAGTTTGCCGCGCCTCGGTGCGGCGGCAGGATGCGTCGTATGTCGACTCGATTAGCCGCCATTCCAGCCGGGTGCATGAGAAGTTCGTCATCCCAGCGGCGTTGCAATTCCGGCCGACCCATAGGCGACGGCGACGCATTTGAGTGAACCCGCATCGCGAATCCATAGCCCAAATTCGATAGGCCACGGTCCGTTCGATCTATAATGAACCGCTTACGGAGTAGCGCGACATCCCGATCATGCGATTGTCGCCGCCGTCCGCACCAGGAGTTGACACTGCGATGTTGAAACGGTTTCGCCGCTCTTCCCGTATCGATCGTCCCGCCTCCAGCCGCCGCCGCGTTCGCAGCGTCGAATCGCTCGAACAGCGATTCGTGCTCGCCGCTCCGGTCGCCGTCGACGATTCGTTTACTATCGACGAAGACAACGCGCTGGCGGTCATTCCGTTTAGTTTCAACGCCGATTTCAACGCGGCACCAGGCGCGGCCGTCGTGCCGAACGGGGCGACGTGGCAGTATTTGGACAAGATCCAAAACCAAAATGGCCTGAACCAAACCTACCCGGTCGACGGCAGCAGCCGTGCTTGGAACGATCCAAGCTTCGATGTGGCGACGTCGACGGCGTCGATCGGCGCGTGGCTAACGGCAACTTCGCCTTTTGCGGGCGGCCAAATCAATGGGTTCGAGGGAACGCCTAGCGTGTTGGCCGGCTTGGGGCAGCCGAATACGGTGACGACCTATCTCTTCCGACATGAATTTCAGGTCAGCGCCGCGCAGCAATCCGAGACGGCGGCCACGGCTCGCGTGCTTTGCGACGACGGTTGCATCGGCTATCTCAATGGCGTCGAGGTGTTCCGGCTGAACATGGATCCCGGCGCGTGGAATCCTTCGGGACCGCTAACAGCCAATACGCTCACCGGCCCCACTGGCGACGAGGACAACTACGTTGACGTTCCCGTCAACCTAGCTGCCGCCAATTGGCACACCGGCACAAACGTCCTCACGGTCGAAGTGCATCAGGCGGACTTCGGCAGCAGCGACATTGGTTTCGACGCCCGCCTCACCCTAGGCGACGGCGGCTCGAACGACTTTGTTTATACCGACGACGTTTTCGCCACGAATCGGGGCGATTTGGCCTCCGGCACGGTCGAATCCGCCGCCGGGTTCACGGGCGGGGCCGTCGTAGTTCGGCTTAATCCGGCTTTCGGGTTCGGCGGCGGCGGAGATCGGGCTTCGTCCGGCGGCTGGACGCGGTCATTCAACGTATTGGGCAGCGGCACGGCGCAGCTATCGGTACGATATCGTCTTGAACAGGGCGGGGGTCACGACAACAACGAATTCGGCGAAGCCGTGTTGACGATCGACGGCGTGCGGTACGGAAACGACTTGAACGGTTCGCTCATTCGTCGCGAAAACGGAACGCAAGGCGGTTACGACTCCGGCTGGCTGCAGGCCACCTTCGACGTGCCGTTGACCGCCGGCGATCATACGATCGTGCTCGGAGGGTTCAACACGTCCGGCGGCGGAGGCGGCTCGCAGAACGAGTGGTCGCAAGTCTCCTACGACGATGTGTCGATCACGTTCTCCGGCGGCGCGACTGGCGTGCTCGACAACGACACCGACGCCGATAGCGATCCGCTCACGGCCAGTCTCGTGCCCGGCAGCGGTCCGCAGAACGGCACGCTTACGTTCAACCCCAACGGTTCGTTCGTCTACACGCCGAATCCGAACTTCCACGGCAGCGATAGCTTTCAGTACGTCGCCAACGACGGGACGGCCGACAGCACGTCCGCCACGGTGTCGCTCACCGTGGCGAGCGTCAACGACGCGCCGCTGGCGACGGCCAAGTCGTTCAGCACGGACGAAGACATTGTCCTCTCGGTCGGCGACGCCGAGGGGCTGCTCGTCGGCGCGACCGACATCGACAACCCGGTCGGAGACCTTACTGCCGTGCTGCTGCTCGCGCCGGCCAACGGCATGGTGACCGTCAGCCCGGATGGCTCTTTCGTGTATACGCCCAACTTGGACTTCAACGGGCTGGACACGTTCCGCTTCGCCATTTCCGACGGCACCGACAACTCGAACGACGCCACGGTCAGCATTCAGGTATCGGCGATCAACGACGCGCCGCGCGCATTCGCGGACAATTACTCGGTGGTCGAGAACACGACGCTCGTTGCCGATCGGCTGACGGCGTCGAATTCGGAAATCTTGCTGCCGCGCGGCTCGGTGTGGCGATACCTCGACAACGGCAGCGATCAGGGCACGGCATGGCAAACGCTTGCCTACGACGACAGCGCCTGGGTGCAGGAAGATGCCCCGAACAATCTCGGCGCCGAGTACGGCTACGGGGATCAACAAGAAAATCGCCCCGAGCAAACCGTCGTCGACTTCGGCGGCAACGACCAGGCGAAATTCATCACCACATACTTCCGCACGTTCTTCGACGTGGCCGACGTTAACGCGATTACCGAATTGCGGGCGCAGGTCGTGCGAGACGACGGCATCGCGGTCTACCTAAACGGCGTCGAACTTCTCCGCGACAACCTCGAACCCGGTGCCGCGTTCAACACGACCGCCGGACCTCAGACAGTAAATCAGAACGACGAATTCACGTTCTTTCTGTTCAACGTACCTCACGCGTCGCTCGTAACGGGCCAAAACCTGCTGGCCGTCGAGATCCATCAGCAGTCGGCCAACAGCAGCGACATCAGCTTCGACCTCGAACTGGAAGCCACGGTCATCGACAGCGCGACGGCCCTGCTGGTCAACGACTTCGATCCGGAGAACGACCCGTTCACGGCCGTGTTGATTCAGGACGTGATGCACGGCGTGTTGACGCTCAATCCCAACGGCACGTTTACCTACGTTCCCAACGAAAACTACGAAGGGCAAGATTCGTTCACGTACGCGGCGACGGACGGTCAGTCGCAGAGCGATCCCGTGACGGTCACCATCACCGTGACGCCGGGGCCGAACGATCGCCCGGTGGCCGCGCCCGATGCGTACTCGGTCGACGAAGACAACGTGCTCACCGTTTCGTCGATTGCGGCCGGCGTGCTGGCCAACGACACCGACGGCGATTTGGAGCCGCTGACGGCCAGTATCTTTGCACAGCCCGCCAATGGCCTCGTGGTGATGAACGAAGACGGCACGTTCACGTATACACCGAATCCCGATTATTTCGGCGTCGACACGTTCACGTATCGTGCCTGGGACGGCTCCGATTTCTCGCAGCCCGGCACGGTTACGGTCACGGTGAATCCGATACCCGACGCTCCGCGGGCCGTCGACGACCGATACTTCGTGACGCCGGGAACGTCGTTCGTGGCGGGCGTGGCCAATGGAGTACTCGCGAACGACAGCGACCCGGACGGCCAATCGATCGCATCGTCGATTGTGTCGCAGCCGCCGGCCGGACAGGGCACGGTTTCGATGACGTCGATTGGCGCGTTTAGCTATACGCCGCCAGCGGCCTTTCGCGGCGTTACGAGCTTCACGTATCGTATATCCGACGGCGGCACGTTCTCGAACGTCGCCACCGTGACATTGATCGTCGACAGTCCGCCAACCGCGACCGGCGGCGCTTACCAAGTCGACGAGGATACGACGTTATCCGTAATCGCCGCCAATGGCGTGCTGCAAGGCGATACCGATCCGGAGGGCGACCCGCTGACGGCCGTCGTCGTCACGCAGCCTGCTAACGGCGTGCTCGCGCTCGCCGCCGACGGTTCGTTCACGTACACACCAGCGGCGAACTACTTCGGGCCGGATTCGTTCACTTATTCAGCGAACGACGGTGACCAGAATTCTTCGCCGGCGACGATCACGATTACGGTCCTGCCCGTCAACGACGCGCCGGTTGGTGCAGCCGACGCTTACGACGTGCTGTTCAACGAATCGCTTTCGGTCGCTGTGGGCGAGGGCGTGCTGGCCAACGATACGGACATCGATAGCCCCGCGCTGTCGGCGGCACTTGCTGTTGGCGGAGCGCCGCAGTTCGGCTCGCTGACGCTCAACCCTGACGGGTCTTTCGAGTACCAGCCTAATGTCGATTACATTGGCGCGGACAGTTTCACGTACGTGGCCCTGGACGGATCGCTGCAATCGGCGCCGACGACCGTCACATTGAACGTGACGTCGGCGGCGAACTTGGTCGCCATCAACGAGATCATGTATCACCCATCGTCGGAAAACGACGCCGAGGAGTACATCGAGCTGGTGAACCTTGGCATTGGGGCGATCAACCTCAACGGTTGGGAGTTCGATCGCGGCGTCAACTTCACGTTTCCCGACATTTCGATCGACGGCGGAACGATCCTGGTGGTAGCGGCCGACGTAGCGACGTTTTCGGCCAAGTACCCGAGCGTCACGAATGTCATCGGCGGTTGGAACGGACAGTTGAGCAATAGCGGCGAACGGATTCGCCTCGTCGACAGCAGGGGGACGCAAATCGACCAGGTCGACTACGCCGACGAAGGCGATTGGGCGATCCGCCGACAGCAAAATGTTAACAACGTGCCGGGTTGGGACTGGATCGCCACGCACGACGGCGGCGGACGCTCGTTGGAGTTAATCAATGCGTTGCTCTCGAACCAACGGGGACAGAATTGGGCCGCCAGCGCGGTCGCCCAGGGCACGCCGGGCGTTGCGAATTCGGTGGCTAGTAGCGCAACCGCGCCGGTGATCTGGGATGTATCGCATAGTCCCGCCGTACCGCGATCGACGGACACGGTGACCGTGACCGCCAAATTGGCCGACATGCCAGACGTGCCGATCACCGCGTCGGTGCAGTATCGCGTATCGACGCAAACGCCGGGTCCGTTTCAAACCGCGCCGATGTTCGACGACGGGCTGCACGGCGACGGCGCGGCCGGCGACCGTGTATACGGCGCGATCCTACCGGCGCAGAACAACCTTGCCGTGGTCGAGTTTTACGTGTTCGCGTCGAATGATCTCAGCCTGTCGCGAACGTGGCCGGGACCGTCGAACGATGCGGGTGCCCAAGGCGCGAACCTGCTGTACCAAGTCGACGAAACGGCATACGCCGGAGATCAGCCGTACTACCGCTTCATCATGACCGCCGAAGAAGACCAGCGGTTCCGCACGATGAGCGGGCAAAGCGACGCGCAGATGAACGCCACGTTCGTCAACATCGATGGCACGGGCACGGACATCGTCTACAGCGTCGGCGTGCGCGTGCGCGGCAGCGGCAGCCGCTCGCGAGCCGTGCGCAATCTGCGCATCAATATTCCCGGAGATCGCGTCTGGAAGAACGTAACGGCGATCAACCTCAACACGCAGTACACGTTCACACAACTGGTCGGCATGACCGTCTTCGAACTGGCTGGCCTGCCGTTCGAGGAAGCGGCCGCGGTGCAAGTCCGTCTCAGCGGCGAGAATCGCGCCGTCGAACCGCGGCAGAGCGGATCGTACGTGCGGCTGGAGGTCACCGGGACCGATTGGGCAGAGAACCATTACCCCAAGGATTCCAGCGGTAACTTCTATCGCGGCAACAGCAATCTGTCTTATCTGGGTGAGAACGAGGCGAATTACGTCAACGCCTTCAACAAGTCGACCAACAGCGGCGCCAACGACTATAGCGACGTCGTCGCGCTCACGCGGGCCCTCGATGCCACGCAGACGCCAAATGCCGTATTCGTCGCCACGGTCAAGCAGGTGATCGATATCGATCAGTGGATGCGGTTCTTCGCTCTCAACACGCTGTTGGTCAACGAAGAAAACGGTTTGATCAACGGAAATGAGGATGACTACAGCCTGTATCGCGGAGTGATCGATCCGCGGTTCGATCTTGTCACTCACGACATGGACTCCGTACTCGGCGCGAATTTTGAACTCGGCGATACGGTCGGTAGCACTTCACGCAACATCTTGAACGAATTGCGTAACAATCCGCGGCTCGCGCGACTGTTCGATCAGCCCGAGTTCCTCAATCTGTACTACCATCACTTGATCGATTTGGCCGACAAGGTATTCGCGCCGGCGGTCATTGAGCCATTGCTGGATAATCTTCTCGGCTCGTGGGTTGCGCCGGCGAACGTTGAGGCGATGAAGACGTTTGCCCGCGATCGCGTGGCGTACGTTCGTTCGCAGGTGCCGCCGCTTAGTGCGTTTGCGTTTGCGACGATCGCCGGCGAGCCGGCGGAAGTGACGCCGTTCACGACGGCGTCGATTACGGTCGGCGGTGCGGGCGTGGTGAGCTATCAGTTCAGCTTCGACGGCGGGCCTTGGAGCGAGGATTTTTTGGTCGCGACGCCCCTGTTGGTCGCCGGCCTCGCCGACGGCCCGCACAGCGTGGCCGTGGTCGGCATCAACGCCGCTGGCCGCGTGCAGAGTACGGCCGCGCCGACCGTTTCGCGGACGTGGACGGTCAATACGTCGCTTTCGCCGCTGCGAATCAACGAAGTGCTGGCCGACAACCGATCGTTCGGCCACCAGGGGACGTTGCCCGACGCGATCGAATTGTACAACGGCGGCGCGACGACGATCGACTTGGGCGGCATGAGCATCGGCGACCGCGCCGACGGATCGACGAAGTTTACGTTTGCGGCCGGCACGACGATTCCCGCCGGCGGGTATCTCGTCGTGTACGCCGACTCGGCCGCCACGCCCGGCATCCATCTCGGTTTCTCGCTCGAACGGAGCGGCGAAGGCGTGTATCTGTTCGACACCGCGGCGTCCGGCGGCGCGGTGCTCGATCGGGTCGAGTTCGGCGGGCAACTGCCGGACCTGTCGATCGCCCGCGACGCGCAGCTCCACTGGCGGCTGTCGACGCCGACGCTCGGCGCGGCCAACAACGCGTTCGTCGCGCTCGGCAACGCCAACAATCTGAAGATCAACGAGTGGCTGGCCGACGGCAAGCGGCTGTTCGGCCCCGACTTGATCGAGTTGTACAACCCCGATGCGGCTCCGGTCGCGATGGGCGGCATGTTTCTGACCGACAATCCCAACGGCTATCCCGACAAGCACGAGATTACGCCGAACAGCTTCATCGCCGCGGCAGGCTACGCCGTGTTCGTCGCCGACGAGCGACCCGAAGCGGGCGCCGACCACGTCGACTTCCAGCTTTCGGCCAACCGCGAGTCGATCTCGCTGCTCGACCGTCATCTGCGGCGGATCGACACGGTCATCTTCCCGCCGCAGAAGTCCGACGTCTCGCAAGGCCGCGCGACCGACGGCGCGCCGCTGTATGCGTCGTTCTCGCCGCCCACGTTCGGCCTGTCGAATTCCGAGAGCGGCTCGCTGCCCGATCCGCTGGCGCTCTTGGATCACCTGCGGATCACGGAGGTCATGTACAACCCCCAGGGCGACGGCGAGCTGGAGTTCATCGAGTTGCAGAACATTGGCGCGACGACGCTGAACCTCGCAGGCGTGCGGATGCGCAACGGCGTCGACTTCACGTTCGGCGCCACGACGCTCGCGCCGGGTGCGTACGCTGTGATCGTGGCGAATCAAACGAAGTTCGCGCTTCGATACCCCGGCGTGAGTGTCGCCGGTCAATACGCAGGCCGGCTCGACAACGGCGGCGAGAACGTCGAACTCGCGCTGCCGCTGCCGTTCGACGCGAACATCCAGGACTTCACCTACGACGACGCATGGTACGCCAAGACCGACGGCGGCGGCCCGTCGCTGGTCGTGGTCGATACGCTGGCCAGCACAAGCACATGGAACGCCTCGTCCGGTTGGCGCGCCAGTTACGCCACGGGCGGATCGCCGGGCCGCGCGGATCTGCTGCTAGCCGACCAAAACGGCGACGGCACGGTCGGCCTACGCGACCTGATCCTGCTGAGAAACAAACTAGGCTCGGCCGACCTAACCGGCGACCTCAACAACGACGGCACGGTCACCGCAGCCGACGTAGCCTCCTTCATCAGCAGCTACCAAGCCTCCAACAACCCAACACCACCCCCCAGCCCAGCCGC
>JAJDEG010000147.1 GCA_029259895.1 Planctomycetota bacterium
CAGCGGGTGCGTGCTGGCCAGTACGCCATGTACGCAGGCGAACAAGGAGCGCGTGCGTTCGGCCGTCGGCGGCTTGCAGTCCGGCGGATCGACCAACGGCGCGGCCGGCATCGAGTTGGCCTACCAAATCGCGCAGGATCATTTCGTCAAAGGCGGCGCGAACCGCGTGATCCTCTGCACCGACGGCGACTTCAACGTCGGCGCGTCCGACGATGAAACGCTCAAGCGGATGGTCGCCGAGCGGGCGAAGGGCGGCGTGTTCCTGACCGCGCTCGGCTTCGGCATGGGCAATCACAACGACCAGATGCTCGAAGCCATCGCCGACAACGGCAACGGCGCGTACGGCTACATCGACGACCAGCGTGAGGTCGAAAAGCTGTTCGTCCGCCAACTCTCCGGCACGCTGATCACGATCGCCAAGGACGTCAAGATTCAAGTCGAGTTCAACCCGGCCCAGGTCGGCGCGTATCGGCTGATCGGTTACGAGAACCGCATCCTCGCCAAAGAGGATTTCAACAACGACAAGCGGGACGCCGGCGACATCGGCGCTGGCCACACCGTGACCGCGCTGTACGAAATCGTGCCGGTCGGCGAACTAGCCGAGGCCAGCGCGAAGAACGCGGCAGCGAGCGACGACAATGATAATGATGGAGCAGCCGGCGGCGTCGATCGGCTGGAATTTCAACGCCCGAAGCGGGAGTTGGAATTGACCGAGGCGGCCAAGACGAGCGGCGACCTGCTGCTGGTCAAGCTCCGCTACAAAGCGCCCGACGGCGACGTGAGCACGCTGATCCGCACGCCGGCCAAAGACAGCGGCACGACGTTCGCCGCGGCCGCGAACGATTTCAAATTCGCCGCCTCGGTCGCCGCAATGGGCATGATCCTCCGCCAATCCCCGTTCCGCGGCAACATCACGCTCGCCGCCATCGAAGAAATCGCCACCGCCAACATCGGCAAAGACACCGACGGCCAGCGACGAGAGTTCGTCAACCTCGTACGCCAAACGCGCGAACTGGCGCAGGGACTGGAGGCTGGGGAATAGGGGCTGGGGAAATCCGCCTGGCTCTAGCCGATCAGCCGCGGCGTAGATAGCCGGCGCTCGATTGAAAGAATTTGCGGCGGCGGGTTTCGATTTCGCTGGCGGCTTCGCCTTGGCGATCGCGGAGGTCGGCGAGATTCGCCTGACAGTAGCGGCAGCCCGCCTCGTCGGTGTGGAACTCGATGTAGTCGACGGCCTCTTCGCCGAGAACGCCGAGCAAATAGCTGCCTAGCTCTTCGCGCGATGCGCAACTCACGCGGCCCGTGCGCCAGATTTCGCCGAGCGTGTGTTCGCCGGCGTCGCGACGGGCGATCACCGCGGCGAGCCGCTCGGCCATGCCTGAATTCTCGCGAAGGGCCGCCTCGATCTCGGCCATGCGGGCCGCCGACAGCGATTCGTCGAGGTAGGACTCGAGTTCTTGGGAGCAGAATTCGGGCATGTGGTTGAGGGCGTTACGATGGCGGAGCGTTGGGCAACTCGCAATTGCGAACTAGTGCAGAAAAATTTTGAAACACGGAGGCACGGAGATAATGAGGGCATGCCTCTGCTTGGCATGCCTCTGCTTCTCGCCGGCTGCGCGGCCCAAATAACGTTCTTCTCCGTGTCTCCGTGTCTCCGTGTTTCAATTCCGCCTTCCGTAGTCGTAGTCCAAAGACAACCAGCCGGCGCGGAGCTATATCTTCGCCAGTTCCGACATCGCCCGCGGCGGCTTGCCTTCGGGCGTTTCGTCTTTGTCGATGTCGAACCACTCCTTCTGGAACGTGATGCGCTCGTTGTTGCGGATGGAGAGGTTGCTGGTCAGGGCGATCACGGCGTCGGCCATGGCGACCTTGGGATGGCAGCGGGGGTTCTTCTCGTAGTCCCACTTCTTCTCCTTCAGCGCCGCTTCGTCGAGATTGCGGATGCACCAGGCGAAGTGTTCCATTTCTTCGGTGTAGCCCTTGCTGACTTCGCCGATTGTGGTGGCTTCTTGCGCCAACTGCGGCGGGCCGCTGGCCGTGGTGTCGAGCACGCCGGACTTTGCGTCTTTCTTGACCGTGACTTCCGTCGTCGTGTCGTTGCCGCGGAAAAGCATCACCTCTTGCTCTTGCGCAAGGACGAGCGTTCCCTTGTCGCCCATTACGACTTCGCCGTAGCCGCCGAAGCCGTTGCCGTTGATCGAACTGTACGTGACGACGATCTTGCGGTTGGGGTCTTTGACGATCTGCTTTTCGTAGTCCTCGTAGTATCCCTTATTGGGGAACTCGAAGAAGCAGTAGACGTGATCCTCGCACTCGCGCATCTTCGGGTCGTAAATGTGAACGCCGCCGGTGGCGTTGACGGTGAGCGGCAGCATCTTGTTGCCGTCGTCGCGCATGGCGCTGATGAAGATGCTCGATGCGTCGAGCTGGTGGCTACCGAGTTCGGCCATCAGCCCGCCGCCGGTCCGCTCCCATAGCCGCCAGCGGATGAGCTCTTCCATCGCCGTTCGGTTGCGGCCGTGCAGGTCTTTGTCCTGGTAGCCGTACTTCTTGGCGTCGACGTTGGCGTCCATTCGCAATAGACGGTTCTTTTCGACGTTGCGACGCAGCGCGGCGATCCGATCCGCGACGCCCTTGTTCATGAACGCCGTCGCCCGCTTGTTGTCCGCGTTTTTGATGAAGTTTGCGGCGTCGCTGTCGAACGTCTTGAGGCTTGCCTCGAGTTGTTCGAGTTCCTCGAGCTGCTTGTACGCCCCCGGATCGCCGTCTTTGGTAAGAATCTCGTTCGGCAGCGCCGGCGACCATGTGTCGTTCTGGCGATGCCACTGAGCACGGATATGATGCAAATCGCCGAGCAACCCGAGGCGGATCAGGTCGACGGCGTTTTCGTACAGCACGCTGTAGTGCCGCTGATGCCCGGTGGCCAGAATCTTGCCCGTCTCGTAGCTCACCCGGGCCATTTCCTTGCACTCGGCGACGCTGTGCCCCATCAGCTTTTCGGTCAGCACGTGCTTGCCGGCCCGCATCGCTTCGATGGCCACCAGCGAGTGCAAATGCAGCGGCAGGGCGATGATCACCGCCTCGACGTCCGACTCCTTGAGCAGATCGTGATAGTCGTCGTCGAACACCTTGACGCTCTTGCGGGCTTCTTCCTCCGTCTTCCAGTCGTACTTCTTCATCAAGCCAGGCCGGTGCTTGATGGCGTTGGCGCTGGAATTGTCGCCGTGGAAAGCACGGTGGATGTTGTACGGGCGGATGTCGGCGATCGCGACGACTTGGATGTACTCGGGCGTGATCGCGCCGATCAGCACGCCCCCTTCGTCGCCGGTGCCGATGATCCCCACGCGCAGCGGGCGTTCGATCTTCGTATAGCCGAAATACGACGCACCAAGTCCGGCGGCGGCGACCGTTCCGGCCGCGCCTGCGCCGACGAGGAAATCGCGCCGCGAGACGCCGCGGTCGCCGAGCGCCTTTTTCGTTTCGGGGTTGGTCACGACGTTGACGAAACTCTTCGTGCCGACCGCTTTTTCTTCAGGCTTAAGATGCATCGCATTTCCCCTTCGCTCCACAGCAACAGCGGCAGAGCCCGTATAGAAAATAGTCCAAACCGAGCCAGCGTCCCGACGCCGTCGTGGCGATGACGATCAGGCCCAGCATTTCGATCGCTTGTTCGTACATCGGCAGCGCGTCGACGATCCAGGGGGGCTGCGTGCCGAGCAGCGAAAACAGGAATATCGCACCGCCAGCGGCGGCCAGACGCGTGAGCAGACCGGCCATTAGGCAGACGCCGATGGCGATCAGGCTGTACGTAAGAAACTTATCGAACTTGGCAAGCGTCGACGGCTCGCCAGCCAACGGCGCATGCTTCGCGCGCTTTTCGGTCGGCAACAGCGTATGCAGATCGGCGGCGAGTTCTTTTTCCGCGGCCAGCACTTCGGCCTTTAGCTTCGCCTGCGGGGCCAAGACTTCGGCCTGCTGCGTGGCGAGGCGGGGCTTCTCGAACGGCAATTCGTTGCCGGTCTGGCTGCGCTGCAGCTTGTGAAGGTACGCCACTTCGTGCGGGTTGTCGGTCAGCCAGCCGCGAAATTCGTCGACGGCGTCGTCGAGCTTGGCCAGCGCCTGGTCGAGCCGCAACGAGGCAAGTTCCTCCTCGCTGTACGCCCTCTGCAGCGGATCGAGAGCCAACTTGGCGTCCTCGTCCTTATTCTTCCTCTCATTGGTGTATTGATAATACGAAGCGGCCTCCGCGGCGTACTTGCCCCAGTCCTGCTTGACTTGATCGGCCCATTGATCCAGCGGATTTTGCTTATCGGCGAGCACCTTGCGGACGTCCTTGATCTCGGCCTGATTATCGCCGAGCAACTCGTCCATGGCCTTGTCGAAGCCGTGGAAGTCGGGGATCATCGAGCCATACACTCCGGCGAGCGGGCCTTTGGCCTGGCGAAGAAAGTTCTCGGACGAGTAATTCGCATTCTCGTACTTGTTGAGTCCCTGCTGGAAGAAGTGCCAGCCGATACCGGCGCGCAGCGCCACCAGTGCAAGGACGGCGAGAAATCCGATGGAATAGCGGGAAGCGTTCAGGGCAGGAACCTCGGGCGGTTTATGGGCGGAATCGAACCTTCCGGCCGATGAGCCGGTCCTCAACATTATGTAACAACCGCCTCGCTTCGCCAACTACCATTTCCGCGGGATGCCGGCTAAGTCGCTACGGCACCTCAGTTTAGCGGTGCCTCGGTTTAGCAGCGCCTCGGTTTAGCGGTGCCGCTACTTAACCGCAACGCCGTGGCCTCGACAACCGCCCCAAAGCGACATCTCAGCAACCACATGGCCGCCACCACGACGATCGTTCTCTGCTACCCCGTCGAGCCGAGGCACATGGCGCAAATCGAGCGGGCGGCCGCCACGGCCGGCATCAGCGCCGAGGTCGTCGACGCAGGGCAGCAGCGAATCGCCGTCGAGCTTGGCCGGGCCGACATCTATTGTGGCCATGCCAAGGTGCCCCTGCCGTGGGACGAGGTCGTGCGGGCCGGGCGACTGCGCTGGATTCAGTCTTCGGCCGCCGGGATGGATCATTGCCTCGTGCCGTCGGTCGTGGCGTCGGACATCGTCGTTACGAGTGCCTCTGGCGTGTTGGCCGATCAGGTGGCAGAGCATTGCTTGGCGTTGCTCACGGGGTTGCTGCGCGGGCTGCCAACGTTCTTTCGGCAGCAGCAGGCCCACGATTTCACTCGCCGTCCGACGCGCGACCTTCACCATAGCACCATCGGCATCGTGGGCCTCGGCGGCGTGGGAAGGCGGATCGCCGAAGTGCTCGCGCCGTTCAAAGTGCGCATCCTTGCGACCGACTATTATCCCATCCGCAAGCCGGCGCACGTCGAGTCGCTATGGCCGCCCGAGCGATTGGACGAGATGCTGCCGCTCCTCGACGCGCTGATCCTATCCGCGCCGCTGACGGACCAGACGCGCGGTTTGATGGACGCCGCGCGGCTGGCGAAGATGAAACGCGGCGCGGTGCTGGTGAATATGGGACGCGGGCCGATGGTCGTCGAGCGCGATTTGGTCGCCGCGCTCGAGTCGGGCCAACTGGCCGGCGCGGCGGTCGACGT
>JAJDEG010000148.1 GCA_029259895.1 Planctomycetota bacterium
TCGTATCGCCCTCTCCCCTCACAACGGAGCCATCGAAATGAACCGGCCCGACCGCCGCGAATTTGTTGTCGCATCGTCTGCATTGGCCGCCGGCGCTGTCGGCGGTGTCGCCGCCACTCGACGCCTGTCGGCCGCGCGCTCGGTCGACGCGGAACCGATTGTCCTCGGCCTGATCGGCTGCGGCGGACGCGGCACGGGCGTGGCCCAACGCTTCCAGCAGCAGCAAGGCGTCACCCTGGCCTACGTCTGCGACCCGCAGCAATCGCGCCGCGAGGACGTCGCCAAGAAGCTTGGTGTTGAGAACGCCGTGGCCGATCTTCGTCGCGTCCTCGACGACAAGCGTGTGACGGCGGTGATCGTCGCCACGCCGGATCACTGGCACGCACCAGCGTCGATCATGGCGTGCGAGGCCGGCAAGCACGTGTACGTCGAGAAGCCCTGCTCGCACAACATTAACGAGGGTCGGCTGCTCGTCGGCGCCGCGCGCCGCAACGATCGCCGCGTGCAGCACGGAACGCAATGTCGCAGCACCAGCATGATGATCGAAGGCGTGAAGCTACTCCGCGACGGCATCATCGGCACCGTGCTGGTCGCCAAGGCCTGGAACGTCCAGCGCCGCGGCTCGATCGGCCGCGGTAAACCGAGCGAACCGCCGCCGGGCTTCGACTACGACACGTGGGTCGGCCCGGCGACGATGATTCCGTACCAGGAGAACCGCGTCAACAGCGGCTGGCACTGGTGGCATCACTTCGGCACGGGCGACATGGGCAACGACGGCGTACACGACATCGACTACGCCTGCTGGGGATTGGGCGTCGAGACGCATCCGAGCGTCATTTCGGCGGCCGGCGGGAAATATTTTTTCGACGACGATCAGGAGTTTCCCGATACGCAGCAAGTCACGTTCGAGTATCCCGGCGACCAAAGCGTCGGCGAATCGAAGAGCGGCCAGCGGATGCTCATCTACGAGCAGCGGCTATGGTCGACCAACTACCCTCACAACGCCGACAGTGGCGTGGAATTCTACGGCACCGCCGGGCAGATGCTCATGAGCCGCCGGGGGAAGATTGCCGTGTGGAAGGAGCGCAACCAGCGCGTCGACATCGACGTCCGTCCGCGCGGCCAAGACGACGACGCCCACTTCGCCAACTTCCTCGACGCCATCCGCGGCAAGGCAGAGTTGAACGCCGAAATCGAAGTCGGGCATTTGAGTGCGTCGCTATGCCATATGGGAAACATCGCGACACGGCTTGGTAGGACGTTGCGATTCGACCTGAAGAACGAGTATTTCGTCGGCGACGCCGAGGCTAACGAACTCGCGCAACGCGTATATCGCGACCATTGGGGAGCACCGAAGGGTGGCTTGATCGATCCCTCAACACGAAAAGTCGAAGAGAAGGGCGCGTAGATTCGCTAACGGCGGCCGGCGTCACCGGTCAGTCTTCGCTCCCCGTCGTTCGCCCAATGATCGCGTCGAACTCCGCCACCGCCGGCACGAGCATCGTCAGCGTCGCGAATCCATAAGTCGCCAGCGTCACAATGAAAATGCCCAGCGTGTAGTCGAGAAAGTAGCTGGTGATCGCCCAAAACGTGGCGAAGGGGCAGACGAGCGCGGCCCAACCGATCGCCGCCGACGGGCTTCTCGCTCCCAGGGCGAAATACAATCCCGCGCTTCCGCCAACCATGAACGCCAGAAACGGCGCGAGTTGCACCTCGAAGGCCCGGCTCGACGGCCCGCTGAACGCCAGCAACACGGCGATGCACGTCGCCACGCCGACCAGCAAGAAGAACAGCGTCCCCAGGCTAGCGAAGATCGCCGAACGGCTGCTCGCATAGATCATGCCGCAGTGCAAACCGAGCACCGCCACGAACAGATTGAGCACGACCAGCGCCCCGATCAAGTACGTCACGTTCTCCCAGCTCGCCCTCCCGGCGACGCCAAGCATGACGCACAGCGCCAGCGGCAGCACCACCATCTCGCGCGTGTTGTACAGCGCCCCGCCCAGTTTCCCGAGCACGATCTCCTTCGGCGAAAGCTCGGTGACCAGCAGCAAGTCCAGCGCTTGCCCATCGCGCTCGCTCGTGATCGACGTCACCGAAAGCGCATTGACCAGCATCAAGCTACACACGAACAGCGGCGCCAGCAGCGCACTCGCCGACAAACCCTCAGCCGCCGCCGCATCCCCCAAGGCAACGAACCCAACCAAAATCGCCACCGCCGCATAACCCAATCGAATCCACCGCACCTTCCGCCCATAAGCCCAAGTCCGCATCTCCCGCCAAGCGATCGGGTAATCCCAAACCGGCCGACCCGGCCCGGAAATTACCCCGCCCCCATCGCCTCCCCTCCGCGAATCCTCTGCGTCTCCCGCGTCCTCGGCGTTAAAAGAACCAGCCCCACCACGCTCACCGGCCACCGGCCTCAAGCCCACCGGCCGAGCATCCCGCGTCGGATTCCAATCCCGAATCTTCCATATCGCCACGGCATCGAACAACAACGTCAATCCCAGCGCCGCCCCGACGTGATACACGATCGTCGCCGAACCCAACGACATCGATCCAGCGCCGCCCGTCGCATTCAATGCCGAAACGAGCGCCCGCACCGGACTCGCCACGGCCG
>JAJDEG010000149.1 GCA_029259895.1 Planctomycetota bacterium
GCGGTTCGAGTCCGGGTCGGGCGTCGCGTCGATCGAATCCACGTCGCCCGGATCGCCGAGGATCGAATCGTTACCGTCGTTGCCGTGAATCTCGTCGTTACCCCAACCGCCTTGGATCGTGTCGTTCCCGGCACCGCCGCCAATCCAGTCGTTGCCAAAGCCCCCGTCAATGTCGTCGGATCCACTGCCGCCGAGCAGTTTGTCGTTCCCACTATCACCGCGGATTTCATCGTCGCCGCTGCCGCCGTCGATACCGTCGTGGCCGCGGCCGCCTGAAATCTCGTCGTTGCCGAACATGCCGTGGATGCGGTCGTTGCCCGTGTCGCCAAAGATGCGATCGTTGCCCCGCAGGTTCGCGACGTCCGTCGGATCGATCGCCTCGGGCAGCACGAAGTTGGGCGTGCCGGCATACGCGGCCGGCACCGGCGTCGGCACGAAATCGCGCGGATCGCCGACAATCTCGTCGTTCCCCGCGCCGCCGTGCAGGTAATCGTTGCCCCAACCGCCTTGAATATCGTCGTCACCGTCGCCGCCTTCGATGAAGTCATCGTCCGCGCCGCCGTCGATGCGATCGCTGCCACGGCCGCCAAAAATCTTATCGCCGCCGCCGTCGCCGGAGATGTTGTCGTTGCCGCTGCCGCCATGAATGCCGTCGGCATCACCGCCGCCGCTGATATCATCGTTGCCGGCCATGCCGTGAATGCGGTCGCTTCCGTCGCCGCCGCGAATCACGTCGTTGGCGCGGAACACCAATACCTGGTCCGGTTCGACCAACACGCCTTCGATACCGATCAGCCCGTCGGTCGGTTCGGGCAGCGGAATCGGCTCGATCCGCAGAATCTCGCCGGGATCGCCAACGATCTGGTCGCTCCCCGCGCCGCCGTCGAGCGTATCGTTGCCCCAACCGCCTTGGATGTGGTCGTCGCCTTCGTCGCCAGAGACGAAGTCGTCGCCACGGCCCGCGTCGATGACGTCGTTGCCGTAACCGCCGGATATCTTGTCGCCCACCGGGCCAGGCACGATTCCAGGCACGGCGTTCGGATCGCCAGCGACGTACACGATGAACGGTTCGTCGCCGCCGTCGATCGTGTCGTCGCCGCTGCCGCCTGCGATGCCGTCGAATCCAGCTCCGCCGCTGATCGTATCGTTGCCGTACATGCCGTGGATGCGGTCATTGCCGTCGCCGCCGCGGATTCGGTCGTTGCCGCGCGTCGGCTTTGGGAAGATCGCCGGTTCAACGATCACTTCGCCCTCGGCGCGGAAGTCCACGTCGTTGGGCACCGGCACGCGATCGACCCGGATAATGTCGCCGGGATCGCCGATCAGCACGTCGTGGCCGCCGTCACCGTCGATCTCATCGCTGCCCCAACCGCCCTGGATGTGGTCGTTCCCTTCGCCTCCGGAAATGGCATCGTCGCCCGCACCGCCGTCGATGTTGTCGTCGCCGCGGCCGCCATCGATCTTATCGCCCTGATAGCTCGGCACGTTGACGCCGGCCAATGCAATGAACACCGGCCCTTCGTCGCCGCCGAAGATGTCGTCGTTGCCCGATCCACCGTGGATGCCGTCGCTCCCCGCGCCGCCGTCGATCGAATCGTGGCCAAACATGCCGTGCAGCCGGTCGCTCCCTTCGCCGCCGAGGATCGTGTCGTGATGACTCCGCGAACGAATGATCTCGTCGTCGTCGCGAACGACCACGGCGTCGACCGCTTCCGTCGTGCCGTCCGGCATGCGAATCGCATCGACCGACAAGTCGCCCGGATCGCCAATGATGACATCGTTTCCAACGCCGCCGCTGAGCCAGTCGTTGCCCCAGCCGCCCTGGATGAAATCGTTCCCCTCGTCGCCGCTCACCGCGTCGTCGCCGTTGCCGGCGTCGATTCTGTCGTTCCCCCGGCCGCCGGAAATGCGGTCGCCCACCGGGCCGGGCCGAATGTAAACGATATACGGCTCATCGCCGCCGGAGATCGTGTCGTTGCCGGTGCCGCCGGCGATGCCATCGAAGTCGTCGCCGCCGGAGATATTATCGTCGCCCGCCATGCCGTGCAGCCGGTCGTTCCCCTCGTCGCCGCGGATCACGTCGTTCGTGCGAAGGTCGAGCGCTACCGTCGCGTCGCTGGGCAGAACCTCGCCGTCGACGTCCATCGGCGTCTCGTCCGGGTCGGGCGTCGGTATCGGCTCGATCCGATCCCAATCGCCGGGATCGCCGATGATCACATCGCGTCCCGCGCCGCCGGAGAGCGTATCGTTGCCCCAACCGCCTTGAATGAAATCGTTCCCCTCGCCGCCGGAAACGATATCATCACCACGGCCGGCGTCGATGCGGTCGTCGCCGCGACCGCCAACAATCCGATCGCCCACCGGTCCCGGCACAATCACAACCGGGTCGCCCGGCAGTCCCGGCGCAACGTAAACGATGTACGGTTCGTCGCCGCCCGATATGGTGTCATTGCCGCTGCCGCCATGAATGCCATCGAAACCGTCGCCGCCGGAAATCACGTCGTCGCCGAGCATACCGTGAATGCGGTCGTTCCCCTCGTCGCCGCTGATCGTATCGTTACCGGGCAGCGCGACCGTCAACACGCTGGAATGCACTTCGCCGTCTACTTCGGTCGGCGGCGCGTCGGGAATCGGCGTGGGAATCGGCTCGATGCGATCCCATTCACCCGGATCGCCGATGATGACGTCGTTGCCGCGGCCGCCGGAAATCTCATCGTTGCCCCAGCCGCCTTGAATGGTGTCGTCACCGCCTAGTCCAGCCACGACGTCGTTGCCCCAGCCAGCGTCGATCGTGTCGCCGTTCTCGCTGCCGGGGATGTTGTCGTCGCCGTCGCCGCCGGAAATCCGCGCAGCGCCGCCGCCGGCCACGACGGTATCGCTTCCACCACCGGCGTCGACCACGATCGGCTGTCGAACCGCATCGCGCACAAGCAGCGAATCATCCCCGTCGTCGAGATCGAAATGGATGCCGGTAACTTCGTGATACGGCCCGGTCCACGAGAAAGTCGACCCGCCCGTTTCCACGTCGACCTTTAGCGTCCGCTGATTGTTCGGATCGGTCGCCGACGAAGAGTTAACGACCGAGGCCGTCACCGCGTCATCGTTCTCCGTCGCCGTAACGGTTAGCTGCCCGGTCTCCGAGTCGAAATCGAACGTCGGCCCGCCAATCGTATTCGCATCGAGCAACCGCCGCGTCTCGAGCGACTCGACGGAAAACCGCCGGCGACGACCATTGATCGTGTTGCGAAGCTGTCGCGATCGCTGCCCCTGGCGACGTTGGCGAGACATGATAGGTACCTCGGATAAGAAGAATGGATGTGTCGTCGTTCTGTAATCGCATGGCACGGGCGGTTTGCCCAAACCGTGTGCCACTTTCTCACATTGTCCAGTAGTGAGCGTCGCCGTAGGCCGTACTCCCAAGTACGAACGCAACGACAAACCGCTCCAGAGAGTAACTGGGAAACCGTGGCCGCAACCCGACACGCAAGTTATGATAACGTCGCTCGGCACGTGCCCCATGCCTGCTGCCGCGCTCACGAACCAGACCGCAGAGGAGACCCGCCAGCATGCCCCGCCGCTATTCGCTCGCCCTAATCGCTTTGACGACAACGCTTTGCTTCCACACGGGATTCTCAGGCGTATCCCCCGCCGCCGAAGTAAGCGCCGAAGACTGGCCCCAATTCCGCGGTCCGACCGGACAGGGAATTTCCGACGCCCACAGTGTGCCCACCGAGTGGTCCGCCACACAGAACGTCGCCTGGAAGCAAGAAACCCCCGGCGAAGGCTGGTCGTCGCCCTCCGTCGCCGCCGGCCGCGTCTATCTCACCGCCGCGGTCGCCGCTAAAGCCGTCGCCGCTAAAGATGACGATCCCGGCGACAATGACGAGAGCAAAGACCTCTCGCTGAGGGCCTTGTGCTTCGACGCGGCCACGGGCAAGCCGCTATGGGACGTCGAAGTCTTCACGCAAGCGGCCAAAGACGCCCCCAAGATCCACACCAAAAACGGCCACGCCAGCCCCACGCCGCTCGTCGACGGCGAGAGGATCATCGTCCACTTCGGCCACCAGGGCATCGCCTGCTTAAGCACCGCCGGCAAGATCCTCTGGCGAAACCGCGACATCATTTACCCGCCGGTTCACGGCAACGGCGGTTCGCCGGCCCTCGTCGGCGAGCGGCTCATTTTCAGTTGCGACGGCGGCAAAGATCCATTTCTCGCCGCCGTCGACCGCCGCACCGGCGACTTGCTCTGGAAGTCACCGCGCGAATGCGACATGGTCAAGAAGTTCGCCTTTAGCACGCCGCTGGCGATCGATGTCGACGGCCAGCAGCAGGTCGTCAGTGCCGGTGCCGGCTCGGTCGGCGGATTCGATCCCGCCACCGGCCGCGAAATCTGGCGCGTCGCCTACGACGGCTACTCCGTCATTCCGCGGCCGGTCTTCGGCCACGGCCTGATCTACATCAGCACCGGCTACGACGCCCCGGTCGTAATGGCGATTCGGCCCGACGGCAAAGGCGACGTCACCGACACGCACGTTGCCTGGAAACTGGCCAAGGGCGCGCCGAACACGCCCTCGCTGCTGCTCGTCGGCGATGAGCTCTACATGGTCTCCGACCGCGGCATCGCCTCATGCGTCGACGCGAAAAATGGCGAAGTCCACTGGCAACAGCGCATCGGCGGTGGCTTTTCCGCGTCGCCCATTTACGCCGACGACCGAATCTACCTGCTCAGCGAAGACGGCCGCGGAACGGTCCTCGCCGCCGGCAAGAAGTTTGAAAAGCTCGCCGAGAACGCTATCGGCGAACGCACGTTGGCCTCCTACGCCGTCACCAACGGCAGCCTGTTCATCCGCGGCGACAAACACCTCTATCGCATCGGACGATCGGATGTCAGCGCCGCATCGGCAGCGCGCTAGAAAAGATTCTCCCAAATCTCGAAATCGCCGCTGCCGAATCAATACCCGATCCACCATCACTGCCTTCCCAGCGTCCTCCGCGATAAGAAGAGACGAGGCCGCTTCAAAGCCGCGTCCACGACGCACCTACCCGCGCATGTGGCAACCGCCGACCACCGCCGCGATCGATCTTTCCGCAGACGAAGTCCACGTGTGGCGGCTTTCGCTGTGCAAACAGTCCGATGAGATCGTCGCGCTCAAGAAGCTCCTCGCCACCGACGAAGTAGCCCGAGCCGATCGCTTTTACTTCCCCCGCCACCACGACGCCTACGTCGCCGCCCGCGCCGGACTAAGAAAAACGCTCGCCCACTATCTCGCCACGCCAGCCGCTTCGATCGAATTCCTCTACGGCGACGCCGGCAAGCCGGAACTCAGCGGCCGCCTCGCCGGCGACGAATTCGCGTTCAATCTCTCGCATTCCGGCGACTGGGCCGTCTGTGCCATCGGCCGCCGTGGCCCGCTGGGCATCGACGTCGAACGGCTGCGCCCCATGAAGGACGCCGCCGGCCTGGCGCGGCGCTATTTCGCTCCGGCCGAAATCGAAACCTGGCGAAAACTCGCACCGAACGAACAAATCCCGGCCTTCTTTCGTTGCTGGACGCGCAAAGAGGCGTATCTAAAAGCCCTCGGCGATGGCCTACGCGCGCCGCTCGATCGCTTTGTCGTCTCGCTCGCGCCCGACGAACCGCCACGGCTAGTCCAGCCGTCGCCCCACGATGTCGCCGCCGGCTGGTCGATCGAAAACATCGACATCACTGAAGACGGCATCGGCGAACACGGCGTCGGCAAAGGAGGTGTCGTCGAAGGATACGTCTCCGCCATCGTCGTGCCCGTTGGATGCCGCGTGACACAGTACCTTACCGGCAATTGAACTCGTTTACGCCGCGTGTCGCTGTGCGGACGATTTCATTTGCGTTAAGCTCTAGGTACCGTTCACATCGCCGCGCGAAAACAACGGACGCAAAGCTCGATGGACAAGAAAGCCCAAAAGAAGATCGACGTCCTCCGCCACCGGCTGACGAAGCTGCGGCAGCAACTCGCCGGCGCCAAGACACAAATGGACGACGTCGAGGAAGTCCGCCGGCTCGAACAGGACATCGCTAGCGCCGAGGCCGAAGTCGAGAAGCTCAAGGCATCGTAAGCCGATCGCACCATCGCCGCTCACGGCACGCCAATCAAAGCTCGCCGATCAAAGCGCAAAGTCAACGAACTGCGCTCGGCAGGCCGAATCGTACGCCACGCGCATCCGCCGCTCGCGCGGATAAAGCTGTACGCACGCCGTCGTGTTCCAATAATCGCTGTGCATGCACGGCGTACAGGCCGAACCCTCGCCGTCCGGTCCGTGATCGGCCATCACGCGCTGTAGCGAATCGCCGTCGAACGTATCCTCTGCCGCCAGCAGCGCCGCGAAACGCTCGTCGCGCCGATCCGATGATTCGAGAATCCGGCGTCCCCGCAGCGGCCGCGGCACGCGCTGGGAGAAATGCGCGTTGGCCGGAGCCTCGATCCGCTGCATCGGCCCGGTGCCGTACGAATTCGAGTGGAATAACACGTCTTCGCCGTCGTCCGCACGCCGCACCGCGGCGTGGGCGCTCGACAGCTCGACCGACGCCACGTCCCCCTCGGCATCCGCGATCATCAGCAACCCGGCCCCGCTCCGCCTAGCCCCAATGATGAACCGCGTCGCCTCTTCGACCGTAGAGCACCCGGCCATCGCCTCGCCAATTGCCATCGAAATCGTCGCCGTCGGCGGACCGTGATCCATCGCGTAGGCATAGTTGTACGTGATCGACAACCCGCGCTCGTTGATGCCGTCGATCGTGCCGCAGAGCGGAGCCGCGGTAAATTCAATCGACCGCAGACCGCCGCTCGGTCGGCATTCGCGCAAGACGTAGAACGGCTGCACGAGCGGAAGATAATCGAAGTTTCGCGCGATGATCGGCTGCCCGCCGCGCGAGCGTTTGCCGCGCACGGCGACCGCCGAGCAAGCCGAAGCCACGGACGCCGCAGCCGAAGTACGCGACTCGCTCGTCGTGCAGCCCGAAAGCGAACACATGAACGCTTCCAGCCCGTTGAGCAGGTATACGGTTTCCGCCCTCGTCCGCGAACCGTCCGCCAAACCGCCCAGACGCTCGGCCGCTTGCGGCGCGTCGCCGCGAATAGACGATTCCAACGCCGCGCGGGCCCGCCGCTCCGCGGACCGCAAAAAGAGCGGGTATGGAAGCCACCGCGGTTGAAGCAAACGAAACGCTTCGAGCCGCGCGAGCATGGCGCGCGAGCCATGCACACGATCGGCAAGCGCTTCGCCCTGCCCTACGCCCATCGCACGAGGCGATCCCGAAACCACGACATCGATCTTCGGCGTCACGCAAGTTTCTCCCGCGGTGAACGGCAATCGCGAGAAACGAATGGCGGCAAAGATATTCACCGCCCACAGTCGTACGACGTTCATTTATATCGAAAAATTGCCCAAGAGGCGAACGAAGAACTTGGTCGGCGACGCAAAGAAAACGCCACGTGGCCGCTGGGGGCGCACGTGGCGTTCTCGTCTATCTCGTTATCGCAAACGCACGCTAAGCGTCGAGCGTATAACCCTTGCGATATTCCGGCTTGATGATGTGGGCGACTTCCGGAGCGTTCTTCGCCTTGAGCGCCTTGGCGTCCCACTCGATCTTCTTGCCCGGCGTTTCCTTTTCGGGAGCGGCCCACACGGCCAGGTTGCCGAGCAGGATCGTTTCCGTAAGTGGTCCGGCATAGTCCGGGAAGTTCGACATCGGCTGCTCGCCCCCCTTGATCGCTTGCGTCCACTCATCGAAGTGTCCAGGCGACTTCGGATAATCGGCGGCTTCCGTTTCCGGACCTCCCATAATCTTGAAGTCGGCCCCATAATCGTCCGGCGAGTAGATCTTGCCCTTCTCGCCGACGACCAACGCGCCGCTCCCCTTAAGATTGCCGCCGTCCAACAATTCCTTCGGCGGGCGCTTGCCGCCGTCGTACCACGTAAACGTCAAAGCCGGTCGGCTCTCGGTCTTGCCGAACTCGAAGGTGATGACCGACCACTTCGGATAGCTGTCGCCGTTGTGGCCAGACGTCGTCGCCTGCACCGAAATCGGATCGCGCAGGCCCAAACCCATGAACGGCATGTTGACCGTGTGACAGGCCATATCGCCGAGCGCCCCCGTGCCGAAATCCCACCAACCGCGCCAAGCGAACGGGTGATATCCGTTGCCGAACGGACGCTCCTTGGCCGGGCCGAGCCATTCATCCCAATGCAAGTGAGCCGGCGGCTCCGTCGCCGCAGGTCGATCTCCGCCCTGCGGCCAGATCGGCCGATTCGTCCACACGTGAACTTCGTGGACGTCGCCGATAATCCCCTTCTTCAGCAACGCAGCCGCATGGCGAAGCCCGCCCATCGACGTGCCCTGGTTGCCCATCTGAGTCGCCAGCTTCTTCTCGCGGGCGATGTCGCCCATCAGGCGAGCTTCGTAAATCGTATGCGTCATCGGCTTCTGGCAGAAGCAGTGCATGCCCATCCGCATCGCCATCAGCGCCGCCGGCGCGTGCGTATGGTCCGGCGTACTGACGGTCACCGCGTCAATGTTCTTGGCATTTTCTTCGAGCATCTTGCGGAAGTCGTGATACTTCTTCGCATCCTTAAAGCGGTTGCCGCCGCCTCGAAGGGTGTTTTCGTCGACGTCGCAAATCGCCACGACATCGCCGCGTCGACCCGCATCGTCCGAGTCGCTCGAACCCTTGCCGCCGATGCCAACGCACGCGAAACGAATTTTCTCGTTCGGCGACTTGCTATCTTGGGCCTGCAATCCCGCGGCTGCGAAATAGCCGGCTCCGACCGTGGCGGCCGTGGTTTGCATAAACCGACGGCGATGGACTCTGTTGGACATAATTCGCGCGCTCCTCGATTAAATCGGATGAAGGTGGGAAAAGTATGGGCAGGAACCGCTCGACGACGCCGCGGCACGTCGTTGCCGCCGTACATCGGTACCGCAACGCGCCGACAAACCATCGGCCTTAAGATCGCTACGCGACAAAGGGCGAAATGGGTCGGCAAACAACGCCGGAAGCGGCCGGAACCGCCTTACAATAGCGTCCGCAGCCCAGCGACGCAAGTTTTTCCGCCAACAGCCCAAATCCGCCAAGAATTCGGCGCACCACACAATCGACGGACCTTCATCGTCCAGTAGGCGGGCGTGTCGGATCGCAAGAGTATCCGCTTGGCTATATCTTCTCAACGGAGTTCGCGGCCAAGTTCGCCCCTACCAGTTCTACCGGCAATGGCACAGCGACAGCGGCCTACTGGCCGCTCGCGGCGAGATGGTTGGTCGCAGCTCATCCCGCCAGCCGACCAAGCCAGAACGCGCCGCTTCTAAACCGCGAAACGTCATTTCTGATCGGCCATGAACCGCTGAAACCGCGCGTTGAGCATCGCGAAGTCCTCGCCGAATTCGGCCGTAAAATCGGCCAATCGTTGTTCGCTCGTCGCCGCGCGTTTGGTGTGCGCCGTCGTCCGTTTCAGATAGTCGCGATACTTGCCGGGCTGCGTCTCGACGAGGTAGTACGTCAGCGCCCAACCGATCGCATAGGCCGCGCCAGGATTCGCCCGATATTGGCGGTCGGTCGCCACGACGTCCGACAGCACGGGGCCGTTTACTTTCGTTGCGATTCTCTTGAATGACTCCAGCCGCCCACGATTGATGCGGTCCTCGCGATGGCGGTGGTTCTGCGAATCCCACACGCCCGGCGATTCAAACATCGTCCCCAACCCTTCGACCACCCACACCGGCGGTAGCGGCCAACGGCGATGAACGCCCGTGTTGAACGCCGTCTGGTGCGTCGCTTCGTGGATAATTGTGTCGCTGTTGTCCGCCCAGTCTTTCTTGCTGGCCTTCCCGCCGCCTCGATCGTACAGAATCACGCGGTTCGAGCGCGACGAATAATATCCCAGCACACCTCCGCCGATCCTCGTCCCTTCCCGCGCCGCATACGCGTGCATATCCTCCTCGCGCGGCACGACGATGGCAATGAGCGGAAACTCCGGCCGCTCGACCTTCAGCCCGCGGACGGAAAAGTAGTGAACGAACGACCGATAGAGCTGCTCGAAACGATCGGCCCAATAGTCGCGCTGCCCGGCCGGGTGGACGACGAGATAGTGCCCCGTTCCACTTACGTCAAAATCGCGGCCAAACTCGCGTCGCAATTGAGCGCGCATGTCGCCCGCCGAGTAGCTTTCAAACGAATCGGAGACCTTCTTCGTTTCCGTCGCCGCTTCCGACGCAAACGTCCGTAGCGAGCCGTCGCGACACAGTAGCTCGACTTCCTTCCCCGTCCACGACAAGGGACGACCTTCGAGCCACACGCCGTCGACCTTCGTGCGAAACGTCCAGCGCGGAAGCTCCGGCGGCGCGGCGGATTGCCCCCACGCTTCTCCCGCAACCGAGCAAAACGACCAGCATAGCGCAAAGACGATCGAGGCCGATCGGCAGCATCGCACGCATCCCGCCAAGCCAAATGAACGAAATCGAAACGGCAAGCACGGCATCGAACGCACCTCAGTTTTTCGCCGAACCATACAATCGCGCTAACCGGCGCGCAAAAGTCTACCTTGCCGCTACGGATCGAGAGCGAGGTTTTTTGCCGTCGAGGTCGACGCGCATCCCGATCGGGACGACCTGACGAAGCGAATAACTCCCAGCCGTCTGGTGCCGAAAACCGAAATCCCGCAATCGTCGAAACTTTTCTTGCAATCGCTGGAAAAGCATACTCCAATGGGGTATGACTAACGTCGTCGCGACACGTTCGCCCAAAAAGCGCCAGTGGGGTGCGCACCATGGCCATTCGCTTATTGATTGCCGACGATCACGAAGTCGTTCGGTCCGGATTGAAAACGTTGCTCTCCGGCACGGACATCGACGTCGTTGCCGAGGCGGCCAGCGGCAGCGAAGCACTTCGCCTTGCCGCTGAATTGAAGCCCGACGTGATTCTGCTCGACATCCGCATGCCCGACGGCGACGGCCTCACGGCGCTGCAACAGCTCAAGCAAGACCAACCGGCCATTCCGGTGCTCATGCTCTCGACGTACGACAATCCGACCTACGTCTCGAGGGCCGTTTCGCTCGGTGCCAGCGGCTATATCCTCAAAGGGTCCGGCCGCGAGAAGTTAGTCCAATCCATTCGCGCCGCGGCCGAGGGCGAAGCCACGTGGACGCGCGAGGAAATGCGCCGCATGACCGGCGCGATGGCCGCTCGCCGCGCCTCCGGCGACCTCGAAGCCGCGCTGACCCAACGCGAGAACGAGGTGCTCACCCTGCTCGCGCACGGTCTTACGAACAAACAGATCGCCGAACGCTTGGGCATCAGCTACGAAACCGTCAAAGAACACGTGCAGCACGTTCTGCGCAAGATCGGCGTGGCCGACCGCACGCAGGCCGCCGTATGGGCCGTTCGAAGTGGATTAGCGTAGCGGCTCCTCGACGCCCTAACGCTCGCCACGCGAACCCTTCGCGTTATTCTTCCGCTGGCCGCACGATTTCTCCGTCCGGCTGCATGACGCCAACTTTCGTGCCGTCGGCGGCTCGTAGCGCCTCGCGGACTCCCTCGCGATTCGTCATCGCCACGTAAACCGGTCCACGCCGCTGCGAAAGCTCAGCGACGACGTCCGCCACCGTGGCCGAAGTCGTCACGCGAACTACCGCCGAGCGATACGTTATCTCGCCGGCGTCACTCGCCGTTCCCTCGAATCGCAACGCCAGCCGATTGATCGTCGCCGTAAGCGCTTTGTTGCGGTGTGGCTTGTTCATCGACGGTGTCCCCAAACCGCCGCGACGCCGACTTCTCAACGAGTCAAGCTCATTGAAAAAATCCGGCAAACGCAGCGTTCGAATCGCCGTTAAGTTTCCGCCCCAATCCGACCCGCTAAGAAATCTTGAACATCGAGATACTCTAGCAAGAACACAACCGCCTCCTATTTTGCGGAGGCCCATCCCCTAGGTCAAGCCACAGAGGGGAGATTTCGCGATCGATTCGTCTTTCGCAGCCGCGATCGAGCAGCCGCGTCTGTCCGTTCTCGTCGGCAGATCCCCGATTGCGGCCGTGCCGGAGCCGCGTTCGTGGGCGCTTGCGGCGTTTGGCTGTATCGCGTTAACCGTCACAGCGCGGCGATCTACGCGGCGGCGCGCGGCTGTTTAGCGTTTGCCGTTAAGCTCGGATCGTCGTCGGGCTGCGGTAGGGCGTGCTGCATTTCCCATAGCCGGGCCTGCTTGACGAACGTGTTGAAGAACGCCGTGAGCATGCAGACTTGCAGCCCGGCGAGGCCGTCGAGGAAGCCGAGCCGCAGGAAATAAAGCTGCACGAACCGCAGGAGCGGCCGCAGGGCGAGATTATAGAAGCCGGTTCGCTTGCCGTGCTCCCAAGCGTCTTCCGCCCCCAGCCGCGTGTACATAACGTGCTTGGCGAAGAACTGGTCGAACGTCCAATACGTGTAGTGCGTCAGATTGGCTTTCGTCCGCCCGGCCCGGCGCGGCTCGACGTCGATCTCCTCGTGGACGCGGACCTGGCGGTAGCGGCAGCGGTCGCGGCGGATCAGTCGAAACACAGCGTCCGTGTTCCAGCCGCAGTGGCGAATCCGATGCCCGAGAAAATAGTTTTCCCGGCCGATCCAATAGCCGTCGAGTTCGGCCGGGGGCGCGGCGAGGATGCCGCGGATCTCGTCGGCGAGCCGCGGCGTGACGCGCTCGTCGGCGTCGACGATCAGCACCCACGGATGGCTGGCCTGCGGAATCGCCCAATTCTTGAAATCGGCGTACCCGACGAACTCGCGTTCGATGACACGACAGCCGCCGATGGAGTGGACGATGTCGAGCGTGTCGTCGGTCGACAACGAATCCGCCACGAGGATTTCGTCGGCCAGTCCTTGTACCGACGCGATGCACGCGCGGATGTTCTTCCGCTCGTTTCGGCAGGGAATCAAGACGGTCAGCTTCTCTCTCATGGCGACACCGTCGGACAGGGAACGAATTCGGCGGCGGTAGCGTACCCTTCGTGCGGCGGATCACCAAGAGCAGTCGTACCATCGACGCGCAAATCGCCAACCGAAACTCGCCGCCGGCGGGCCGAAAGAAACTACCGCTCTGCAAGAACCTATCGCTCGGCGACGACCGGTTCCGCGGCGGCTGCCGGTCGCTGAGCAAAAGCGTCGGCGATCACTTCTTCGAGCGGCGGGTCTTCCACGCCGACGTCCTCGAGCGTGTGATCGGCCAGCACTTGTGCAAGCATCTTGGCCACCGCTGAACGTGGCACGCGGAGCCTCACCTTCGGCGGCATCCGTTCCAGCTCCTCGCCGTATTGCGAAAGGTCGTCGGGCAGACGGCCGTCGCCGAACAGCAGCGTCACGATCTTGTCGGTGCTGAAGCGGTCGATGATGCCGGTGAGCGACCCGTCGTAGATGATCTCGCCGTGCGAAATGATCACCACGCGGCGGCACAGCGCGGCCACGTCCTTCATATAGTGGCTGGTGAGCAGGATCGTGATCTTGCGAAACTGTTGATAGTGCTTGAGAAACGTCTGCACGTTGTGCTGAGCCACCACGTCCAGCCCGATCGTCGGCTCGTCGAGAAACAGCACGTCGGGCGAGTGCAGCAGCGCGGCGATCAATTCCATCTTCATCCGCTCGCCCAGCGATAATTCGCGAACGGGCTGGCCGAGCAGCTTGCGAACGTCGAGCAAGTCCGTCAGTTCGTCGCGGGTGCGGTCGAAGTCGTCCGCGGAGATGCGGTAGATCTGCTGGTGCAGACGGAAAGATTCCTGGGCGGGCAAGTCCCACCACAGTTGGTTTTTTTGCCCCATGACCAGCGCGAAGCGGCGGCGATAGGCGTTGTCGCGATTCCACGGGACGTGCCCCATCACCGTGGCCGTGCCGCTGGTGGGCGTGATGACGCCGGACAGCAACTTGAGCGTCGTCGTCTTGCCAGCGCCGTTGGGACCGAGAAAAGCGACGAATTCGCCTTGTTCGACGGTCAGGTCGATGCCGCGGACCGCTTCGACCGTGCGATACTCGCGATGAAACAGCCCGGCCAGCGCGGCGCGCAGGCCTTCTTTTTTTTGATAGACGCGATAATCCTTACGCAAGCCGGCGATTTCAATAATGGCCATAACGAAAGGAATTATAGGGCGGGCGAGACGAAACGGATAGGAATGCCGAGTCGCGCGAGTCAGACGTTGGCGACGACTAGCCGCGAGAGCTAGACGCCGCGTCCCGGCTGCTGCCGTCGCGATCGGCGCCTTCGCCATCGACGCGGCTGCCACCGTCGTGTCGGCCGTTTCCGTCGGCGCGACGTTCTCGGTCCGTCGCCGCTGCCGGCCCACCGCTCCCGTCGCCATCGGTCGAATCGGCGTCGTTCGCCTCGGGCCGGGGCGCTTCGTGCCGGGGCGACTCGCGCGTCAACTCTTCGTGAGCAACGCCGAGCAAACTCTCCGTGACCGAGTCGACGTGCTCGTCGTGCGTCGCGGCCAAATCTGCATCCGCCTCGCGCTTCTTGCGGCGATAATGCAGCAGCCAAAACACTCCGCCCACGGCGAGCGCCGCGATGAGCAGAATCGAAATCAGCCACTCGCCCTGGCGAATCCACTTTAGAACGCTCTGGCCGAAGAAATAGCTCAGCGAGAAGAACACTCCGACGACGACCGAAGCGCAGATCGTGTCGATTATTATGAAACGCCAGAACGGCACTTTGAGGATTCCCAGCGTCACATACAGCGGACCGCGAACGCCGACCATGAACCGCGCGGCGAAGAAGACCTTAATTCCGTGCCGAGCGATGAGATGCCGCACCTGCTCCTCGCGTTCGAGATGGACGATCCGGGAGAACCAGGCGTGCCGCCCGATCCAGCCGCGTCCGAGGCGACCGATGCCGTACATCACCGAATCGCCCAGCAGCGCGCCAACGCCGCAAGCCGCCAACGCCAACGCCCAGTTCAGGTTGCCCAGCGCCGATTGCACGCCGGCGTAGACGAACGCCACCTCTTCCGGCAGCGGAAATCCGCAGCCGGTGAGAATCAAGAACACGATGATCCCGAAGTAGGACCAACCGCTAAATAAATCGAATCCTGGTGGCATCCGCGGTCAACGGTAGCGAAATCGGCATCGACGACCGGCCGCATCGTGCCGAACCGCGTCGCGCCGCTTTCCGGGCGATCGTGCATGGGAAAACGGTCATTCTAACGCCACAGCCCCGCGCGGCCATGCCGATCGAGTACGAACGTTGCGCAAATTACCTTCCGTCGCGTGCGACCATCGATCTGTTACGACCGCGTCGAACACCACTATTGCGAGGGGGCAATCGGCCTTTTCCACGGCATTCGCGTCGACTAGACTACGGAAACGGTTTTTCGATTGCCGTTAGGAAGGTTTTCGCCGCGTCATGCCTATCGCGGGATCGAGTGACGGTCTTTCCGTCGCTGGCATCCAATATCCCGCGGTCGACAAACGCTGGCGACCGTCCGCGGACGAACAAAGCCGCTTTATTCGCTTGCGATCTCGAACCCCGTTGGATCCTCCGACGATGACGAATCTGCCTCCCGGCCTGGCGTTTGAGCAGCCGATTCTGGACTTGGAACAGCGCATCGCCGAGATCGAGGCGATCGTCAACCCGCCGGCGGATACTTCCGAAAAACTCCGCCAATTGCGCCGCGAACGCACCGAGCTTATTCGTCTGACGTACAGCCAACTCGACCCCTGGCAGGTCGTCCAGGTCGCGCGGCATCCGAATCGTCCGCAAACCACCGACTACCTGGAGCTCGTGTTCGACGAATTCTTCGAACTGCACGGCGACCGCTGTTTCGGCGACGATCGGGCAATGCGGACGGGATTCGCCAAGATCGACCAGTACAAAGTGATGGTTGTCGGCCATCAAAAGGGAAAGACGCTAAAAGAACGCAATGCCTGTTACTTCGGCTGCGCGCATCCCGAAGGTTACCGCAAAGCACTTCGGAAAATGCGCCTCGCCGCCAAGCACGGCCTGCCGGTGATTTGCTTCATCGACACGCCGGGCGCTTATCCCGGCATCGGAGCCGAAGAGCGAGGGCAGGCGCAAGTGATTGCCGAGAGCATGTTTGAAATGTCGCGACTGCCGACGCCCATCATTTGCGTCGTCATCGGTGAAGGAGGGTCGGGCGGGGCGTTGGGCATCGGAGTGGGCGATCGCGTGGCGATCCTCGAGTACGCATACTATTCGGTCATCAGCCCGGAAGGGTGCGCCGGCATTCTTTGGAAGAGCCACGAGTTTGCCCCTCAAGCCGCCAAGGCGTTGCGATTCGGATCCAAAGACCTCAAGTCGTTCAACGTCGTCGATGAGATCATCGAGGAACCGCTCGGCGGAGCGCACCGCGACGTGCGGCAAATGGCTAATCGCATGAAGAACTTCTTGCAACGCACTCTGCGCGAACTCAAAGCCAAACCAACGGCCGAATTGCTCGACGGACGATACGAGAAGTTTCGCCGCATGGGCATGTTCGTCGAAGGCGCGGCGGCGGCGTCCTCGCTGCCCAAGCCGCACGGTGCCGCCCGCGCAATGGCGCATAATTAGCGCTGCGGCATTCATTAACCGTCCGTTTCGGAAGCAGGTAACGCGATTTCGCATCGACGAACCGAAGTCGCTAGGCCCGCCGGTCCAAGTTCCCGACGCGCAGAAAACGATGCGCCGGCGTCGAACGAATTGACTGGCCGCTCGAACGGCAGGCCGTAATCTCCCGTTCCCCGAAAATCCGCGCGACATTCGTGGTTTCCCCGGTGTGTGCGAACTATCCTTAAACGGCAGCCATCGAACAGTGGCATCCGCGAATGCGTGCCGCCGTTCGATGCATTCTTGTTTGCAACCGCCGTAGTTATTCCACAGGATCGGCCCCATGGCGCGAGAAAAACGCTCCGCGACTCCCGCAAGTCGCGCACGCATGCTCGGCAAGATATTTGATCGCTGCCGCGTGAAACCCGGCGGTCGATTTCGGCTGGCGAACCACGATCCGGCTTGGGCCGGCGACGGCGATTTGCCCAAGAAGCAGCGAAAGAAGTTCGCCCAGGAGTTGCTTTCCCAGGACGTATCGCAACTGGCCGAGGCTCAAGAGTTGCTCTACGCGGCCAACTCGTGGTCCGTGCTACTCGTCTTTCAGGCCATGGACGCAGCCGGCAAGGATGGCACCATCCGCCACGTCATGTCGGGCATCAACCCGCAGGGCTGCCAGGTCTTCAGCTTCAAGAAGCCGTCCGACGAGGAGTTGGACCACAACTTTCTCTGGCGATGCATGAAGGCGCTGCCCGAGCGAGGACGGATTGGCATTTTCAATCGCTCCTACTACGAAGAGGTGTTGATCGTCCGCGTGCATTCGGAACTCCTTAAAGCCCAGCGGATTCCCGGCGCCAAGCCGACCAAGGCATTGTGGCAGTCGCGATACCAAGACATCAACAACTTCGAGCAACACCTCACGCGAAACGGCACCGCGATCATCAAGTTCTTCCTCAACGTGTCGAAGGACGAACAGCGACAGCGGTTCCTTGAGCGGATCGACGATCCGCAGAAGCATTGGAAGTTCTCCGCGGCAGACGTCGCCCAGCGCGCGTACTGGGACGACTACATGCGGGCTTACGAAAAGATGCTCGCCGCAACGAGCACGTCGTGGGCGCCGTGGTATGTCGTCCCGGCCGACCACAAATGGGTCACCCGCGCGATGGTTGCCAACATCGTCGTCGACACGATCCGCCGACTGCAACTCCGCTATCCAGCCACATCCGCCGAAGACGTCAAGCGGATCGAGGAATCACGGCGAAAACTGACGCGCGAGTGATCCGGCGCGCCGAAGCACTACAGCGTCCCGCCGAGCGAATTCAAGGCTCGATCGACGGTCCTTGCCGCACGTCGCGCTCGAAGTGCCGTCAGGGAACTCGTCGCGCCGGACGAATTCTCCACATCGGTCGACGTGCCGAGTGCCGCGTCAGTCGCCGCCGCGCGCGTGCCGCGGGCAATCAGCCGTTGCGCGGTTGCCGTCCGCGTGACCGACGGTGTCGATCGCCGCGTCGACGCGCCGGCGTCCAATCCGATGTCCCGCGTCGCCGACACCACGACGGCGGCCGGTGCCTGCGGAGATGGCGTGCTGGTCGTCCCGTCGCCGGGAGTGCCAATCGGTAGCGCCGTCCCCGCCGCGTTGCGCATGTGAATCGCATCGACGAAGTTGATCGTGCCGTTGCCGTCCAGATCGTAGTACGGCGAATAGCGCTCCGTTCCGATCGACGAGAACTGCCGAGCCAACACGTCGCCCAAACTGGCCGTACCGCCGCTTAGCACGTTGAACAGCCTCTCGTAGCCAATCGTACCGCCTACGCGGTTGCCCCACGTATCGCGGACGGCGTCGGACACGCTCACGCGAAGCTGATCCGCCGCGATCGGCTGGGTGAGCGTCCAGGTGGCCGTGAACGTGAACGGATCGTAGCTGAAGCTCTGGATGCCCACTTCCTGGGGATAGTCCTCGACCGCCACGCCCCAGAGGCGCAAATCGTTGTGCCCCACGGTGACCGGCTCGGTAAACCGAATCGACACGCGGTCCAGATTTCGCCACGGCAGCGTTTCGCCCGCCGCCACGTTGTACCCGGCTGCCCCCATGTGGTGCGCGGTGAGATTATCGACGAACGCCGGCGACCACATCGAGCTCGATAGCGAAGTATTGAAGACGAATGGCGGCGTCGTGTCGCCGGCCGACGTGCCCAGGCTCGGCGACTCAATCGACACGTTCGGATTCGTGCCAGAAACGACCAGCACGAGCGGCTGCGACGCGCTGGCGGAGTAGTTGATTACGGAGTTTCCTGGCGTCGACGACGGATTCGTCGCCGAGTTGGCCACAACCGAACCGGCGGAGTTGTACAACTTCACCGACACAGACCCCAGTGCCGGATCGTACGTCGCCTTGGCCGTGAACGCCCCGTTCCAGCCCAAGTCGTACGGCACGACCAGCGAATTGGCCGAAAGCGACACCGGCTGCTGCGAGGCCAAAAACCCGCCGCCATAGTTGGCCAGCATCGTGAAGAACTGCGGATTGACCGTCCACTCGCGGAAGTCGTAGCCCGGGTTATCCCGCGCGGTCAGCGCCGCGGTGTACGAGTTCACCACCCCCGCTGTGAAGTCGAGGTACAGCGACGGCTGAATCTGCGTGATCGTATACGTGTCCGGCGGCAGCACGCCGGCCGATGTCGAAGCAAAACTGTATGCGCCCAAACTGTTCGTCATCGTGGTACGACGAAACGCCGGATCGCCCGCCCGCGTCAGCACGATCGTCGCGTCGGGCACGAGTTGCTCGCCGGCGTCGTACACATTGTTGCGGTTCACGTCGACATACACGATGCCGCTGACGTTCACCGCCCCCAGGGCGATATTCACCCGCGCATTGTTCGAGTTCGGCCGCGTCGGATTCGGCACGACGTCCGCCAGGTAGTAGCTGAACCCTGCCACGCCGGTCGCGCCCGCCGTCGGCGTGAACGTGATCGACTGCTGCACGCCGCCGACGCGGTTAATCACGGGCGGCAATCCTTTGGTCCAACTGTTGGGAACGATCACCACTTCCGGCTGGAACGAACTCGGGAAATAGTCGTTCGCCAGCATGTCGGCGATCGGGATCGTTACGGTTAGATCGCCCTGGTTCAGTGCGAAGCCGTCCTCGCGCGCGATCGCCCTCGAAAACACGTCGACCGACACGGTGGCCGTGTTCGACCGATTGCCGCTGATGTCGGATAGCGTGTATCCGAACGAATCGAATTGATCGCGGAAGCCCGCGTTCGGCGTATACGTGATCCGCCCGGTCGTCGAGTTGACGCTCACCGTTCCGTTGGAGGGCGGGGCCAGCAAGTCGAGCGTTACGCTTCCCAGGTTGAGCGTCAAATCGCCCTTCGCGTCGTTCGCCAGCACATCGATAACGACCGGCGTATTTTCGGCCGTTACGGCCGTGTCGTCCATCACCTGCGGGGCCACGACGACAACGTTCGCCGTCACGGTCGCTGGCAACGACACTGCGCCTTCGTAGTCCCGTACCGTATAGCGGAACGTTACGATCTGCGGCGTCGACAGCCCGGTCGCCGTGTACGTGATGAATCCCGTATTCGGGTTCACCGAAACGGTTCCCTTGAATGGCGGCGGCTGCTGCGTGATGACGACGGTCCTCGGGTCGAGACCAGTACTTCCCGCCGGCGTGCTCGGCGAATTGTCGGGATCGCTGTCGTTCGCCAGCGGATTAAACGTAATCGAATTCGGCACGGTTCCCGTCGTCCCCTGCGGGCCAACCGCGATCGTGTCGTTCACCGCCACCGGCGGCGCGTTGACGTGAACGTGGACCTCGGCGGGGTTCGATACATTGCCGCTAGGAGCGGAAAACGTCGCTTCCAGTTCCACGTCGAAGCCGATATCAGAACTCGTCGCATTATCCTGATGGACGTCGGCCGCGATAATATTGTCACCGATAATGAACGTCACGCCACGCATCTGCAAGTCGGCGGCCGTCAGCGTCGTCTCGATGTACTGTTCTTCCTCCGCGCCACCAACGGCGCCAGCGTTTGCGAAATCGGTAAACGCTGCATTCATCGGCAAGTTATCGCGGCGAATCTCAACGCCATTGATGTAAACCGCCGCGCCGTCGTCGCGCAATAATCGCACCTTGAGTTCGACGACGTCGGCGCTCGTCAGCGTGATTGTCTTGCGAAACAACGTGGTCGGGTACACGACGGCCGTCGTCGTCGTCTGGATGTCGCCGTACCCGAGTTGAGCGGTGCCCACGAGCCAAGCAGAATCGTTAAAGCCGGCGGTCTGCCACGTCGTGCCGCCGGGGTCCATGCCTGTGTCGAGATACCGCCAATTGGGCGAAGAACGGGGCAGGATAATCGACGTTTGCGTCCCGCCGATCGGCGCATTGTCGCGCACCTGATACGTGAATACATCGTCGCCCGAAAAACCGGGGTCCGGCGTGTACGTAATATCGCCGGTCGCCAAATCGACTTGCGTCGTGCCGTTGGCCGGCGGCACGGTTACAGCCACCGTGTCTCGCACGATCGCCGCGCCGCTAAACCCTGGCACGTCGTTCGCCAACACGGGAATCGTCACCGGCGTGGCGACCTGCGTGAACCCCGAATCGGGCGCGGCCACCGGCCCCGGCCCGGTAACGCTCACGGTGACCGTCGCCTCGTTCGACCACAGGCCCTTCGTGCTCACGTCGGCGATCAATTCCGCTTGCATCAAGATATCGGAACTGCCGATTGCCTGATTGAGCAAGTGAATGGCGAGGACGTTCGCGTTGGCGCCCGAACGCAAGTTGACACTGGTCATCGGTACGATGAACTCTTGCTGCACCAGCGCGGCCGTATCGCCGTTTTGGCCCGTGGCGAGAGAGTTGTAGAGCGGCGTCGCCGGGGCGAAATTCTCGGCGACCTTGACGCCGTTGATGTAGGCGATGAAGCCGTCGTCGTACCGCAGCCGCAGTCTCAATCCGGACGTCGTCGCCGGATCGGCCGTAAACGGGATTCGTTCGTATATGCCTGGGTTGATGCCGCTGACGCGCACTTGGACGTTGTCGTTGATGAATGGCGCGAAATCGACCGGCGCTCCCGTGGGGTCATACCCGATGCCGCCCACACCTGCCACCCATGCCGCGTCGTTGAACGGCTCGTTGCCGCCGGTCCAGGTCAGCGCCAACGTGTCGTTTGTCGGCACGAACGTCCGGTGCGGAGCCGTCGCCGGCGCGACCACCGTCACCGGTTGTGTTCCGCCGCCCGGCGTTGGCACGTTGGCCGTATCGCGCACGCGATACGTGAACGTGTCCGTACCCGCAAAACCGGCGTTTGGCGTGTACGTGATCGCGCCGGTAGTTGCGTTGACGGTCGTCGTTCCGCCATTGGCTTGACTGACGACCTCGACCGTCCTTGGATCGATGGCCGCCGAGCCGGCCACGTCGTTGGCCAACACGTTGATCACCGGCGCGGCCTGATCCGTGCGAAACGCGACCGCGTCGTCGTTGGCCACGGTCACCGTGTCGGGCCGATTGGCGTCGAGTGCGGCTTGCACGAGGAATGTCGTATTGGACAGCGTGAAGTTGAAACCGCGAATCGCCAGAACGTTCGTACCCTCGTTGAGCAGATTCAACTGGCTCGTGACGTCGAACGTCGTAAACGCCGCCCCGGCGGCAGCCGGCCCGCTAGAACCCGTCGTATACGGCGGGAACGCCAGCGCGGGATTGACGTTCGCCCGCTGAATCTCCGTCCCGTTGAGATACGCGATAAACCCGTCGTCGAAACGCATCTTCAACGTCAAACCGTCGAAGCCGCCGACGTCGGTGGCCGAAAATGGGATCCGCACGAACGCGGTCCGCGAATTACCCTGCATGGATGTCTGAATGTTCTCGCCAATGTACGGATCGTAGGCCGCCGTCAGCGCGTTGTAGCCCACACCGTTGGGCCCCGCGCCGGGCGTCTGCGGCCACGCGGCGTCGGGGAACGGTTCCGCCGTGCCCGTCCAGTCGAGGCCGAGATCGTCGTAGTCGGCTAGCGTCGGCACGAGCACGCGGGCCTGCGTCGTACCGCCGATCAGCGGCGTCACGGCCAACAGCGTCCGCGTCTCCAGCGGCTCGAGCCGCAATCGACGGGCACCAGCGCCACTCGAACGGCGCGCGCTACGACGGCCCGGCGCACGTCGCGCCGGCGATTGGTTTGTGCGAAATCGGAATTGCATGGTGATCCGATATCCTTCCAGGGGCCAGAAAAGAATCCACCCAACGTCGGGTCGCGGCGGCAGCGAGCGACGATTGCCGCTGGACGCCGCCTGCGCCCGATCGAGCGCGAGAAATGCCTTAGTGCGTCAAGAGTTAAGAGTAACCGATAAAATCGATAAAATCAAGCAAATGTCACTCAAAGCA
>JAJDEG010000150.1 GCA_029259895.1 Planctomycetota bacterium
GATTCCGCACTGCCTGCAAAGCCCTCGGCCCCGACCGCCTCCGCACGCTCACCATCCACCACGGCCGCCACACGTTCATCAGCCACGCCCTGGCCGGCGGCCGAACGCTAGCCGAAGTCCGCGACGCCGCCGGCCACGCCAACGTGAGCATCACGTCGGGGTATTTGCATGTCGCGGTGGAGGATGAAGCGGCGGTCGGACGCCTATTCCAGTGATGTGGGAGTGACGGAAGAAACGAGTATTCTGCAGCCCACCGCAGAACGTTCGGCCTCAAAGTCGGCATTTCTGGAAAAATCTTGGACGATGCAAGTAAATCGCTCAACTCAGCTAAGCCGCACGGTTCCGCGTTGTAAGTTTGTGTTGGCCCTGCCGCTTCACAGTCAGGCTACGCAAACACAGATGAGAGGTCGTCGCTATGTCCAACCAGCAGCCACGCCGACGATTGTTCGTCGACCCGGAAGTCCAGGGAGCCCTCGTCACTCGCTGCCTCATCTATTGGTGTCTTGCTATCTTCGTCGTGTTCGTTGCTTTGCTTTCCCCCGATTACATCTTCGCCGTGCTTGGACTTGCCAACCCCAATTCGCCGAGCATCTGGCTGCGATATGCGCCCGGCCTCGTAATCGCAGGCGCCTTGACAGTGCTCATGGTCCGCGACTTGTTGCGATGCACTAACCGCTTCACCGGTCCAATGGTCCGAGCGCGACGCTTCCTTCGGAGCTTGGCTAATGGCGAGTCCGTTGAGCCGATTTCATTCCGTCGTGGCGATTATTGGCGAGGCTACGCCGACGAACTCAACGCAGTGCTTCGCCGCATTGAGTCTCTTGAAGAAAAGGTTTCCCTGAAAACCGAGGCTGCGGACGCATCTCGTCAGCGGGACGACATTTCCGTGAAAGGCACAGACACCGACCTCGTTCACAGCCGTTGAGGTCCGTAGCGTATTTCGCCCTGGTGCCCGTCGTCCCCGCACCGAAGTGAACGCCCCGACGATCGCCGTCGTGGGCGCTGGTGCGGCGTTACGTTGAACCACCTCGCGGCGTCGCGGCCGGCTAGGAATTGGAGCACCCGCCGTGGCGACCAAACGCCGACCTTGTGGAAGCCGATGCCTTCGGACTCCCGCTCTTCGAGCGTCGACGTCCGAAGCTTTCGCCGGACGACCTCGGCAAGCAACTTGTCGGCCTCGACCTCACTGCCGCACGTGGCGGCCGCGTCCAGATAGCGATTGCAGCATTCGCATCCGCGCCTCTAATATGACATGAAATGTCGAGGTCGATCAATGGTTGGCACCAAATTGAAGCTGCGGGAGCGATGATGCAATACACCATACTCGCCTGGCTGATCATCCTGGCAGCCGCGCCATGCACCTCCCTCGCCCAGAATGTATCCGTTGAATGGCGGGAACTGGCGCCGTTCTTTACGCCGCCCGAGGAATTTCAGGGCACGTTCGGCGACTATCGTTCGGTACTGAACTTCGACGATGGTTCACCAGTTCGGACGGCGGAGGATTGGCCACGTCGGCGAGAGGAAATCCTGAGGTATTGGCGTGGTGTTCTTGGGCCGTGGCCCGAACTAGTCGACAAGCCGCGGATCAAATTCACGAAACTCGACCATGTCGAATCCTTTTCGCGGCACGAGATCGAAATCGAAGTGGCGCAGGACAGATTCGTCGCACGGCAATACTTGCTCATTCCGGACGGCAAAGGTCCCTTCCCGGCCGTCGTGGTCCCCTGGTACAACGCCGAGGATAGTGCTGGACTTACGGAGAAGCAGCGAGGTCGGGTGGACTTTGGGTATCAGTTGGCAAAACGCGGGTTTGTCGCATTGTGCATCGGCGAGGTCGGACCGGTCCGATCGCCGACGGTTGAAGCCGGTGGCACCCAGCCGTTGTCGTACCTCGCATACGCGGCGGCAAACGGCTGCAATGCCCTCGCCAACTTACCGCAGGTAGACGAGCAACGAGTTGGCATTATCGGACATTCGTTCGGCGGGAAGTGGGCGATGTTCGCGTCGTGCCTCCATCAGCGGTTTGCCTGTGCAGTGTGGGTTGATCCGGGAATCGTCTGGAATGAAAAGGACGCGAACGCCAACTACTGGGAAAAGTGGTATCTGGGGTATGACCTCAGCCAGCCCGCGGACAAGCAGCGTGCTCCGGGCATCCCCGACCGCGCACGTCCTCGCACCGGCGCCTACAAACGGTTGGTCGCCGAAGGCCATGACCTGCACGAGCTCCACGCGCTCATGGCGCCCCGACCTTTCCTTGTCTCCGGCGGCGCTCAGGACCGCCCAAGTCATTGGGTGGCGTTGAACCATGCGATCGAAGTTAACAAACGGCTCGGCCACACGGAGCGAGTGGCCATGACGATGCGAGACGGCCACAGCCCAACGGCCGAGTCGAATGCCCAAGCGTTTGCTTTCTTGGAGCACTTTCTGAAGCGATAGAGGATTGCGAGGTAGCGTACCGTCGTCGGCGCCCTCGATGTACGTATCGAAACGACTGCGCAGGGCGATTTCGGCCATACGCCGTGACGTTTGCGCCGTGTTGCGTTCGGCGGGGCCGGTTGGCGAGCGACGCCAACGACGAGAAAGCGTCCCGACGCGGGGCGTCGTGCGCGCCAAGGGACGAGGCCTTGGTGAGCCTGACCGCGGGCAAACGTTGCTCGTCTGCCGCAGCCTGTCGCCTCGCGGATGTCAGACCACGCACGTCATGATCTCGTGCTTGTGGCCAGCGAGCTAACCGACTTATGGGCCGTCAACAGGGCGGACAAGCTAACGATTCCTGCCGACGCACAGTTTGCCGAGGCTATAAAACTCCAACTGCGGAAGGCGATCAAATAGGTCGACATCACCGCGCACAACGTTAGGTCCCAAAAAAACACACTTTAGATTCGGCAACATCACCGGCGTTTCGAGGCACTTTTCGGTCACGTCCGTCCCACTCAGGTCCAAGTGTTCGAGTTTTCGCAGGCATCGTAGGTTCGTAACTCCTTCATCGCTGACACTCGTATCGGCCAAAACAAGACGCTTCAGCGACGACATGTCGGCCAGCGACTTGCATCCAGCGTCAGTCGTAGCCGTACCACTCAGATCGAGCGATTCGAGCTTCGTCAACCGACCGATTGCGAAGACGCCTTTGTCTGTGACTTTCGAACCTGCGACACAAAGCGACTTCAATTCCTTCAAGCAATGGATGCGAACCAAATCGGCGTCCACGAACTCATGCGCCGAAAAACGGTTGACGAAGGACACCGTACGAACGACGCGTTCCGCCTCCGGCAATGGTTGCCGCGGTGTGTCGGCATAGGAATCCGTGTTTTCATCCCACTGGTCATAGTAAATGACCAGTGCATCTTTCTTTTGGAGCTGCGCCAGGTAGTCGAGATCGTTCTCCCGAGCGTCGGGATCGGTCGCCGTTGCCAACAACCCGATAATGACGGCGCAAGACGCCACGGCAAATGCGAAGGTGACGATGAAAGGAATACCCGCACAACGGACCAGCATGGCGCTACCTCCAGCAACAACCAGTTTTCGACACCATATCTGAATCGTACGATGCCAGCGCACTTGTTGGAACGTCGAAATCCGCCATTGCTTTCGATTAAGGCTGGAGAAAACGCCCCGACGTTGGGCGTCGCGGGCGTTGGTGGGCGAGAGCGTGGCGGCAGCGGCTACTTCTTCACCGCGAACTTGCCCCGCTCCGTCTTCGCGAACCGGGCGTCCTTGCCCTTCGTATTGATCTCCCTGAGCAAAGCCGAATAAAGCGTTCGGTCGGGCGTTGCGCCCGCCGGGCTGCTCCAATAGCCCTTCGTCGCCATCGCCTCGATCAACTCGCGGGTCGTCATCGGCTCGCCCGACTCGGCCAGCACCTTCGCGGCAGCGTCGAGGGCAGACATCTTGGCCTCGGGCTTCGGCTTTTTGGACTTCGCGGGCGACTTGGTCGTTCCCTTGTGGGCGGGCTTCTTCGCAGTGGTCTTCTTTGCGGACATGGTCGTTCTCCCGTTCTGGCGTTTCACAGCGCCGCCCGTCGAATCTCGGCGGATCAGCGGCGTCGCGACACGACACACAGAGCCATGCGGGCGGGGGAAGAGCAAGTGCGGTGATCGCCATGCCGCCGAGAATCCGAAAAGTTTTCGGAGGCGAAAGATGGGCGATTCGCCTTAGCTGCGATCAAGCGGTGCGTCGCCCGGCGTGGCGAAGGTCGATGTCGTCGTCCGCTCCGGCACGATGGCACCACTAACGAACAACGTGCCTTGCAGCGGTTTGACGTTGGCCTTGAACCTGGACGATGAAGTCGAGCACGACGAGGCCGATGCGTCGTGCATGTTCTGGCTGCGGCGGACATCGACCGCAGCGCAGTGGATCGACTTCGCGTTCAAGCGGATCATCTACGTCGCTTATCCGGAAATCTATCTCACCACGGCGCGGATTCGGTATCTGGGCGACTTCCCTGGGCCGACCGTGCAGACCTTTGAAGGGCCGTGATCCGCGTGGCTTGGTCGCGATATCTTGGGGCGACGTTGGGCCGTTTCTTGGCCCGCCGTGGCCGGTTCGCCCGACTTCCCGGTGGTGGCGAGAGCCGCGACATCTGGCGGCTGGGACCGGTGTGCATCAAACGCTGGTCGCCGAGTATTTCGCCGGCCGAAGTCCGCCTGCGGTGCCGCGTCGCCCGCGACGTGCCGGTATGCAATCGAATGTGGTACGTGCCGTGGTTGCATTGGACGCTGGCCCGTTGGGTCGTCGGCGAGCCCGCGACGCATGAGACGTGCAATCGGCTGCTGGCGAGGTTTCCTGAGCTGCGGGAATTGCAT
>JAJDEG010000016.1 GCA_029259895.1 Planctomycetota bacterium
ACCGCGCAGGGCATCCGCCGCTTTCTGCAACGAGGTCGTGCTCCGCGTGGCGCGGGTGGTCGCGCCGTTCTGGCGGATGTTGGCCGAACGTCTGCAACGCTGGACGTTGCCAAGCCGCCTCGGGCCTCTCGCCGGCCCGCACCTGCGAGCGTGGATGCCGCCGCCACGCCACGCCTTCCGCCGCGAGGTCCGCCGCGAATAGCGAGGCCAAGATGATCGCATCCACCTTCTCCCACAACGCCGAGCCAACAACAAACCACGGGAAAGGAGCCGCTACGCCCGCACATCACCCCAACGCCACGCCCGCCACTCAAACGCTCGATTCATTCGAGGGTGAATAAGTTCGGATGATGATCTTGGCGACCTTGCAACGAACACGGGAGGTTTGCCCAATAGAGACACCAGCAACTCCAAGGATGCCATCCTAGCCGGCGTTGAAGAACCTGGGTGTCTTGCCGTTGACGAGTCCTCTGACCGCGTGCAGGTGACGCTATGAGCAGCGCGCCCACCATTCCGGCGGCACTGCTAATGGAATGCGAGCAGCGCGACATCCGTTTGGCACCCCGCAGCGACGGCGGACTGGAAGTCGATGCGCCGCGGAACGCACTGACGTCGGACGTCTTGGAGCGACTGAGAACGAACAAGGCGGCGTTGCTGGCGATGTTACGGCAGATGTTGGATACGGCCCCGGATGCGCACACGACGCGAACGGCGGTCGTAACGACTCCGACAAATCCCGTTTGCCGTTGCGGTTCGACAACTTGGAGGGACTTTCCAATCCACGGCGGGCAATCGGTCCGGCGGGACTGCGAGCGTTGCGGACGGTTCATCGACTTTCCGATTTGGCACGGAAGAGTTACGTTTCTTAATGAACAGCACTGACTACAATGCCGATATGGCCAAGAAACGATCCAACCTATTGACCGACCAACTGCGACAGGCGATCGACGATTCCGGTCTGACTCGGTATCGCATTGCCAAGGAAACGGGCGTCAGTGAAAGCGCCCTGGCGCAGTTCTACAACGGGCACCGCGGGCTTTCGATGGAAGCCATGAACGCCTTGGGCGAATTCCTGCAATTGAAGATTACGTTGGGGCGAAAGCCGACAAAGAAAGCGAGATGAATGATGGCAAGTATTGCAAATGACCCGGGCGGACGGCGGCGGGTTCTGTTCGTCGCTCCGGACGGCAAGCGGCCGACGATCCGGCTGGGGAAGGTTTCCCAGCGGGCCGCAGAAGCGGTTAAGTTTCGTGTGGAGCAATTGCTGGCCGCAAAGATGACCGGCCACGCGATCGAGACCGATACGGCCGGTTGGGTCGCCGGTCTGGAACCGGCGATGGCCGATTAGCTAGCCCGCGCGGGATTGATCGCAAAGTCGGAAGCCACCGAATCGGCGACACTGGGACCGTTCTTGGCAAGCTATGCAGACCGTCGAACGGATGTGAAGCCGGCAACGCTCATCAATTGGCGGCACGCGGGGCGTTGCCTTGTCACCTATTTCGGCGTGCAGCGGCCCTTGGCGAGCATTACGGCGGCCGAAGCCCGCGATTGGGAACGGTGGTTGAGAACGGGCGAAGCCCGCGAGAATCGGTATGCGAAAGCCACTTTGGACGAAGGATTGGCCCCCAACACCGTCCGCAAGCGAGTCAGCAATGCGAAGCAATTCATTCAAGACGCCGTGGACCGTGAGTTGATCGCGCGGAATCCATTCGCCGGACTCAAAGGGGCCGTCGGCGGCAACCGGGAGCGGGATTTCTTCGTCACCCGCGAAATGGCCGCGAACATGCTTGACGCGTACCCCGATTCGCAATGGCGGCTGTTGTTCGCCTTGAGTCGATTTGGCGGGTTGCGCTGCCCCAGCGAACACCTGGCGCTGCGCTGGGGTGACATTCGTTGGGACGAGAACCGCATGATCGTACACAGCCCGAAAACCGCAGGCCACGAAGGCAAGGGAACGCGCGTCGTGCCGTTGTTCGTTGAGTTGCGGCCCTACCTCGAACAAGCGTGGGATGAAGCCGAACCAGAGGCGGAATTCGTCATTACACGCTATCGGGGCGCGAACGCCAATTTGCGGACGCAGCTAGAGCGGATCGTCACCAAGGCGGGCTTTGGCGACCTGGCCCAAGTTGTTTCAGAATCTCCGCGCGTCGCGGGCGACGGAACTGGCGGCGGAACACCCGGCGCACGTCGCGGCGACATGGCTGAGGCATTCAACGCTGGTGGCGCAAAAGCACTATTGGCAAGTCACCGAAGATGACTTCGCGCGAGCGACGCAAGGTAGCGGAAGCGACGACGAGGGGCGGCGCAAAATGCGGCGCAGCAGGCGCTCGCAGGTAGCGCGCACGGAACCGCACGCCGAGCCGGCGGAGCACGAAAAAACCCCAGAATTGCCGGTGATCGCCGCTTCGTGCGATACCGTGCCAATCTGGGGAATGGGCGGCACAGGGCTCGAACCTGTGACCTCCACGGTGTGAGCATGGCGCTCTAACCAACTGAGCTAGCCGCCCCTATCCTTGTAAGCCCTTGCCCGGAAATGACTTGAATGACTTGGGCGTCGCCATCGTAGCCGCCGTTTGGCGAACCCGCAAGACCCCGCTCTTTCGGCCGAATACGCGTCAAAAACCGAGCCTTTCGGTTCCGTTTGGCGAATTAGCTGCCCAGCTCGCACGTGCGCGCCACCTCGGCAACGCTTGCTGTCATCGAAGGCAGGCGCGGCGAACCGGATTTCGTGGCGACGTGACTTGTCGTTTTTTCTTCCGCCGTAAGTAATTGCCAGCAAACGATCTACGCGGCCTTCCGGACGTTGACGGGAACACGACGCGCGCGTTTTGGCACGCGCCGTGAATAGGTCGTCGATTGCGACCTTCGGCGACGCGTATTAGGCCGGCGAATCGAAGGGCCCTGATTCGCCCTGCTTGCACCCCGGCGTCACTCGCCACACCACATACGTTTCCAATTCTCTAGTGATCGAAAGGCGGAATAGGACCATGTTGAAACACATCCGGCCGTTGGGCCTGACCTTGACGTGTATGGCTGGAATCCTGCTGCTCGCGAACGTCGCGGGTGCCGAAGAAGTTGCTGTCGACGCGTCCGTTGCCCCGGCGTCTGCGGACGAAGAACCCACGGCGTCGTCCGTGCTCGGCGACGTCGATGTGCTGTGGACGTGCCTGGCTGCATTTCTCGTATTCTTCATGCAAGCTGGCTTCGCGCTCGTCGAGTGCGGTTTGACGCGCGCGAAGAACGCTTGCAATATCCTGATGAAGAACCTGATGGACTTCTCCATCGGGTCGCTGGCGTTCTGGTTGGTCGGATTTGGCTTGATGTTTGGCGCTAGTGCTGCCGGCGGATGGGAAGGGTGGTTTGGAACGAATAACTTCGTCTTCGACGCCGAACGCGACGCAGTCGCGGTTGGGAAGTCGGCTTCTTTCGGTTGGGCGTTCTTGTTGTTCCAAACCGTTTTCTGCGCGACGGCGGCGACAATCGTAAGCGGCGCGATGGCGGAACGCACGAAGTTCGTCTCGTACTTGATCTACTCCGCGGTCATTTCGATCGCGATCTACCCGATCTTCGGCAAATGGGCGTGGGGCAATTTGTGGGCCGACGACGGTTGGTTGCAGCAACTTGGTTTCCTCGATTTTGCTGGCTCGACGGTCGTGCATTCGATCGGCGGATGGTGTGCGTTGGCCGGTGCGATCGTGATTGGCCCGCGTCTGGGCAAGTACGGAAAAGATGGCAAGGTGCACCCGATCCCCGGCCACAATATTCCGATGGCCGCCCTTGGCGTGTTCATCCTGTGGTTGGGATGGTTTGGGTTTAACCCAGGCAGCACGACGGCGGTTAAGGATGGCTCGTTTGCATACTTGTGCGTCACGACGAACTTGGCCGCCTGCGCCGGTGCGTTTGGCGCTTTGGCCACTTCGTGGCTGAAGTTCAAGAAGCCAGACGTTTCGTTCGCGTACAACGGCGCGTTGGCCGGACTCGTTGCCATTACCGCCGGGTGCGATATCATTCCCGTCCACTATGCGGCCCTTACCGGCCTGATCGCTGGCGTGATCGTCGTATTCTCCGTCGTCATGTTCGATCGGATCAAGATCGACGATCCGGTCGGTGCCATCTCCGTCCACTTAGTTTGCGGCGCCTTCGGCACTTTGGCCATCGGCCTGTTTCACGTCGAAAAGGGGCTTCTTCTCGGTGGCGGTTTCGAGCAACTCAAGGCCCAGGCCATCGGCGTTGGCGTTGCCGGCTTGTGGGCGTTCCCATGTGCCTTCGTGCTTTTCTCGGCC
>JAJDEG010000151.1 GCA_029259895.1 Planctomycetota bacterium
ACGTGCTGGCAGCCGGCGAGTATGGCGTGGTCGTTCGCAATGCCGATGCGTTTGCGAATCGTTACGGAACGTCGCCGCGCGTGTTGGGCGCGTGGGGCGGCACCGTGGAAGACTACCGGCTCGCTAACGGCGGCGAAACCATCGAATTGGTCGATGCCGGCGGCGCGATGCTGTTCGATTTCGCTTACGACGACGCCAACGGTTGGCCCACGGCGGCCGACGGCGACGGACCATCGCTAGTCCTCGTCGATCCGCTCATCGACGCCACGTCGTTCGCCCTGCCCACGTCCTGGCGAGCCAGCTACGACGTCGGCGGTTCGCCCGGCGGCCCCGACCTACCCACCGGCGACGTGAACCTCGACGGCAACGTCGATCTGATCGACGCCGCCATCGTGCAAAGTCACTTCGGAGTCACCACCGGCGCGACGCGCGCGATGGGCGACCTCAACGGCGATGGCGCGGTTGACCGAGCCGACGCCGCCCGGCTGGCGAGATTCTTCGGCCGCGTAACGACCACGGCGACTCCATCCGCAGCGGCCGAAGCGGTCGTCGCCTCGGCCTCACGAATGCCCCGTGAAGGCGTCCTCTCAGCCTCACGGCGACGTCGTCCCTCGACCGCCCACCACCTCGCTACGGACGAGCTTTTCGCCGCGTCGCAGCCACCGGCCGAATCCGACCTGCGCGCATCGCTACGAGCACAGCGAAACGGCGTCCGCGTTTCGCGCGCTTCGCGAACGTCGTAGCGCTTGCTGACGTGCGCCGCCGGCCAAGTTGGCATTCCGCCACCGGCGTCCGGCGATACAATCAGTCCCAACTCACCAAGCGCCAATCGTCACGGCGATCCCCCCCGAATCCTGAATCCCGAATCCTGAATCCTCCCCACGCCCCGTTCTCATGCTCCTCCTCGCCGACCTACCCGGCATCAACGGTTTCTTACCCGGCAGCCGCGCGACGATCATGCTCGACGTCGTGTTCGTGGCGATGTTCGCCGTGGTGCCCGTGATGGGCTGGGGTATCTGGCTGGTGCGCGCGCGGCGCAACTACGCGCTACACAAGAAGGTTCAGCTAACGCTGGGGATCGTGCTGCTGCTGGCGGTGACCGCGTTCGAAATCGATATGCAACTCATCAGCGGCTGGCGGGAGCGGGCCGAACTTTCGCCGCACTACGGCGACGGCACCGCCGCGCACTGGGTGATGCGGTCGCTTTTCATTCATCTGTTCTTCGCGATTCCAACGGCATTCCTCTGGGTGTTCGTCATCGTGCAGGCGCTCCGCAAGATTCCCAATCCGCCGCGGCCATCAGCATACAGTCGGCCACACATCTTTTGGGCGCGGCTGGCCGCGATCGAAATGACGATGACGGCCGTGACCGGCTGGGTTTTCTACTGTTTGGCATTCGTCGCCTGAACGATCGGCCCGGCCTCACTCGCCGAGTTTGAAGATCGAGTTGTGAATCACCCGCTCGTTCTCGGCACCGTCCTCGCCTTTGATGCGACAGACGATTTCCATTCCCCACGTCGGCTGCAGATCCGGCGAAACCAGCCGGACGGTACGCCCGTCGTCGGCTAGCTCGACCGATTCGACGGCCAGCGGCTTTTCGTCGTAGTGCTTGGATCCGTACCCGGCCGTGCGTTTGAGCGACCACGTCTTGATCGCGTAGCGGCCCTTCTCCGCCGCCGAGCCGGCATCGAGATCGTCGGAAAACGTGATCTCAATACGTCCGCGCCGCGCCGCCAATCCAACCGGCAGATACATCGGCTTGCCGGTGTGGCGAATGCGATAGAGTCCGCCGGGCTGATTCGCGCTCCCCGCCCAGGCGAACATGCCGCACGTATAGAGTTGTCGGTCGACGGGATGAAACCGCCCTCGCATCACGCCGGTGGGCAGCGATCCGATCGGCAGCGAGCACATACCGCCCTGCTTGTGACCAGCGACTTCGTCGAACGGCACGACGAATATTTTTCCGTAGCCGTAGGAAAGATTGAGCAACGACCCGCCGAGCGGTCCCCAGGCGTCGTCGGGCGTCCACAACAGCTCGGCCGGCGAGCGGTCGAAGGCGTTGGTGATCCAGCACAACGGCTGCTGCATGGCTTCGTCGGACGAATCGGTCACGTCGTGATAGCCGAACATATTGCCGTAGAATCCGCCGGGCGTGACCCAATTGATGCGGTTCTTCGGGTTCCAATGCCCTTCCTGATCGGTGACGACGAAGCTGCCGTCGGGATTCAGGCAGACGCCGTTGGCCGCGCGGAAGCCGTTGGCGATGATGTCCGTTCGCTTGCCATCGCGGCTGACGCGAAGCAGCGTGCCGTGGTGTGGAACGATGGCGGTGAGCGCGTGGCGCGCCGACTTGGCGTAATAGAAGTTTCCTTCGGCGTCGACTTGCAGGCCCATCGCAAACTCGTGGAAGTGCTCCGTCACTTGGTGGTCGTTGTTGAAGCACTCGAAGTAGTCGATCTCGCCGTCGCCGTTCTTGTCATGCAGCACGGCAAGTTGATCGCGGCACGTGACGTAGATCTTTCCGTCGACCAGCTTGACGCCCAGCGGCTGAAACAATCCCGACGCAATGCGCTGCCATGTGAGCGTGCGATCGCCGGATCCGCTTGCCGCGGCCAGGTTAGACAGCCCGCTAACGACCCACACGTCGCCGTCCCAAGCGCAAACGACCGCCCGGTCCCCTTTGCCATCGCCGTCATCGAAGAAATCGATGCCGGTAAACCGCGTTTGGGCCAGCCACGGATTGACCTCCGGTCGCACGAGCACGTCGACGGCAAATGCAGCGTCGCCGTCGCCCAGTATGGCTTGCGTCGTCAGCTTCTGCGGCCACCGCGGCGGTCCGCCGGCCGTTAGCGGCGCGAGGTCGGGCGCTCGTTCGGCAGCCGACAGCCGCTCGGTCCACGCCGTAACCGCCTCCGCATGCTCGCTACGGGTCGTCCAGAGCACGAATCGCAGCGGCGCGTCGCCGGCGGGAATGCGCAGGCACAGCCGACCGCCATCCGCTTTCCATTGGCCGCCGGGAATCGGCGTCGTCAGCCCGGCCAGCAGCGAAGTCGCACCGCTTGGGCGATCGCTCGCCGCCGCCATCCGCTTCGTCGCCATCCATTTCGCCGCGTGGCGATTGCCGGCTTCATTCGGAATCGCTCCCTTGGCGTCGGCCGAGGCCAGTTTCCAATGGGCAACGAGATGCTCGTCTTTGTCGACCGACGCAGCCGAAGCTACTTCTTCGTCCGTCGCGGCCCGCTGCAAGAATCGCACGTCGGCAAGCTTCCCGTTGAATGCGCTTTGCGGCCGCGGGAAATTCTCCGCCGTGTAGCCGATTCGCACGACGTGACCCGACACCGGCTGCTTCGGACGCAACTCGCCCGAGCCGGCCGGCTTGCCATCGACGAACAACTCGGCGCGGCCCACTTTGCTCGACCAGCGCAGGGCAACGTCGTGCCAGCGACCATCGGCCACGCTTTGCTTCGACTGAATGGCGCCCACCCAGCCGATGTCGTAACACAACTTCCCGCCGCGAATGAAGAACGTCTTCCCGTCCGGCGTCCACG
>JAJDEG010000152.1 GCA_029259895.1 Planctomycetota bacterium
CGGCGATCGGTACGCCGCCGAACGTGCTCGTTTCGCGAATTCGCGACAGGCCGACGAACGCCAGCTTCCCGATCATCGCCAGCCCACGCGTGTAGCCTGGAAAGCGGGCGACGGTCGACACCGTTCCGTCCTTGGGATCGACACGCAGGAGCGCTCCGCGGCCGGAGTCGCACAGCCAGATTTGCCCGAGATGCACCCTTGGCGAATGGGGCATCGCAAATCCGCGGGCGATCGTTTCGCCGGAGTCGACGTCGATCAAGACGCCGCCGTTGGCTTTGTTCTCGCGCCACGCGCCGGCGGCGTCGGTCTCGCCCATTGCCGTGACGTACTTTGGCCGGCCGTCGTGCATGGCCATTCCGTTCAGATGGCAGCGATCTTCGGGCGCGAGGCCGCTGATGAATCGCGGTTGCCAGCGAGGGACGAAGCTGTGCTGAGAATCGAGCGTGCAGAGACACGAGAACAGCGTGTTGACGAGCCACAGCTCATCGCCGGCGAAGCCCATTTCGTGGGCCTGGATTTCGCCTGTGATTTTGGCCGAATGCGTAAGGAAGCAGGTGTCGCAGCCGCCGCGCGGTTCGAGTTGCGCGGTGATATCGCGGTTGTTCGACAGCATCCAAACCTTGTTCCGCGCGGCAACGGCCATGCGATTGGCATGGCGGTCGATGGCCACGCCCATCGGACGGTCAAAATTGTGAAACGAACGGGCGAGCTTGCCTTCGTGCGAGCCGATGACGGCCAGCTTGCCGGCCTGATACGTCGAGACGAGCAGCGTGGCGTTGAGCCTCGCCAGCAACTGGGGCAAATCGCGGGAATGCTCATAACCGACGACCCGCTGGCCGGCGGCCTGAGAATCGGCGCTATTAGAATCGGCACCGTTGGAATTGGTGCCGCTGAAATTGGAGGTGCCGCCGCGCCCAGCGGCACTGGCCGTAGCGTCGTCGTGGCCGTCGGGCATGGCGTTTACTTTTGGCAACATCGTGAGGGGCATCTGGCAACTCGCAACGGCGGAAGTCGATTGGATTTCACGGGAAACGTCCGCGTGGGCACGCGGGAATGCGAAAGAACGCGAATGCCGTGCCGAGAGAAACCGGCAAGACCGCGCCACGCTCGTCTATGGGCGTTTCAGACGGCGTGACGCGGCTTGCACGGGGCCTGTAGGAGGGGCACGCGCGCCCTCCTATCGTGTTAGGGGGATTCCCGACAACCGGCGCAACGCGGAATTGCCGCCGATGCGCCGTTTTTTTTTGCAATGACCGCACGATTGATCCCTCGAGTTGCTTGACCGTGGTCCGCCCCGGACGCCAAAACCTGGCGAAAAGCTCGGCGGAATCGACTAGAATAGGCGCTCGCCGCACGGTCGAAAGCGGTCGCTGCGATCGTCGATAGACGCATTTTCGCAACAAGCGAACGGTAGGGATGTAATGCGGATGACAGATCGAGTCGGAATGTCGATGGCGTTGGTTTTCGTACTGACGGCCTGCACGGCCAAGGCGGACGATACGCCGTTGTCGTATGGACGCGACATTCGCCCGCTGCTGGCGGAAAACTGCTTTCAGTGCCACGGCCCCGACGAAGCCACGCGCGAGGCCGATTTGCGGCTGGATCTACGCGACGCCGCCATTGCCGAGCGGGATGACGCGGCCGCGATTGTGCCCGGCGATGCCGAGAAAAGCACGCTCGTCGAACGGATCGCCAGCGACGACGAGTATCTGCGAATGCCGCCGGCCGACACGGGCAAGCAGCTTTCCGCCGCGCAGATCGAACTGATTCGCAAGTGGATTGAGTCCGGCGCGGCCTACGAGCGGCACTGGGCGTTCGAGCCGCTGCGGCGGCCGGAGTTTTCGATTGTCAAACGCGACAGATGGTCCCGTTCGGTCATCGACTCCTTCGTTTCAGCGCGGCTCGCGGCCGCCGGGCTGTCTCCCTCCGCCGAGGCCGACCGCCATACGCTGATTCGCCGGCTCTATCTCGATCTTGTGGGTCTGTTGCCGACGATCGAAGAGGCAGACGAGTTCGCCGGCGACCAGCGGCCCGACGCCTACGAGCGGCTCGTCGACCGACTGCTGGCCAGTCCTCGGTTCGGCGAGCGGTGGGGCCGGCATTGGCTCGATCAAGCGCGCTACGCCGACTCGCACGGCTACACGAACGACAACGAACGGATCATGTGGCCGTTTCGCGATTGGGTCATCGCCGCGCTCAACCGCGACCTGCCTTTCGATCAGTTCACCATCGAGCAACTTGCCGGCGATCTGCTCCCCAAGGCGACGGTCGATCAGAAGATCGCGACCGGCTTTCACCGCAATACGCTCATCAATAGCGAAGGGGGCACGAAGGTCGACCAGTTTCGCGACGAACAGGTCAAGGACCGCGTCGATACGACCGGCGGCGTTTGGCTCGGCCTGACTGTCGGTTGCGCCAAGTGCCACACGCACAAGTACGATCCGATTTCGCAGACCGAATACTATCGGTTCTACGCCTTCTTCAATTCCACGGCCGACAGCAATTCCGTGCCGCCGACGATTCCCGCTCCGACGGCCCAGCAGCAAGCGCGGCTCGATGCGTTGAACGGTAGGCTTGCGAAACTCGCCGACGAACTGGCGGCCGACGAGAAACGCAGCGAACGGCAAGCGGCCTGGGAGGCCGAGTTGTTGCGGCGGCGCCACGAGCGGATCGCGGGGGAAGACGCCGCGGGCGGGAATACGAGCTGGACGGTGCTGGAACTCGACGGCAAGTCGGGCAGCGGCGCGGAGATAAAATCGCTAGAGGACCGTTCGGTGCTAGTTGGCGGAGAGAACGTGGCGGGCGACATTTACGAAGTGACGGCACACTCGCCGCTCACCACGATCCGCTCGGTGCGGCTGGAAGTGCTCACCCACGACAATCTGCCGAACCGCGGACCGGGCCGCGCCGGCAACGGCAACTTCGTGCTGACCGACTTCTGGTTCCGCACCGGCGACGGCCGCGACTTGCGGTTTGCCAAGGCACAGGCCGATCATTCGCAGCCACAATACGACGTCGCCGGCGCGGTCGACGAGGATCTGGAGACGGGTTGGGCGATCAACGGTTCGCCGGAGGGCGGGCCAAACCACGATCGCACGGCCTGGTTCGTGCTGGCGACGCCGCTGGAGGTCGAAGACGGACATGCGCTGACGTTTACCGTGCAACATCGCGCGAGTCCTCAGCCTTACAACATCGGCCGCTTGCGACTATCGATATCGGACCAAGAGTGGCGCGACGCACCTTCGGACGACGAACTGGTGCGACTCGTTGCCGTGCCGCGCGAGGAACGTGCGGCGGCGCAGCGGAAGCGCATCGACGAGGCCTTTCTCCGCAGCGACGCGCGGCTCTCGCCGGTGTTTTCCGCTATCGAGAGCGTCGGCAAGCAGCGCGACAAGCTGACCAGCCAGATTGCCAGCGCGATGGTGCTGCGCGAACTCGAAAAGCCACGAGCCACGCATCTTCAGAAGCGCGGCGATTTTCTCCAGCCGGGCAAAGAAGTCCTACCCGACGTACTCGATGCGCTGCCGGGGTTTGAGCCTTCGGAGTCGACTCGCTCGCGGTTGGACCTCGCCCGCTGGCTCGTTCGCGCCGACAATCCGCTTTCGCCGCGGGTGCGAGTGAACCGCTTGTGGATGCAATTGTTTGGCAAAGGTACCGTCGAAACCGAAAACGACTTTGGCACGCAAGGGTCGCTTCCAACTCACGCCGATCTGCTCGATTGGCTCGCCGCAGAGCAGTTGCACCAAGCTTGGTCGACCAAGCGGATGTTGCGGCTGTTGGTCGCCTCGTCAACGTACCGGCAGCGATCGGAGGTACGTGGGCCGGGCAAGTCCGCCGATCCGCAGAACCGCTTGCTGTGGCGGCAGAATCGCATCCGCGTCGAAGGGGAAATCGTCCGCGATCTGGCTCTTTCCGCCAGCGGATTGCTGGCGGATAAGATCGGCGGACCGAGCGTTTTCCCGCCGCAGCCCAGCGGCGTGTACGCCTTTACGCAGCGGGCGAAGAACTGGCGCACCAGCACCGGCGAAGACCGCTATCGCCGCGGGCTGTACACGTTTTTCTACCGCAGCGCGCCGTATCCGATGCTCACCACGTTCGACGCGCCGAACTTCAACCAAACGTGTACGCGGCGCGATCGCTCGAATACGCCGCTGCAATCGCTCACTGTTGCCAACGACGCCTCGCTCGTCGAAATGGCCCAGGCGCTGGCTGCTCGCGTGCTCGCCGAAATCGCGACCGAGTCGAGCGACGCGGAAAAGATCACGACGATGTTCCGCTTGTGCATGGTCCGGCCGCCATCGCCGGGCGAGGCCGATTTTCTGGCGAAGTTCTTGCACGAGCAACGGGCCCATTTCGATGTGCACGGTGACGCGGCCGGCAAGCTAGCCCCCGGCAAACTTTCCGCCGGTGTCTCGTCGGTCGATGCGGCGGCCTTCGTCGCCACGGCCCGCGTCGTGTTGAACCTCGACGAGTTTATCACCCGCGAGTGACCGATGAACGAACCATCCGACAATCTGCAACTAAAACGATCCACGCGCCGAGCGTTTTTTGGCGACGCCGGCTTGAGCGTCGGCTCGATCGCGCTGGCCTCTCTGCTGGCGCGTAGCGCCCGCGGCGCGGCGGCGGGCCATCGCGGAGGAATCCTGGCGCAGCCGCACCATGCCGCGAAGGCCAAGTCCGTCATCTTTCTCTTCATGGCCGGCGGGCCGAGCCAGTTGGAGCTGTTCGAGGACAAGCCGCTGCTACGCGAATTGTCGGGGCAGTCGACGCCGACGAGTTTTCTCGAAGGACGGCGGTTCGCGTTTCTCAAGGGGAACGAAAAGCTGCTCGGCCCCAATCACACGTTCGCCCGCTACGGCCAATCTGGCGCGGAGTTGAGCGACCTGTTGCCGCACCATCGAGCGATCGCGGACGACGTTTGTTTCGTCAAGAGCATGCACACGGACGTATTCAATCACGGTCCGGCAAAGATATTCATGCAAACCGGCTCGCCGCAGCCGGGGCGGCCGTCGATGGGATCGTGGGCGACTTACGGTATCGGCAGCGAAGCCGACGACCTGCCGGGGTTCGTCGTGCTGCAATCGGGACCGCGCGGGCCGCGCGGCGGGTCGGCGCTGTGGTCGAGCGGTTTTCTGCCCACCAACCATCAAGGTGTGCCGTTTCGCGGCAGCGGCGATCCGATCCTCAACCTGCAAAGTCCACCGGGCATCGACCGCGAATCCCAGCGGGCGTTCACCGACGCCGTCAACGGACTCAACGCCCTGCGTCACGAAGCGGTCGGCGACGCGGAAATCGAAACGCGGATCGCGGCTTACGAAATGGCGTATCGTATGCAACTGAGTGCGCCGGAGCTTATGGACATCTCCGACGAGTCGCGGCAAACGCTCGACCTGTACGGCGCGGCGGAAGGCAAGCCGTCGTTCGCCAACAACGCGCTGCTGGCCCGGCGGCTGGTGGAGCGCGGCGTGCGGTTCGTGCAGCTCTATCACACGAATTGGGATCAGCACGGCGGTGCGGAATCATTGGAAAAGGAATTGCCGCGGCGGTGCAAGGAAGTCGACCAGGCCTCGGCCGCGTTGGTGCTCGATCTGAAACGCCGCGGCCTGCTCGACGATACGCTCGTCGTGTGGGGCGGTGAATTCGGCCGCACACCGATGGGCGAGGCCCGCAAGCCGACTGGCCGCGATCACCACGTCGACAGCTTCACGATGTGGCTCGCCGGCGGCGGAATTCGCCCAGGCATCACCTACGGCGGGACCGACGAGCTTGGCTTTTCGATTACGGAAAATCCGGTCCACGTCCACGACTTGCAAGCGACGATCCTGCACCTGCTGGGGATCGATCACGAACGGCTGACGTTCCGTTTTCAGGGGCGCGACTTCCGACTGACCGACGTGCACGGGAACGTGGTGCGCGACATTCTGGCGTGACCTGCGTTGGCTTGCGTCGCCGCCTTTGCCGCTGAATTGCGCTGGCAGCCGCGCACGAAAACGCCGCGTGAAAGCCAAGCTCTCACGCGGCGCGGTGGTTTCGATTCGTGCAGCGGACCCGTTACCACGCGAAGTGGGCGAAAGCCTTATTGGCGTCGGCCATGCGGTGGACGTTTTCGCGGCGGGCCATTGCCGTGCCTTCGCGGTTGTACGCGGCCACCAGCTCTTCGGCGAGCCGGTCGCTGGTCGGGCGGCCTTTCTTTTCGCGAATGGCCAACAGGAGCCAGCGGATGGCTAGCGACTGCTGTCGGGCGCGATTGACTTGCATCGGCACCTGATAGGCGGCACCGCCGACGCGCTTCGAGCGGACTTCGATGGCCGGCTTGACGTTTTCGACGGCCTGCGTGAAGACTTCGATCGGCTCAGCGTCGGGGACTTTCTTCTTGATGGTGTCGAGCGCGTCGTAGAACACCTTCTGTGCGACGCTCTTTTTGCCGTCCCACATCAGGCAGTTAACGAACTTGCTGGCGAGGATCGACCCATGAACCGGGTCCGGCCGCAGGTATTTCTTACTTCCAGTTATCCGACCCATGAAATGTTCTCAAACGTGTAGGGTGGGCTGTGCCCACCAGATGCAACGTAGTTATTTGGAGAGAGCCGATAGGTTTGATCGGCAAACGAGGCGCTCTAGCGGGCAAAGCCCACCCGGCCTGTTAGCCCTTCTTGGCTCCGTAGCGGCTGCGGGATTGCTTGCGATTCTGCACGCCAAGCGTGTCGAGGGCACCACGAACGACTTGATATCGCACGCCGGGAAGGTCGCGAACGCGGCCACCGCGGACGAGCACGATCGAGTGTTCCTGGAGGCTGTGGCCTTCGCCGGGAATGTAGACCGTGACTTCCTTGCCGTTGGAAAGCCGCACGCGGGTGATCTTCCGCAACGCCGAGTTGGGCTTCTTGGGCGTCATGGTCCGCACTTGCAAGCAGACACCGCGCTTTTGCGGACACCTGTCAAGCACCGGCGCCTTACTGAATTTTCGCCGAGCGCGTCGGTCTTTTCGGACTAACTGATTAATCGTGGGCATAAATCTCTCTTCTGGTGGCGGCAGTCCGGGGCGACACCCGCCGGAAATCCCCGCCGCCGCGAGGCAATAGCATCGCCGCCGCGAGGCAACAGCAATCCGCGTGGAACCCCCGATGATACCCCTTCCAGGCTTGGTGTCAATTGGGATGGCGACGGGTTTTCGGCCACACGGCCGACCACGGTTTCGGAGCCGTCCGTAACGGCGTTCCACGTTTGGCCGTACCGCTTGGCCGTACCGCGCCTTTGGGTCGATAGGATGCTCGGTTCGCCCTCGGACGAGGTGCCACGCTCTGCCGACGCTTACCGAATCGCAAATGACGCGACGAAACGAATCGGCCGTTGCGGCAATAGTGTTGTAGGTACCAACCGATCTGTTCGACGGAGTATGAGTAGGGGAGTAGAGTTGTGTGGCCGCCGCGGGAAGATTCGCAAAGAGTCCGCGCAAAGCGATTTTCGCGAAAAACCGGCCTTTCCGCACGTTTCGTCGTGCGCGACTCGCCCACACGCAGAAGTCGAACAACTCGCTCGGCCGAAATCGCTCGCGATCGACGGCGAATTACGGATAGAATACAGACCGCGTTCACTGCGGATGCGCCGCGCCACAAGCGCGTTGGGCGTGCGGCAACGTTGCCGCACCTGCGTAACTCGCTCGCTAATAATTCGAGCCATCGGACGAACTCATGGCGGATCGCCCCGTGAAGCGTATCGTGCGACGAATGGATGTCGGTCGTCGGGCGGGGATCGACGAACAGTTGTGGCCGGTCAATGTGGCGCTGCTGTTGTTGGCGGCGTTCGTCGAAGGTGTGATTATTGCCCGGCTCGACTTCGGCGATCCGCGGCTGCTCTTCAACGCTTGGACGTGGACGGCAACGTTGCTGCTGTCGGTTGGCTTGGGCGTCTGGCTGGTGCAGCGTCTCGACAATCGGCAGGTGCGACGGAGCGTGCAGTTGGCGACCGTGCTGAGCCTGCTGTTTCACGCCATTCTCGTGGTGGTGATCAACAAGGACTTCTTGCTCGCGCTGGTGATCGATCCCGAGCCGCCGGAATCCGCGGTCGAGCCGGAGACGTTCGCGATGCCGGTCGTCGCGCCGAACGCACCGCAACAGGACTTCGAGCGGCCGATCGAAACACCAACGCCGGATGACGTCGAACAACCGCCGACGCGGACCGAGCCTCCCGTCGAGCCGGTGCCGCCGACCGATCCGACGCCGCCGGCACCGATGCATGAGGACGCCGTCGAAGCGGACGTGCCGCAGTTGAACCAACGGGAGCAGACCGTGCCGCGACGGAGCGATGAGCAATCGCAGTTCAGCCGCAACGACGCGCCGTCGCCCAGCGAACCCCAAACGCGGGCCGACGCGCCGTCGGTCGATAACTCGGCGCAGCAGCGGCCAAGCGAACTCGATGCGGCGTCGCCGCAGAGCCGCCGCGAAACGGCCAACCCACGAACGCCCAGCACGGCCGCGGAAGCGCCGACCGCCGCCGAGACGCCGCGACGGGAATTGCCTTCGCACGATCGTCGTCGCACGGACGACCTGGCGCAATCGTCGAGCTCGCCAACGTCGCCACAGCGCGTCGCCGATCCGGTGCAGCCTCCGATCACGGCGATCCCACCTTCCGACGTAGCCGGACCGTCGCGGCAGACTGCGCCGGACGAACTCGATCCGCGGGTTACGTCGGATCGTAGCGATGCTTCCACACCTCGCGTCGATCGCTCGGCACAAGCGCCGACGCCGCGGCCGAACGACGTCGCTCGCTCACCGGACGCCGCGCGACAGCCGCGACGCGACGCGATGGCACCGAGCCGAACGAATCCGTCCACGCCAGCGAGCCGCGCGCAGCCGACGCCCGATCTTGCTGCAGCGGCTGCGGCCAACGCTCCGACGGTGCCGGGCGCGGCGGGGCGTTCGCCGTCGTTGGAACCGACCGCGCCAGACTCCGAGCGCAGCGTGGCGTCGAATCCGGCTGCGCCGAGTGCGACGCCCAATGCGCCGAATTCCGCCGCGTCGCAAGCGCCGTCGAATTCCGCCGCGGCGGGTAATCGTGCCGAGCGTTCAATCGATTCGAGTCTCGCCGGCGCGCCCGCGCAAGCGCCAAGCAATCGTCAGTCCCCGCAAGCACCGCAATTGGCCGACAATGCCGGTTCGCCGTCGCCGGCCAATCAGCCGCGCTTGAACGATTCGGCGGAACAAGGACCGCGACCGTTGCCCGCGCCTGGCAATGTGGCCGAACAGCGATCGATGTCCGGCGTGGCCGGCCAAGGGCGGTCGCAGAATCTCGACGTCGGACCGGGCGCGCTGCAGCATCCGGGGCGCGTGCCCAGCGATTCGGCGGTCCGTCCGTCGCCAACGCAGATCGCGCCGAATGGCTCCGCATTGTCGCCGTCGCAACCAACGCCGTCGGGCAGGAGGCGCGCCGGTTTGACGCCGCCATCAGCGACGCTGCAAGCACAAGATGTCCCGCAGGCCACGCGCGGCGGCGTGCAGGCACCGAGTCTGGCCGATTCCGACTCCGCCCTCACTCGCGAGCGTGCAGATGCTAGCGCGCCGCGCGGACAGACGACTGCCGATCGCGGCGCGGCGACGGTTGACCTCGGACCGAGACAAGTCATCGGCGAAGGCGGCAGCGGTCGACCCTCGGGCGGTGGTCAGCCGAATGTGGGCGATATCGCGAGGAGCGACACGCCAACGCGGCGATCGCCTGGTGGAGATCGACCGACGCTGATCGACGCGGCCAACCCCGCAGCGATCGCCGAAGCGCCGCTACCGAGCGGTGCGGCGGGAACATCGGCGGGTGAAGCGCAGCCGCAGCCCGGCACTTTGGCCAGTGCGCGTTCGCAGTCGAGTCCCAGCGGCGCGCTCTCGGGTGCGACCGGAGGCGACGCACCCAGCGGTGCCGTCGCAGACGACGTGACGGCGGCCGCAAGCGGTTCGGGCCGACCTAGCGGCGCGGCCGACGAGTTGTTTGTATCGACGTCGGGGGCGGTCGTTGACGGGCGGCGAGCCGCGGCGGGCGGCATGCCTGACGTTGGTCCGGCAAGCGCACCGTCACTTGCCGGCCGACCGGCGAACGATAACGGAACGCCGGGCAATCCGAATTCTTCTGGAACCCCTGATGGTGCGCCGCTCGATCAACGAGGCCCCAGCGACGAGCGGTCGACGGCCGGTTTGGCGGGACGTTCGACGGTCGGCCCCACCGGTGCGGCGGAAGGTCCGGCGGTGGCGGATGTGGCGGACGTTGGGCGGCCCGGCGATCGGACGGGTAGACGCAATCCGTTGGGCGGGATCGACGCCGGCTCGGCGCTGGCAAGCGCCAGTGGCGGATCGCAGAGGCGCTCGCATAGCGCGGAATTGCCGAGCGGTTTGGGTGCGGCCGAAGCGCCTGCCGTGGGCAGCGACCGCCCGGCGACGGGTAAGGCGGACGAATTGTCGGAAGGGACGTTGGCCGGCGATCCGGGCCGACTCGACGGCGGTCCGCAGGCGTTCGTGCGGGCGGAGACCGGTCCCGGCGGACTTGGTGCGGAACCGGCCGTTGAGGCGGGCATTGCGGATCGCCGCGCGCGCCCCGATAGCCCCGACCTGGCGGTCAAGAGCAACCGACAAGCACAGCGGCAGTCCGTGGGTTTGCCGGCGATCGATGGGCAAGTGCGGATGGCGATCGACTCGTATCGCTTGCGACGGGCGCGGCGGTATCGAGACGCCGAACGACCCGGCGCGGGCCAACCTTCGCCGAAGACGGAGGAATCGGTCGAGGCGGGCTTGGAATTTCTGGCGCGGTCGCAGTCGCCGGACGGAAGTTGGAGTTTGCACGACTATCGCGGCAAGCCGGCGGCCGAAACGACCCGCATTCACTCAAACACCGCGGCGACGGGATTGGCGCTGCTCGCCTATTTCGGCGCGGCCTACGATCATTACGACGGTAAATATCAGGAGGTCGTCCGCGGCGGGCTGGATTGGCTGGTGGCGCATCAGCAGGAAAACGGCGATTTGTATCTCGCTCAAGACTCGTCCTCGAATCAATCGGCGCGGCTGTATAGCCACGCCATCGCCGCCATCGCGCTGTGCGAAGCCTACGGCATGACCGGCGACGAACGATTGAAGGAACCGGCGCAGCGAGCGATCGACTTTATCGTCGCGTCGCAGCATCGCGAATTCGGTGGTTGGCGGTATTCGGCCGTGCCTGGCGTCGAGGGCTATGACAGCGACACATCGGTGTCGGGTTGGATGATGATGGCCCTACGAAGCGCGGAATTGGCCAAGCTCGATGTGCCCAAGGAGACTTTCACACGGGTGGAAAGCTGGTTGGAACGGGCGGCCGCGAAGGGATCGGGTGGGGCGCGTTACGTTTACGATCCCAAAGCCCAACGCGCCGATCAACTTCACGGCCGCCGAGAGTCTCCGCAGATGACGAGCATCGGGTTGTTAATGCGGATGTATCTGGGCTGGGACCGAACGAAGCCGGAGATGGTCCGCGGGGCGGATTACCTCGCCCAAACGCCGCCTACCGCCGTCGAGAACGCAGCCACCGAGTGGCAAGGCGCGTATTACTGGTACTACGCCACGCAGGTGATGTTCCACATGCGCGGCGAGCACTGGCGCAAGTGGAACGAACGGCTGCATCCGCTGCTCACCGAGTCGCAGCGCGGTGAAGGCCCGCTTGCCGGAAGTTGGGATCCCGACGGACCGGCGTCGGATATGTGGGGCCAGTTCGGCGGGCGGATTTACGTGACGACGCTGAACCTGCTGTCGCTGGAAGTCTATTATCGGCATCTGCCGATTTACGAGGACACGGCGCGATAGGCGAACGGCAAGCGCAGCGCGTCCCCGGCCGTGCCAGGCTTCAACGTGCGCTCGGCGACGGACGGTCGCTCGCTTCGCGCTGCGTCGTATCGTTGATGAATAGTGTCTGCGTTGGATAGGCGAAGTCGATTTGTTCGGCGGCGAACCGGTCGAAGATCGTCAAGTTCACTGCTTGTTGTGCGTCCATGTAGACGGCGTAGTCTGCCGAGCGAACGTAATACACGACTTCAAAGTCGAGCGACGACGGGCCGAACTGCTTGAAATGGGCCCGGTCGAAACGAAGTGCTTCCTGCTGTTCGACGGCTTCGCGGAGGATCGCCGCCACGCCGCCGATTTTGTCGCGCGACGTTTCGTAGGTAATGCCGACCGAAAACACGATGCGGCGTTCCTGCATCCGCTTGAAGTTGCGGATGCGGCTTTGCAGCAGATCGTTGTTGGCGAACACGAGTTGTTCGCCCGTGAGGCTGCGGACGCGGGTGGTCTTGAGGCCGATCGCCTCGACGGTGCCGGCCTGATCGCCAACGACGATGAAGTCGCCGAGCATGAACGGTTTGTCGAGGACGATCGAGAGCGATGCGAACAGGTCGCCGAGGATATTTTGCGCGGCTAGGGCCACCGCGATACCGCCGACGCCCAAGCCGGCCACCAGCGCGGTGACGTCGACGCCGAGGTTTTCCAGAGCCAACAGCGCGACGAGCGACCACAAGAGCAGCCGGCCGAGAAAGCCAAGCATGGAGATTGTCGTGGCGGCGGCCGGGTCGGCCTGCGATCGCGATCGGACGTAGTTCTCCAGGTACAGCGTCAACAGCGAGCTGGCCCACAGCGCCACTTGGAGCCAGGCGGCAATGATCGCCACGCCGGCGACGATCCGCTCCACGGTTGGAAGCGTGAGCATCAACGTGCCGCAGTATAGCGCCACGATCAGCAGGAACCACCGCCGCGTGGCGTCGAACAGTCCGGCGGCCGCGGAACTCCACGTGCTGACGAAACGCTCGGCGAATCGTTTCGATTGGGCGGCGAGAATCCGCTTGACGATTCTCAACGCGACGTAGGCGGCGATCGCCACGACGACGGCGAGAATCCATTGTTGCAGCGTGTTGTGATAGACCGGGCGTTGCAGCGATTCAAGAAATTCATTCCAGCCGGACATGACGCTTCTCCTCGTGTCAGTTCGTTCGTGGATGCGGCCGGTAGACGTCGGTCGGCAGTGTCAGTGGCGAATCCCTTGAGCGGGAGAGCCGCTAACGAGATTCCTCGGCGAAAGGATTCGTCCCTACGCCGAGTGGCGTCGCCCTGGGTGCCGCGGACCGATCACGGCTCGCTGGCGACGATCTGAGTTTGGCCTTCGTTGCCGGTGCCGACACCGCCGCCCCGTGCCGTGGGACGATCGAATTGCACAGTTCCGTCGCGCAACCGCACGATCCGCTTCGAACGGTCGGCGACTTCCGGTTCGTGGGTCACCATGATAATCGTCTTGCCTGCTTCGTTAAGCCGCTCGATTAGCGTAAGGATTTCCTCGGCCGTGTGCGAATCGAGATTGCCCGTCGGCTCGTCGGCCAGGAGAAACACCGGATCGTTCACCAAACTGCGGGCGATGGCGACGCGTTGTTGTTGTCCGCCGGAGAGTTGCATCGGCCGATGCCGCAGCCGCCCACCGAGACCGACCATTTCGGCCAACTCCTGCACGCGGCGACGGTCCGCGGCCGTCACCCGCCCGCGATAGTGCAGCGGAACTTCGATGTTTTCGAGCACCGTCATCTGCGCGAGAAGATTGTACGACTGAAAGATGAAACCGATATGGGCGGCCCTCACTTCGCTGAGCCGGTCGTCGTCGAGCGTGGCGACGTTTTCGCCGGCGAGGAAGAAACTGCCCGACGTCGGCCGGTCGAGGCAGCCGAGAAGATTGAGCAGCGTACTCTTGCCGGAACCGCTCGGCCCCATGATGGCGACGTAATCGCCGGCGGGGATGTCCATCGACACGCCGCGCAGCGCACGTACGACTTCGCTCCCGACGACGTAGTCCTTCGTTAAGTTCTCGATGCGTGCGGCAAGCGACATGACGCCTTCAAGCGTGAAGAATCTTGGCGGCAGGCGAAACTAGCCGCCGCTTTCGGGTCGTCCCGGCCTTGGCTTCGCCGCGCTCTCGGCGGGCGAGCGCTCTCGGCGACCCTCGCCTCCGCGATCGGCGAGAACGGGCGCTTCCGGTGCGTCGGGAAAATCGATGTCGTCGGCATAGCGCCCGCCGTCCAGGGCGACTTCGTCCCCTTCGCTCAAGCCGCCGTGAACGACCACGAATTTTTCGTTGTTCGGACCGATGTCGACTGGCTTAGGAGTCAGCCGGCCGCTGTTGCTAACCAGACAGTAATTCACGCCCTCGCGTTCGACGATCGATTGGACCGGCACCTGCAATACGTTTGCTTCGCGTGCGACGATGATCGTGACCTTTGCCCGCAAGCCGGGCCGCAGGTCGGACGCATTGGACGTAATCGTAACCGTCGCGCCGTATTCCTTCGTCGAGGAAGACCATCGCCGCGACATGGGAAACGCATCCACCGATTCGACGAAACCTTCGAGAAAGACGCCCGGTTTTGAATCGAGTTCGACTCGTGCCGTGGCACCCGGCTTCACGAGGTTGATCCGCGACTCGTTGACGACCGTCTTGACTTGCATTTGGTTGACGTCGGGCAGTCGGATGACGGTCTGGCCTTCGCGGATAATGGCCCCTTCCTCGATGATGGTCTCTTCGTCGCGACGACGGTCGTTACTCGTCGCATAGACAACCTGTCCATCGCCCGGAGCGACGACGTGGCACCTGGCCACTTGATCTTCGAGCACGTTCATCCGCGCCGTTTCGAGCGCATGGGTAGCGTCCGACGCGGTGAGCGCCGCTTTGGCCTGGGCGATGGCGCCCTTGAGCTGCGCGACCATCTTCTGATACGTGTGGTTCTGAAGAACGTCGAGCTTCGTCTTGGCGGCGTCCAAGTCCTTGGCGGCTTTTTGCACCGAGAACCGCTCGGCGTCGAGTTGCACCGCGTTGATGTAGTTGCGCGCGGCGAGCCGCTCGGCGAACCGCAAGTATTCCTCGGCGCGACGGAGGTTTTCCTCGGTCACGAAGACTTCGCCGCGGGCCAATTCTTGTTCCTGCTTCGACGTGCCTTCGACGTACTCTTGCAGCGCCGCATCGGCCGTTATCAACGCGGTTTCGTTTTGCGTCTTTAAGGCCAGCGCGTTGGCGACGTAGATCTTCTGCTGCGTGAGTTCGGTCCGCAGGGCCGAATCGTCGAACTGAATGAGGAAATCGCCTTTCTTGACGTATTTCCCAGACGGCACGATCTTCAGAATCGCGGTGCCGGCGCCGTTCTCGGCCTTCACCAGACAGCGCACTTCCTCGTTGCTCGAACTTTCCAAATCGCCACGTTCGACGACGAAATGCTCAAACGCCGCCCGGCTCACGGGATGCAGAATGGCGGCCGATTCCCCTCCACTTTCGTTGACCCAGCTACGATAGTAGGCGTATCCGCCGCCGGCGACCGCGCTCACGATGACTAACGCCACGATCGCACCCCACCAAACGCGACCATCGCGAGCTGGGCGTCGGGGCCTGCGCAACTGCCTTTCGAGACGCATTTGGCGCGCCATCGAAGTACCTCGCAATTTGGCGTTGGGGAGAATTCGGGTGGGAGATTGGCGGCAGCCGCGGGCGGGACGTCCGAAGGCGAGGGAGGGCTACCGAATCGTGTCGCCTGTAATTCTAGTCGACTGTCGCGGGCCTGTCATCCACATTCCCGCCCCCCCTACGGTCCGGAAACGCCGAGTCGGTGGCCGACATTCCGCAAGGTCTATCTAGTTTCTCAAGCGATTGACTCAAGTATTCCAGAAACCGCGCCCCGTCGGTTCGTCGCGCGGCGGCGAGTCATCGCGCACAGCAAGGCGAATCCCGCGGCGAGTTTGAACCGCGACCGGCACGCGAATCGAGCCGTAATAGATGCAACCCGCTAGTTGACGCTCGGTTGCGGTGCGCTCGCGCCGCCAGAGCATTCGTCCTGCTCGATTTGGGCGAGCAGCCGGGTGAGCGTATTGGCATGAACGCCGAGCAGCTTGGCGGCCCGACCCTTATGGCC
>JAJDEG010000153.1 GCA_029259895.1 Planctomycetota bacterium
TTCATCCTCGCCGACCAGCTTCACGCCGTCGCCGACCAGTTCCATCGCTTGATTGTCGTCGGCCACGCGAACGCATTCGTAGTTCGGCACGAAGTACCATCGCTTCATCGCGTTGCGGCTCACCGCCGCCGGGTTGGCCACCTCGACGTAGCTCTTCATGTTCTTCACCGGCTTCGTATCGACGCCGATGCCGATCAGCTTCATCTTATAATCGGCCTCGACCAGCACCTTCGCAAAGTGCGTCTTCGGCGACACGCCGTCGACCCGCACGTTCTGCAAACCGAGCGCATCGCGCAGATAACCGGCGATCTGATTCGCTTGCTGCGGCGACGGCTTCGTCCGCATCTTGCGTCCCACTTCGACCAGCGCCTTCTGCAAATTGACCAGACCTTCCTTCGTCGGATCGATCGAGCAGCCGATCACCGCCGGCGCTTTCGCACTCGGCCCGAACGCTCGCAGCGCCACGACCAAGTCTTCGAGCTGCACCACCGCGCGGCCGGTTTCGATGCCGATCGTGCGCCCCGTCGGGTCAGAAAGATAACCTTCGGCTGGCCCGGCGATGACGATGTCGTTCGTGTCGGGATACAGAAATACATACTGCACGCGCACCAGCCCGGCCAGATTGAGCATCTCGTCGTCGAGCCGCTCGTTCTTCGCCAGCTTCGCCGCGATCGCCTTCTCCAGCCGCGTCAGCGAAATCATCCGCATCGCGCTCGGCTTCACAAGGTTCGCCCGACCGTCGTCGGCCAAAACACCATTCGCCGCGGCCCGCATCGCATTCGCCTTAGCCCGCACCACCTCCGTAGACCCATCCGGCATCGCCAACAAATCGATAACGCCCGCCGCATCAACCTTAATACCCCCAGCCGGCCCGGCACTGACCGAAACGTTGTTGTTGTTATTGCCGGCAGGCTGAGCCAGCGCGGCCGTCGGAATGGCCGCCAGCGCGAAGACGGCAAGCGCGCACAGCGCAAGCCGCAGATTGCCTCTGCGAAGAATCATGCCTCTTAACTCCTGAATCCGAGAAAAGGTGACCGGTACGCCCCCACCTCGACGATCCGACGGATCGGAGGCGGGAACGTGATGTGTACGAATCGAGACGCAAGACAAGAGCAGGCCCGACGAGCGAAATGCGTCCTACTATCCAGCGCGACAGGTTATTCGGCTTACCCTTTCGATCTTATTCACGGGTGAGAATATTTGCAAGGAAAACCGGTAGAATCTGCGTGTATCTGGCGTTTGTGGCCTCGGCTTTGTCGAATCATCCTTAACGAGCGGGGGTGGGTGGGAGTTTTCCACAACGCGGCTGTCGCTGGGGTGCGGGGATCGCTCGCCGGACAGGCCGTTGACGAAGCGGCTTCGGAGCAAGTTCCCAAGGTCGCTCGCGCCTGGCGAAGTTGGTAGATTCTCTGGTGATCACATCGAGCGAACACGTTCTGCCAGGAGAACTATTCGACAATGCAACTTCGCGCTCAAATTGACGAAGCCGTCGCCGCCATTCGCCGGTGCTGGCCCGGCACCGCCCAGGCCGGGATTATCCTCGGCACGGGCCTGGGCAGCCTCGCCGATCAGATCGAAACCGAGGCCACGATCGCCTACGAGGAGATTCCGCACTTTCCAAAGAGCACAACCATCGGCCATACCGGGCAGTTGGTCCTCGGTCGCTGCGGCGGCGCGACGGTCGTGGCGATGGAAGGGCGGTTTCATGCCTACGAGGGTTACACCTATCAGCAATTGACATTCCCGGTGCGCGTGATGAAGGCCCTCGGGGCCGATGTCCTCATCGTCTCGAACGCCTGCGGCGGCATGAACCCGGCTTATGCTTGCGGTGATGTGATGGTCATCGACGATCATATCAACCTGCTGAGCGGCAATCCGCTCGTCGGCCCGAACGACGACGCGCTCGGCCCGCGGTTTCCCGATATGTGCCGGCCGTACGATCCGGCGCTTATCGACGAAGCGCTCGCCGCGGCGAAACGCGAGGGTTTCGTGGCCCATCGCGGCGTGTACGTGGCCGTCGTGGGGCCGAACTTGGAAACGCGAGCCGAGTATCGATACCTGCGCACCATCGGTGCCGACGTCGTCGGAATGTCGACCGTGCCGGAAGTGATCGTGGCGGTTCACGCGGGCATGCGCGTCCTGGGGCTGTCGGTCGTCACGGATATGTGCCTGCCCGACGCGCTCGAACCGGCAGATATCGGGAAGATCCTCGCCGTCGCGGCAACGGCCGAACCGAAACTGCGGGCGATCGTGGTTGACGTCCTGAAGCAAGTGGCGAGCACCAAGTAACAGCCGTCAACGACGAATGAGCGGTGCGCCGCTTCGCGGCGCGGTCGAGAAAGCCGCCGCAAAGATTGTCCGCCAAAACTTCGCAACGTATACTGCACGTTCGCGATCCTACATTCCCGCCACTTCCAATCCACCTAACGAGAATCCCACCATGTCGACCACCTCCCGCCGTCAGTTCCTCCAATCGTCTGCCGCCGCCGTTGCCGGACTCTCGATCGCTGGGCGTCTCGCTCCCGCCGCTGACGTTGCCGCTAAATCGGCCGTCGCCAAAGAGCCGCTGTTTAAGATCTCGCTGGCGCAGTGGTCGCTGCACAAAACGCTATTCGGCAAGAAGCTCGACAACCTCGACTTCCCCAAGGCGACCAAGGAAGACTACGGCATCGAGGCGGTCGAATACGTCAACCAATTCTTCAAGGACAAGGCCAGCGACGAAAAATACCTCGCCGATCTCAAGGGCCGCTGCAACGACCACGGCGTGACGAGCGTCCTGATCATGTGCGACGGCGAAGGCCATCTCGGCGATCCCAAGGACGCCGCGCGGACCAAGGCCGTCGAGAACCACCACCGCTGGGTCGAGGCCGCCAAGTTCCTCGGCTGCCACTCGATCCGCGTCAACGCCCATAGCGAAGGCTCGTTCGACGAACAGCAGAAGCTGGCCGCCGACGGCCTGCGCCGCCTCTCCGAGTTCGCCGCCAAGCACGACATCAACGTGATCGTCGAAAACCACGGCGGCAATTCGTCGAACGGCAAATGGCTCGCCGGCGTGATGAAGCAGGTCGACTTGAAAAACTGCGGTACGCTCCCAGACTTCGGCAACTTCGGCGGCTACGATCGCTACCTCGGCGTAACCGAACTGATGCCGTTCGCCAAAGGGGTGAGCGCCAAGAGCCACGACTTCGACGCCGCCGGCAACGAAACCCGCACGGACTACACCAAGATGATGAAGATCGTCTTGGACGCCCATTATCACGGCTGGGTCGGCATCGAATACGAAGGCGGCAAGCTCTCAGAAAGCGAAGGCATCAAGGCCACCAAGAAACTGCTCGAAAAGGTCCGCGAAGAAATGTCGGCGTAGGGCCTCGGCGTTGGGTGGGTCGAACGAAGGTGAGGCCCACCGGAATGCTGATATCGTCAATGCTGATGTCGTCGCATACGCGGTGTCGCATACATGGTGCCTGAAAACCCGCCAAGCGCGGCGAATGTCATAGACCGGCCGAGGCCGATCGGCGATTAAGCGAAGTGCGTACCGCGGCAGTCCTCAATCGCCCGCTGCGTCGTCGCCGTTCTTCGCCGCGTCGCATTTCGCATCTTCCGCCGCTGCGACGGCGACTTCATACGCCTCGCGCGCCTCTTCAAGGCGTTCCCGCCGCTTGGCCAGCTTAGCCTCGGCCTTCTCGACGCGGGCCTCGGCCTTGCGTAGCTTATTCTCCAACTTGGCGAGCCGTCCGCCCAACTTGCCAATCGCCGTCTTCGTCTTCGTTTTCGTTTTCATCGCAACCGCATCGATTCGAGTAGTTCTTCCTTCCCATGCGCCGCGCCGTATCTAGAATCGCGGTCTCCAGCGTCACCGTCTCAATCGTCGCAACGCCAGACCACCGGGTCGTCGCGGTCGAAGCGAATCGAAAAAACTCGCTGATCGCCATTCACGCCAACCGACGCACTGCCACCGTCTGCACTGCTACCGTCGAGCGCAGCACGACCGCCCATCCCCGCATACTCCGCCATCATGCGTTCCATCATCGGCACGGCATGCTCGCGATGATCCTCTCGGCCAAACGTCCGAAAGCCCGCACACACGGCCGCCAGGGAATCGAATCGCGCCAGCCAAGGCAAACCAACCGAAACGATCCGGGCCGCCAATCGCCGCGCGACGCGCTCGGCCTCCGCTGCGTCGCGAATGACCCAATCGCGCCAAACGCGCTTCGCCGACAACTGCCCGACATTTCGCGTGAACGTCGAAAGGTTCTGCGCACGCCGTCGATCGTTGCGCTCAACAAGCCGCGCGGCCAGCGGTCGAAAATGCACGCCCAAGTTAGCCGTCACCACGACCGGCCCGTGGTTGCCGGCAACGTCAGTCGGCAATGCCACGAAGTGTTCGATGCCGCCAGAGAGCGACCGGGTCCACAGCCCGCGCGCCGCGTCGAACGAAAATCCGCCGGGCCGAAGCGCCGATCCGACCTGATCCCGCACGAAGCGGTGAACGTGCAACGAACTGGACTTCAATGCAGTGCTCATGGTTCACCACTGGCTAGCGTTGCTGGCGACCAAAAGCGCAACCGCGTGAGGCCAACGATCGACGTCAATGTCTGGCCTCGCGCGACTGGCGCCAGGGCCTTCCATGGATAACGGTAAACGACGTTCAAAAATCGCGTTCGATGTGTTAGCGGATTGTAAAAGAGATGCTCCTTCGAGTCCCGTTCGTATTCGATGAAGATCCCGACTGGCAGATTCCACGTTTTGAAAAACCGTGATTCAAATATCGAATCGCGCATCCGCCATCGACTTCCATTTTCCCGCCCACAAATCACCCAAGTCAACCAGCAGCAGACCGGTTTCCGCGATTTCGACAAAACCGCACACCGCACGCGCCGATCGGGAAATCTGCACAAGTCGATGGGCATAATCGCACACGCGCAGAGCACGCGAACGAACCCCCGCAAACAGCGGGCGACAACGGCGACGGGCGGCCAAGTCCGCATCCACGCCCAAGCCCCTTGCCAGCCAAAGGTTTGCGTCGTTCGTTAGCAAACGATGTACGCCCGATGTGAACTTCGCAACTTCGCTAGCCACGATTTTCGATCCGGCTTAAGATGAGCGGCATGAGCAAGGCCGGCAACGAACGTAACTACTGGATAGGCTTCGATCTAGGCGGCACGAAGATGCTGGGCGTGGCGTTCGACG
>JAJDEG010000154.1 GCA_029259895.1 Planctomycetota bacterium
CCCACACGCCAGCGCCCAGCGGACAGCCAATGTTCAGGCACGTCATCACCTTGGCGAACCGCATGGCGTGCTTCTCGGCCAGCTTCATCAGGCCGGCGAAGTCGAGCGCCGTGTTGTCCGCTTTGAGCAGCGGCTGGCGAATGCGCGCCGGGCGATCGGGATCGGCGAGAACCTCAAGCCGCCAAGTGTCGCGCGTCAGGCCGACTTCGCTTTTCTTCTCCGGCGGAAGCGAGTGGGGCAGCGGGTCGCCGCGCGAGACATCTTGGAACTTGTCCTGTGCCGTGAGGATCGTTTCGAGCTTTTCGATGGCGGCGACCAGCTCGGGCGCGATCGGCTCGGCAGCGGCGCGATGCGGCCAAAACGTGACTGCGGCCGCAGTGCCTGCGCCGAGCTTCATGAAGTATCGTCGCGTGAGGTTGCGATGGTCGTTGAGGAAACGTGCAAGGTGAAACACGGCGAAGCTCGCATGGCTTGAGGGACAACGGCAACCGTCGGGCGCGTAGCCCACGAAACGCCGATGAAGCGGCACCAGCGCAGTTTAACATGCCCTCTGGCCCGCGGCAGGAGACTTGAGCTTCTCCACCGCCCCGACAAGGCGATTGCTGCTACGAGCGCGATGCGCCGCTTGGTAGAATGTCGGAACGCAAACGGACTAGATGGCTTATCTCGAAACGAGAAACTGTAGCCGTACGCCGAACCGTCGGGCTAGGCGTGGCGACCGATCATCGGAGCGCACTACTAGGGAGATCGAGAACATGAAACGCGATCGCGAACCGTCGGACGTCGAGCAGAATGGATCGCCGCTGGGCCGGCGAGAGTTGTTGGCTTATACCGCGGCGCTGGGCACATCGTTCTTGGCCACGCAGGGCCTCGTGCGATCGGCCACGGCAAACACCGCCGCGGGCACGGCCGTACAAGACGCTAAAACAACTGCGGGCCGGCGGCGTTTCGACATGAAGAAGTCCATCAACTTGTGGGCGTTTCCATATCCGCAGTTGTGGTCGCTGAAAAAGTGTTTCGAGATCGCCAAGGATGCAAGCTTCGACGGCGTGGAAGTCAACTTCGCGCTCGATGGAGACATTTCGCCAGAGGCGAGCAATGACGACTTGAAGCGAATCGGCGACATGGCCCGCGAGATTGGCATCGAGATCAGCGGCGTCTGTTCCTTCTTGTTTTGGCCGTTCGCGCTCACATCGAACGACACCGCGCGGCGGAAACGAGGGCTGGAACTGGCCGGCATGATGGTCGCGGCGGCCAAGGCGCTGGGGACGGAGAACCTGCTCGTCGTGCCGGGGGCGGTCTACATCCCCTGGGCCAAGCAAGGTCCACCCTGGCCGGCGGCGATCGAACCGGTCGCCAACGACGTCTGCCACGCCCGGGCGACCGATGCGATCCGCTCGCTGATTCCGGCCGCCGAAAAGGCCGGCGTCTACCTGAACATGGAAAACATTTTTGCCAACGGTTTCCTATTCAGCCCAGACGAAATGAACCGGTTCGTCGATCAGTTCGACAGCCCGCACGTGCAGATTCACTTCGACACCGGCAACATCATGGAGTATCAGTTTCCGGAACACTGGGTGCCGATTCTGGGCAAGCGGATCAAGAACATTCACCTCAAAGAGTTCGATAAGGCGAACGCCTTCAATATCGACGCCTTCCGAACGCTGCTCGACGGCACGACAAATTGGCCGGCAGTGATCGAGGCGCTCGACAAAGTAAAATATCGCGGCTATCTGACGTTCGAGTATTTCCATCCATTCCGGCATTATCCCGAGGCGCTGATTTATCAGACGTCGGATTCGCTGGATCGGATGCTGGGGCGGAGAACGTAAAGCGGTCGAGTGACATCGCACGGCATGATCGCGTACACTCGGCGATGCGCATGAGTTGCTATCGCGCAACGACCGTTCTTCGACACGACAACCCCGACCCCCGGCTCCAGCCCCATGTCCAAGACCACCGACGTTCGCATTCTTGAAGTGTCCGGCTCGAAACAGCGCGTCGCCTATCGTACGCCGATCAAGTTTGGCGGCCGCGTCGTCGACGAAGCGACGATCGTCAATATGTCCGTGACGGTCGAAACGCGCGACGGCCGGACCGGAAAGGGACGCGGTTCCATGCCGATGGGCGTCACTTGGGCGTGGCCGAGCGACGCCGTGACGGGCGAGGACGCGCTCGACGCGATTCTCGTCTTCGGCCAGCAGGCCGCGATGCATGCCACCGGCTACGACGGTTGGGGACATCCGCTGGAAGTATCGCACGAGCTTTCCGCCGAATACGCCGATCTCGCCCAGCGGATCGGTGACGGAAAAGAACTCGCCGAGCCGATTCCGCGCCTGGCGCAACTCGTCGCCAGTAGTCCACTGCACGCCGCGCTTCACGATGCCTACGGCAAGGCCCTCGGCGCGAACAGCTACAACGTGCTGGGCGAGGAGTTTTGCAATCGAGATCTATCGGCGTATTTGACCGCGGAATTCCAGGGCGAGTACCTAGACCGCTATACGCTGCGCGAGCCAAAGCCGCGTTTGCCGCTGTACCATCTCGTCGGCGCGCTCGACCCGCTGACCGACGCCGAGGTCGCATCGCCCGTCGGCGACGGTTTGCCGGAAACGCTCGGCCAGTGGATCGCCCAAGATGGGTTGACGCATTTGAAGATCAAGCTCAACGGCGACGACTTATCCTGGGACGTGGCGCGCGTCGCGGCGGTCGAGCGGATCGCGGTCGAGGCACAGGCCAAACGCAATTGTACCGCGTGGAATTACTCGCTCGACTTCAACGAGCGGTGCGCGAGCGTCGACTACGTGCTCGACTTCCTCGCCCAACTTCGCGAGCAAGCGCCGAAGGCCCTCGATCGGGTGCAGTACATCGAACAGCCGACGCACCGCGACTTGGCCGCTCATCCGGAAAACAAGATGCACAAAGCCGCCGCCATCAAGGCGGTCGTGATCGACGAATCTCTGGTCGACCTCGATAGTTTGCTGCTCGCCCGCGAGCTTGGCTACAGCGGCGTGGCGCTCAAAGCATGCAAGGGCCACAGCGATGCATTGTTGATGGGCGCGGCCGCGCAGAAGTATGGCATGTTCCTCTGCGTGCAGGATCTGACGTGTCCCGGCTTGTCGTTCCTTCACTCGGCGTCGCTCGCCGCGAGAATTCCCACCGTCGCCGCCATCGAGGGCAACGCGCGTCAGTATTGCCCGGCAGGAAACGTGGAATGGCTCGACAAATATCCGGGCATGTTCCAACTCACGGACGGAATGCTGGAAACGTCGGTGCTTGTAGAGCCGGGACTCGGGTATTCGTGATTGGCGACGGATCTCGGCGGCAATGCCTTCGGGGCCGCCGTTTCTTACGCCGTCGCTCCGCCGTCGACGGGAATCGCCGCCGCCGTGATGTACGACGCCGCGTCGGAGGCCAGAAACGCGATCACTTCGGCAATTTCCTCCGGTTCAGCGAAACGCAAGCCGCAATTGGCATCACGACGTGTTTGCCATTCTTTCGTTTCGGAGATGGCCGGCCACATTTCCGTCGCTTCCCAAATGGGCGTTTTCACGCCACCCGGCACGACACAGTTGACGCGAATCCGATCGCCGGCGTCGCGACATTCGAGGGCAGCCGTCTTCGTAAGCATGATGACAGCCGCCTTGCTTACGCAGTAAGCCGCCGCGCCGGGCGATGCCTTAGCGCCCGACACCGACGCCACGTTGACGATGTTGCCTTCTCCGCCGCTACGGCGCATGGCGCGGATCGCCGCGGCCGTGCCGAGAAACGTTCCATCAAGATTGACCGCCAGGACGCGCCTCCACGCTTCCAGCGACGTATCCGCGACGGGCAGGCTATCTGCGATGCCGGCGCTATTGACGACGATGTCGATGCGCGACGACAACCGCAGCGTGGTTTCAACGGCTGACTCCCACTGTTCGGCCGACGTTACGTCCAGCTCGAACTCAGTGGCGCGGCCGCCCGCGGCGACGATCGTTGCGACCGCTGTGGCGGCGCCAGATACGTTGACATCGGCCACAACGACGTGTGCCCCGCGTTGGGCGAGCAGGATCGCCGTCGCTTCGCCGATGCCCGATGCCGCGCCGGTCACGATTGCAACTTTACCTAACAGCGGCCCGTCCACGTGCATTACTCCCTCACGCGCTCCACATACGCACCCGTCCGCGTGTCGATTTTGATCACGTCGCCCATCTCGATAAACGCCGGGCATTGGAATTCGGCACCGGTCTCGACTTTAACGGGTTTGGTCACTCCGGTGGCCGTGTTGCCGCGGACGGCCGGTTCGCAATATTCGATATTGAGCACGACGTGATTGGGCGGGGTGAGCGAGATCGGCGCGTCGTTGAACAGCACCATCTGACACATCATGCCGTCCTTAAGGTACTTCCAGGCGTCGTCGACCTGTCCCGCGTCGAGTTCGTACTGCTCGTAACTGGTGGTGTCCATGAACACCCACTTGTCGCCCTGGCGATACAGATACTGGGCCTCGATCTCGGTGACGTCGGCGGCGTCGAGCGAATCGCCGCTCTTGTACGTGCGGTCGAGTACGGTACCGCGGAGCAGATTTCGCATCCGGCACTTGTACAGCGCCTGGCCCTTGCCCGGCTTGACGAAGTTGCACTCGATCATCAAATATGGATCGCCGTCGATCTGAATCTTAAGGCCTTTGCGAAAATCGCTGGTGTTGTAGCTCGCCACGAATGGTGTTCCTGTTGGGTCGAAAAGCGTGATACGTCGATGTTGGGCGGGGTCGCGGCCGCCCGATGGTTGCGTATTGGCCGCGCCACCTTCGCCACACGCATCGCGGTGGGTATGCTGAAGGAATGACGATTGTAGCTTCGCCCAGTGAGGTTGTCCGCCCCAAATCGCCGCCAGCGGCGGTTACGTCTCGCCTTGCGGGCGCACCCCCCGCCAATGCCCAGCCGACATGGCGGCAAATCCTCAAATCGGCCATCCGAGAACCGGCCGAGCTATGCCGCCGGTTGGAAATGCCCGCAGACCTCATCGCCCCCGCCCGACGGGCCGCGGCCGACTTCCCGCTGTTCGTGCCGGAACCCTACCTCAGCCGCATCCGCCGCGGCGATCCGGCCGACCCGCTGCTGCGGCAGGTCTTGCCGCTCGACGCGGAACTCGACGACGTGGCCGGCTATTCGACCGACCCGGTCGACGACGCCGCGGCGAAAACGACGGCTGGTCTGCTGCAAAAGTACGCCGGCCGTGCCTTACTGATCACCACCGGGGCTTGCGCCATTCATTGCCGCTACTGCTTCCGGCGGCACTATCCGTACAGCGAGTCGCCCGGCGGCATCGAGGCTTGGACACCGGCGCTGGCCGAGATTGCCGCGGATGCTTCGCTCGACGAAGTGATTCTCAGCGGTGGCGATCCGCTTACGCTATCGGACGGCTTTCTGGCCGAGCTTGCCGCGCGGATTGGTGCGATTCCGCACATCCGCCGGCTGCGGGTTCATACGCGGCTGCCGATCGTAATTCCGCAGCGCGTCACCGCCGAACTGATCGCCGCGCTGCGCGGCACGCGGCTCGCCACCATTGTCGTCGTCCACGCCAACCATCCTCAAGAACTCGACGCCACGGTTGCAACGGCTCTGGCCCAACTGGCGGATGCCGGCATCGTGCTGCTCAATCAAGCCGTGTTGCTCCGTGGCGTGAACGACAATGCCGCGGCGCTCGCCGAACTCAGCCGGACGCTCGTCAACCACCGCGTCATGCCGTACTATTTGCATCAGCTCGACCCGGTCGCCGGCGCGGCCCACTTTCACGTGCCGGTCGAAAGAGGACGCGAGTTGGTCCAAGAATTGCTGTCGATGTTGCCCGGATATGCCGTGCCGCGATACGTCCGAGAAATCCCCGGCGCACTCTCCAAAACCACGCTCGCCGAATGCCCGTAGTCCCGAGCCCCGAACCCCGATCCCTGCTCCAAACATGCAAACTCTCGTCTCCGGCATACACGAGTTCCAGCGCAGCGTGTTCAGCCAACAGCGCCGCCTATTCGAGAAGCTCGCCGAAGGCCAGCAGAAGCCGCAGGCCCTGTTCATCACCTGCTCCGACTCGCGGATCAACCCAAACCTGCTCACGCAGACCGACCCCGGCGAGATTTTCATTCTTCGCAACGCCGGGAACATCATCCCGCCCTACGGCGCGCTAAGCGGCGGCGAGGCCGGCACGATCGAGTACGCCGTCTCCGTGCTCAAGGTCCGCGAGATCGTCGTCTGCGGCCATTCGCACTGCGGGGCCATGGCCGGACTGCTCAACCCGGAGGCCGTCGCCGAACTTCCGGCGGTGCGCTCGTGGCTCGCCTATGCCGAAACCACGCGGCGGATCATCGCCGAAAACTACAAACACATGACCGACCCGGTGGCCCGGCTGACGGCCACCATCGAAGAAAACGTGCTCGTCCAACTAGAACACCTTCGCACGCACCCAGCGGTCGCGGCGGCCCTCTCGCGACACGAGCTGACGTTGCACGGTTGGGTCTACAAATTCGAAGCCGGGCAGGTCTTCTCCTACGATCCCGAGTCCGGCCAGTTTCTGTCGCTCGATGAGCAAGCGGACGCGACGCCAGGGCGGAAGGAGTTGCCGTCGATTTGACGGGTCCGTATTGGTGCCTTATGACGCAGCCCAACTTGCATCCGCGGCTTGACCTTAACCGGTGGAAGTCTGTGTTTCCGCTGAATCTACTTCGAGAAATGGCGACGGAATACGCAGTTCGCCCAGACTCGAGGCGCATGGCTCGTACGGTTAGCGAGCACGACGTCCGGCGTCATGTCGCCATGCTGGAACCGTGCGGCGAGCGCATTTGCTCTCCTTCCAGCATCGCAGTTGTTGAACAGCTTCGCGAGGAAGTACTTGTAGGTCGACCACTCAACCCGCGAATTCCCACCGACGTTTTTGTTTTTGCAGAAGGAGAGCCGGACGATCCGCGAATCACAAAAGTTGGCGGACGACCGTATTGGCCACGTCAACTACCCTGGCCAACTGATACAAACGGCCGACCCGCCGCATTTGTTGGGCAAGTGTATTTCGGTGATTCTTGCGATATCACTGGCGAACTTCCGGGAGACCTTTTAGTCGTCACCGCGATTGACATTGATCTCGAAACTGAGAGTTTCTCGTACCACTGGTTCACGACGTCGCGCGATGCGATCGAGCTTGCAGACGAACCGGCGAATCCCGTCTTCGCGGTCTTTCCTTGCTTCGGCCATATCCACCGCACATGGGACTATCCCAATGGCGACGACGCCTTCGAGCGCGTCCGACAATACGAATACCTGGCCGTGATTGAGGGTACGAAAATCGGCGGCTGCCCACGCTGGATTCAGGAAGATGAAACGCCGCCCGGTGCGCGGTTCATCTGCAGCGTAGGCTCGACGGAACCAGGTTATTCGTGTGATTGGCATCCTAGCTCTTATCCGTTCATCAACCGGCGCGATCCGCTCGACGCATGGGGTACCGACCGCCTATTGCCCGAGCCGTTAACGATTGGCGACGCAGGTTCGTTGTATGTGTTTCTCCAACCGAATGGATGCACGATCGGCGTCGTTCAATGCTATTGAGGAGTTCAAGCAGCTTGAGGTCGGCGCCTCGGCGTTCGCTCCCGGCGGCGAAACTATTGGCAAAGCTGGGGGCGTCCGCGCAGGTGTTTCTGGCGAACGCGCCGCAGCCCAACGACGTGACGGCGCTGTCCATCAAGCGTGTGCAGAACTGATGCACGCAGTTTAGAATAGCATTCGCATAGGGATGCTCACTTCATACACGTGAACCTACTTTCGCGAGGACGAAACGATGACCACGCACGAACATTTTTCGCGTCGCGACTTTCTCGCCACCGCCGCCGTGGCGACGGCCGGGGCTTCGCTGGCCGCGACGTTACCGACCGTCGCGCATAGTCGTGTGGCGGCCAACGACAAGATCGGGCTCGGCGTAATCGGCATTGGCCCGCGATGCACTTACGACCTCACGGCGATGCTCAAGTTCGACGACGTGCGGTGCATCGCCATTGCCGACGTGCAGGCCAGTCGCCGCGACAAGGGCAAGCAACTGGTCGACGAGCATTACGGCGACGGCAACTGTGCGCTACACCGCGATTTGCGCGAACTGCTCGACCGCAAGGATATCGACGCCGTGCTGATTGCGACCGGCGATCGCTGGCATGCCGCCGCGTCGATTCTCGCCGCCAAGGCCGGCAAGGACGTGTACAGCGAAAAGCCGTGCGGAATTACGATCGCCGATTGCCAGCAGCTTGCCGACACCATACGGACCGAGAAGCGCGTGTTTCAAGCCGGCACACAGCGGCGGAGCGTGCCAAACTTTCACAAGGCGGTCGAACTCGTCCACACCGGCAAGCTCGGCAAGCTGCACACGATGCATGCCTCGATTTACACGCCCGTGCTGGACAATACTTGGCTGCCGGCCCAGCCGACGCCGCGGCCGGATGTGGTCGATTGGAACCTCTGGCTCGGCCCGGCGGCGTGGCGGCCGTTCAATCAGAAGTACGTCGACGGGGGCTGGCGAGGGCAGTGGGATTTCGATTCCGGCGCGCGGCTGCTCGATTGGGGCGCACACACGATCGACCTCTGCCAATGGGCGAATCAGGCCGACGACACGATGCCGATCGAATACGAGCCGAAGGAAAGCACGATCGAGTGCCGGTATGCGAACGGCGTAAAGTTGATCGTCGATTTTCTCAAGGATCCGTTCGGCAATCGCGCGCCGCACTACATCACGCGGCTGGGGACGTGCCCGGTGCGGTTCGTCGGCGAGAAGGGCTCGGTCGAGACCGGCGACGAGGGCGAGATCGTCGTGACGCCAGAGGCGCTGGCCAAGGAACTGCCGCACACGAAGCGGGTTCGCGGACTGGATGTGACGGCCCACTCGCGCGATTTCTTTGACTGCATCCGCTCGCGGAAAGCGACGGCGGCCAATGCCGACGTGATGCGGCGGTCGCACATTGCCAGTCACGCGGCGGCGATCGCCTGGATTCTGGGCCGCAAGCTGACGATCGATCCGGCGAAAGAGGAGTTCGTCGACGATGCGGAGGCGAACATGCTCCGCTCGCGGCCGGCGAGGGATTGGGCAGGCTGAGACTTGGCCGCCCGGAGGAGGCTGCTGGGCAACGGCCGATTCGCCGGATATAATGGCCGCTTCAATGCGGATCCCCCATTCCGCGTGGTGTCGTGTGCGAAGCGCCAACTTGCCGCTCGCCAAAGCGTGAGCGAGCCAAGCGAAATCGCGAAACCCCAAGCAGCGTAAGCCTTTGCGACCGGAGCGACCATGGCACGTAAGATTATGAACCGTCGTGAGTTGCGCGATCAGGCCGACGCGGCGGCCGAAAAGGACGAAGCCAAGCCCAAGAAGAAGACCGCCAA
>JAJDEG010000155.1 GCA_029259895.1 Planctomycetota bacterium
GAGCAAACTGCCGCCGAAAATCTTCCACCTGACGCCACGACGACGAACCACTAAACTGTCCCATCCTCGGGCCTCCTTGTCATGGGATGGAGTCTGCTTCCAAACCACCTCATGCACAAGACAGGCCCTTTTTGTCTACGTCGTTTCGAGAAAACAAGTTGCGACTAAACGAGTGCCATTCACCTCAGGGGTTGCGTTCAACAATTCCCCCATTCCCGGCCGTCGCGCCGTGCGCCGCGCAACGATCGAACGCCGCAATCGAACGCCGCGTTCGAAACTTGAAATCGAATTGTCAAAGAACCGAAGACCGCCATCGGCATCGTCGTTCAGGCATCGTCGTTCCATCGCCTAGATACCACCGCGTATATACCACAACCGCTGGCCTGATTTCCACCAAAATCCGCCCCGCCAAACCAGAAAACCGCCGCACCACGGCACGACGCCGAATACCGCCTGCCAGCACGCGCCGTCGCCGCTCGAAAATGCCGTAAGGATGGATCCATGAACGACCCCGCCGCCGCGCCAAGAGCGAGAGCACACGGCCGCGTAATATTCGCCTGGGCGATGTACGATTGGGCCAACAGCGCCTACACCACGCTGTCGATCACGGCTCTGATGTACTTCCTCACGGAAGTCGTCGCGCCGGCCGATTCGCCCATCGCCTCGCAACTGACGGCCGCCGCCGCGAACCTCGGAATCGACGTGGCCGCCAAGTCCTGGGGCGGAATCGTTTGGGCCTGGGGTTTGGCCGCCGCGATGCTCTGCGCCGCCGTCCTGTCGCCCATCGTCGGCGCGATGGCCGACGCGCGGGCGACGAAACGCTGGTGGCTCACCGGCACCGCGCTGTTCGGCGCGGCCTGCCCCATCACCATGTACTTCGTTCCCACCACCGCGGCCTGGACGCATATCGGCTTGTTCGTTCTGGCCAGCTTGCTGTTCGACCTCTCGTTCGGCTTCTACAACGGCTTCCTACCCGAGATCGCCGACGAACGGACCATGAACCGCATTTCCGCCTGGGGCTACGCGCTGGGCTATCTCGGCGGCGGCATCGCCCTGTTGATTGAATTGCTCGTGCTCAACCACGGCGACGATATCGGCATCGTCGGCAAAGCGGCCCAGTTGCAGTTCGGCCTGCTGCTGATGGGCGTCTGGTGGGCCGTCTTCACGTTGCCGGCCGTGGTGTGGCTGCGCGATCGTTCGCCGCCAACCGCGCCCCGCGCCCCGCTCGCCCGCTCGGCACGGGACGCCTTCGTCCAAGTCAAGAAAACGATCCGCAGCGTCCGCAAGTACCCCACGCTCGTTCTCTTCTTGATCGGCTTTCTGTTCTACAACGACGGCATCCAAACCGTCATCGGCCAGGCCGGTTCGTTCGCCCGCGCCGACCTCGGCTTCGAGCCGCCCGAACTGCTTACGCTGATCCTCGTGTTTCAATTCATCTGTCTCCTCGGCGCGTTGATCGACAGCGTGCTCACCGACCGCATCGGCCAAAAGCGGGCGTTGATGCTCTACCTCGGCATCTGGGTCGCTGCGCTGGCCGCGGCTTACTTCGTCACCGAAAAGATTCACTTCTGGTGGCTCAGCGCCGTCCTCGGCCTCGTCATGGGCGGGGCCCAAACCGTTAGTCGCTCGATCATGGCCATGATGACGCCCGAACGCCACAACGCCGAGTTTTTCGGCTTCTTCAACTTCTCCGGCAAGGCCACAAGTTGGATGGGCAACATGACGTTCGGCTTGGTGATCGTCATGACCGACAGCGCTCGGCTGGCTATCATGAGCCTGTTCGTCTTCTTCGTCATCGGCTGGGCGTTCGCCGCCATGGTCGACGTAGCCCGCGGCCGCCGCGAAGCACTCGCCGCGACGGTAGAATGAAACGGTTCGTGAAAACAGCAAGTGTGTAGATCAAGGGAGTCAGGAGACAGGAGACAGGAGATAGGAGATAGGACGGCGTGTTTCATCGCGACACGACAATTCCAATCTCCTGTCTCCTATCTCCTCTCCTCCCCTCCCCGACCCCCGACCCCCAACCCCTGCTCCTATGCTCGGCTCCACGCTCGACGTCCCCGACTACCTCCACCGCTTCCAAGCCGAACTCGACCGCTTGAATCGGGACGACGTTCGCCTTTGGGCCGATCTGTTGTTCGCCGCGTGGCAGCAAGAAAAGTTCGTCTACATTTTCGGCAACGGCGGCTCCGGCACCACCGCCAGCCACATGAGCGAAGACCTCGGCAAGAGCACGCTCCGCGAGAGCGACCTTCGCGACGAATCGAAGAAGCGGCTCAAAGTCCTCAGCCTCACCGACAACCTCGGCTGGATCATGGCCGTCGGCAACGACGTCGGCTACGACCAAATCTTCCAGCAGCAACTGATGAACTACGGCCAGGCCGGCGACCTCGTCATCGCCATCAGCGGCTCCGGCAACAGCCCCAATGTCCTGGGCGCCGTCGATTGGGCCAACCGCCACGGCCTCGTCACCTTCGGCCTAACCGGCTACTCGGGCGGCAAGCTAAAGACCATCCAACAACACGGCCTCCACGTCCCCCTCGACGACATGGGCATGGTCGAAAGCATCCACCTCGCCGTCTTCCACTGGGTGCTAAACGACGTCTTCGCGCGGATCAACCGAACGGGCCGGCATGAATAGCGTGATGCTGGCGGTGAACTTGGTCCACGCACCTGCATGGTGGTACAATACAAGGGCGCTTCGTCAGGCGCGTGGCTGAACTAGGTTTGCAATGGACCTGATAACACGCCGACAACACACGACGAAATACTAAAAGCCGCATTGCGTCTGCCCGAGACAGAACGGCTGTCCATCGCGACGCAGTTGCTCGGCACGCTGTCGGACGAAGTGGAAGATTTGCCCCTCGACGACGATCGACTTATCGAGGAATGGGATCGCCGCTTCAATGATGGCTCGGAAACGATTCCTGTTTCCGAGATTTGGAAGCGGGATTAAGCGGTGGCGATTCAAGTCCGGTTTCACCGCCTCGCCATCAAAGAGGCATCGGCCGCCCAAGCTTGGTACGCGGCGCGTAGCACGGAGTCAGCCCAACGATTCCGTGACGCGATTCTCTCTACCGCCTAGCGTAATTTCTGAGGGCCGCGCGACACACGCCATTGGGCGGTCGAGCTATCGTTACGCTAGCGTCAGAGGGTTTCCCTACCGGCTCATATACCGTCTGGACGCTTCATCAATAGCTCAGGTCGTGGCGGTGATGCAAAATCGCCGCCGACCCGGATGCTGGAGACATCGGACGTGATCGTTAAGCTTGGCCACTAATCGAAGTTGAACGTTCGGTGCTCCGACCAGTACGCCAACGGGTAGCCCGACTCGAACAGCAATTCTCACCGGGACCGATGCGGTTGATCAAAGTTTCAGAGGTTCGCTCCAGACTTCGACGCCCTTGTCGGATTTGTTTATGCGATAACTCACGCCAATGCGAATAGCATCGATGGGGCCAATCGATTTGAACGGTGGCGGACGATAATCGGAGTCTTGGTCAACCGGAAAAAGCAACTCGCTCCCGTCGAACGCGACTCTTGTACGCACGACGACGGATTCGCCAGGTGCGATTCGCCCCCATGCCAGTCCCACACCACAAATCCCTCGTTGCCGACAATACCACTCGTCTTTTGATCGGTAGCGCGCACTTTCGAGCGGATTTCCTCCGGGGCCGAATACGAGAATTGGCTTGCTCGATCGGTTTACAAAGCGAAACTCGGCCAAACGATCCTCGCCATCGCCGGTGAACTTGCGAAACTCAATCGTCGGCAGCTCGTCCGCGTTTCCGCCCGCCTCATCGTCGCGTGGCGTCTCTTCGTCTTGAGCGTTTCGCGGCTTATCCCCGTCGCCCGATCGGCCCGGCAGCATCGCGGCGACCACAAACACGTTGACGAGACAAACCATCGCGCCGATGAAAACCGATTGACCGCGCACCACTGGAAACTCCTTTGCAACGCGCCTCGATTGAACGCGAATGTATCGGCAATCCTCCTCACGGCCGCCGTACGAACAAACCGGTCCACGATTGGCTCGTGAAATCGATACAAAAAGTATCGCGATCGCGGCGAATTTTATTCCGCAGATCTAAATCGAGACAAAAAGCGCGACAAGTGCCGACAGCGCCCAGGATACGATCTAGAACGTCCCACTACTGCTTCGCCGGCGCGATCGGCCCGACTTTCATTTCCGCCGCCGCCACCCCCTTGGGATCGCGCCCCCGAATCTCGGCCAGCATGGTCGCCGCGGCGTCCTCCGGACAAGCTAGCAGATACGCCACCACCGCCTCGCGCGTCGAAGGCTGCGGATAGTCGGCCGCGTCGTACAGCTTCGCCACCTTCGCAAGCGACGCCCAATCCTTCCACCGCGCCAAGTCGAGCACGGCGGCGGCCGCGAATGGTGGTCTGTCCAAGAGCGGCCGCACGGCCTCGCGGAATCGCTCGCGGTCGATCGCGCGGTCGTGCTCGTAGAAGAACCGCACGGCCGAGACCGCATGCCGCGTGTCCCCTTCCGCGGCTTTGGGATCGGCGAGGTAACGCCGGCCCACTTCCGCCAGCCCTTCCTCGCCGCGCAGCAGCAGATACCCGCCCAGCACGCCGTCGAAGCCGGCGCGAAAGTCGCTCTCGTCGGCGTCCATCACCTTTTCGAGCGTGGCAAGATTCGCCCGGCGGTCGGCGTCCATCGTGGCCAGCCCCAGCGCGACGCCGAAGAAACCCTTACGCTCCTGCGGAATCTCGCGATCGACCAGCCATCGCCGCAGCTTATCGAACGGCAGGCGATCCGAAATCCTCGCGATCTCCTCTAGCGGCGCGTGGCCGAATTCTTGATAAACGTCGTCGGCGATCACCGCGTCGTCGTGTTGCAAATACGGCACGAAATACGCCAGCCGCTCGTCCGCCTTCGTCCGCAGCGAAGGCGCGCGGGCGACATACGCGAAACTCGTTTCATTCACCCCAACGGCCGACCATTCCAAGTCGTCGAGCGCAGCGTCGGCGTCCCCCTCGGCGAACAACAGCGCCAGCGCCCCGGCCTTTCCCTGCCAGTCGACCGCAATCCGCAGTTCGCTCTCGCCGGCCAAACGCGACTTGCCAACCAGAGCCTGATGCACGCGAAACGCCTTCGCCTCACCATCGGCGGAAACGAATTCTGCCAACACCGCAATCGCGGCCGATTCCCGCCGCTCGCAAAGCGTCGGCTTCAGCGCCGTACAGAATGGACACGCCCACGAAACGCTAGCGCACGCCGCGAACAAGATGACGACGCAAAACCGCACACTCCATCGCCAGAGAGCAATTCGAAATGCGGCGGTCGCCCTCTGAGCACCTCCGTGCTCCTCCTCCGTGACCTCTGTGGTTAAGCAACCGGCCATGCGTCACTCGACGTTCGTCGCCGTAATCCGGTAGATCGACCAATGCCGATCGTCCGGGCCGATCAATTCCTTGATCTCGAACGTCCCCTCAACGGTCACCGGCCGCGTCGAAAACTTCACCGTTTCGTCTTCGCACATGTCGACCATGATCGAATCGTAAATCGCCGAGCCGGGCCCGAAACAGCACTCCTGGTTGTCGCGCACCAGCACGAAATGCGAGAACTCCTCAAGAGCGCCGGGCAGAATGAACCCACGAATCCGCACGCGATTGCCCGACAGTGTTTCGATCGATTCGGTGAGCATCGACCGTTTGAATTGGCGGCTCTTCGGATCCTCCATCTCGAACTTGATGTTGTCGAACGTGATGTTCCGCGCCTTGCCGTCGCCACCGGTGGCCACCTGCTGCGGCGCGAAGTGAACGATCTCGCTGGGCGATGCAGCATCGTCGGCAGCGTCGCCGGCAACGTTCGGCGCGTCGGCTTTAGGCTGTTCCGTCACACCACCGTTCTTGCCAGCCTCGGCATCCGCGTCACCGTCCTTGGCTTTACCGCCCTTTGATTGACCGCCCTTTGATTGACCGTCCTTTGCTTCACCGTCCTTGGCGTCACCGCCATTCACATTACCGTCGTTGGTATCCGTGTTGCCGGACAGTTGCCCCACGCTCTGGCCCGAACCGGACGAAACCTCATCGCAGCCCGCGGCCCCCAGGCAAACCAGACCGAACAGCATCGTGCCGACCGCAAGAATTCTCATCGCAACATCGCCTCGTCCAAGTGGTAAAGCACGCCGCCCGGTCCGTCGACCGCCTGCGGCATCGGGCGAACGTGGAACACACCAGCGACCTTGTGCAAGCCGCTCGCATACGACATGCCGGCCGGATCGGCCAGCGTGACTTGAATTCGTTCGGTAACTTTCGGATCGCCGCCGAAGCAACAGCTTCCCTCGTCGCGCACGAGGAGAAACGTGCGGATTCCGTGCATCTGCGAACTCGGGTACACAAACCCCTTGATGAACACCTTCTGCCCATCGAGGGCCATCGCCGACGCCGGCACCTCGACCGAGTCCTTACTCTCCGGCTGCAACGGCGCGTAATTGATCCGCGCATAGCCCTCCGGCACTTCCGTCGCATAGATGTAACTCAACCGCCCAGCGCCGGAAATCCCAAACACAACCGCCAGCGTCAATCCGATCCGCGCCAGCGGTGCGCCAGTCAACTCATCGCCCCGCGTGCGAATCTGCCGCAGCGCGAACACGCCCAACACGATCGCCACCGCCGGCAGCGTGAGCATCCACCAATTCAACAGCGCCAGCACCGATAGCACACCCAGCGCCAGGCTAGAAACGGCCGACGAACAAATCGCTCGATACTCGGGCACGGGCACCGCGGAAAGGGGCGGCAACGATGGATCGTCGACCGCGCGCTCCGTCGCCGCGACCGCGCGTTCGCTCCGCTCGGCGTGCTTCATCACATTTACGAGACCGCTTGCCATGAATCGTCTGTCCTGCACTCGTTATGGTACGGTCTCCAGACCGTAACATGTCCGCTGACCGGAGGTCTCCCGATTTCCACGCGAGCAGACCTGCGGTCGCCCAAGTGTCGCGGCCAGGAGATCGCGACACAACCGCGTCACCGCCGTACAATCACGACCGCACCGCAGAGAGCCGCCACCACCATCACCACGGCAACCGCGATCGTGCCTGGCGATCCTGTCGCCGCCGCTTGAACTTCACGCGGATCGCGCGTCGCCGGCGTTATTTCGCTATCGTCGCGTTCCGCCTCCATACCCGCCACGGCGATCGTCGGCCGATTTGCGGTTCGCGGCCGCAATTGGGCACGCCGTTGGGAAAGCCGTTGCGACGTCGCCGCATCGCCCGCGTCCTTAGCCGGCGCTTGCGAGGTCGGCTTCACGTCGTCGGTCTTCTTGTCGCCGCCCGCTTCGTTCTTCGGTTTCGCGTCGGGTTTGGCCGTATCGCTTGAGGCGGCCGCTTTGTCGTCTTTTCCTTCGTCCTTCGTCGGCACGGCGGCTGGTAGCGGCATCATGCTCAGCGCCCGCTGGTACGCGATCGGGTCGATTTTCGCCAAGTCTTCCAAGTGCTTCTTGGCTTCTTTCCCCTGGCAAATACGCAAGTAGTTAATGACCGGTTCGCGAATGAAAATCGTCTCGTCGCCCGACTTCTTGAACATCTCGACCAGCCGCTCCATCGAATCCCAATCTTTCCAGCGCGCCAAATCCATAACGACCAGATCGGCCACCTTGGGATGATCGAGATTCAGCCGCAGCGCTTCGATCAGCCGTTCGCGCGGCACGGCCTTCCCTTCCGTCCCTTGAAAGCGAATCGCCATGATTGCCGAATAGCGGTCGGTGTAGTCGACCTTCGGATCTTTGAGGAACAACTCCTCGATCAGCGGCATCGCATCCTCGCCCAACAAGGCCATGTAGCAGTTGAGCATCGAGTCGAGGCCGCTCCGATCGCGGCGTTCGGTCGAGCGGATCATCCGTTCGAGCATCGGCACGTCTTCCTTCGTGCCGCACACGCTCAGTAGCGAAAAGAACATCCGCCGCTTGCTGGCCGTCGTGTCCGGGTCTTGAATCCACTCGACGAAATCGTCGTGACGGAGCTTATCCTTCGCCTTGACGATCACGTCGTACGGCAGCTTGGCGATCTCATCGTACGCATCGCGGGCGAGCAGTTCGTCTTTGTCCTGAATGTAATCCTGAAAGAAAATCAGCCGCTCCGGACCTTCCTTGGGCAGCTTCAACACTTTGGCCAAATATTCCGGACCACGCTCCGGCAGCGCGATCGGAGCTGCCCAAATGATTTTCGCCTGTTCGCTGGGGATCGCCGTGATGAGAAATTTCGAGCCGATGGCCGCCTGACCGAGATACAGCGTTCTTACAACGTTGCCGCCGGCGATGACGTCGGCACCTTTGACCACCTGATCGATCTTAAACTCGCACGGCTCCAGCGCGGCGCTGGGGTCGATCGGCTGCTCGTTGTTTTTCGGGACTTTGGTGAGCGTTGCCAAGACCGCGACCGTCGAAGTGTCGATCTCCTCGGTCAACGTGAGCGCCTGGGCGGTGCAGAAAGGGCACGCCATCGCCCGCTCCGTCGCCACAGGCGAAAGCATCGCGGCCACCATCGTGGCCAAGGCCGCAAACGCCGCCATCGAACGCATAGAAAGCGAACCCATTTCGCCGATCTCCCTCGAAAATTGGTCGCCGCGGAGATTCCCGGCGGCAACCGTCGACATTGCGTACATCAAGACATTTCGCGTCCCCAATTGTACCCCATTGCCGCCGGCAAGCGAAATGCACCCCTGGCGAGGGAAATCCGGCGTCGCCACGGCCGAATGGCGAGAACATTCGAACATTTCGCGCGCCGCGGACCGAATCTGCCCGCTACCGCAGCCGAATCAGCGCACTATCGCGATGCGCGGTAAGTCCTTCGTATTCGGCCAATAGCCGCAAATCGTCAACGGTCGCGGCCAGGGCGTCCTTCGTGTAGCGGATCACGCTGTGGCTGCGAAGAAAGCTATTGGCGGACAGCCCGGAGGAAAACCGCCCGGTGCCGCCCGTTGGCAATACGTGCGACGGACCGGCGACGTAATCACCCACCGCCACGGTCGTGTACGGCCCCACGAACACCGCGCCCGCCGTCGGAATCTTCGCCAGCATCGCGTCGGCGTCGGCACAAGCGAGGTGCAAATGCTCCGGCGCGAATTGCGTCGCCAACCGCGCCGCTTCCTCGGCATCGCGAACCAGCACCAGCGCGCCGAAATCGGCCAGACTCGCCGCCGCTAGTTCGCCGCGAGCGAGGCCCGCAAGCTGACGCTCGAGTTCCGCGGCCGTTTCGTCGATCACCCGCTCGCTCCACGAGATAAGCACGCTGCTTCCGGGCGCGTGTTCGGCTTGGGCGAGCATGTCCGCGGCGGCGAACGCCGGCGAAGCCGAATCGTCGGCCACGATGACGATTTCGCTCGGCCCGGCGATCGAGTCGATGTCGACCTCGCCGAACACGAATTTCTTGGCCAGCGCGACGAACAAGTTGCCCGGCCCGACGATCTTGTCGACCTGTTCGATTCCGTCGACGCCATAAGCCAGCGCAGCAACGGCCTGTGCCCCGCCCATTCGATAGACTTCGCCCACGCCCAGTTCGTGACAAACGGCCAGCAAGTCCTGGTTGTACGCACCAAACTTCGTCGGCGGCGCGACGACGGCCAGTTGCTCGACGCCGGCGGCTTGTGCGGGGACGACCGTCATCAGCACCGTCGAAGGATACGCCGCCGCACCGCCGGGTACGCACACGCCGACCCGCCGCAGCGGCACGTAACGCTGCTCCAGCACCACCCCGTCCGGCCGCTCGACGACCTTGTCGCGATGCAAGATCGCCTGTTGGAAGGCGAGAATGTTGTCGCGCACCCGACGAACGCAAGAGAGCAGCGCCGGATCGGCCGCCGCATGGGCCGCGGCAAGCTCGTCGGCCGAAACGCGAATCGTCGCGGCGGTCAGCTCGGCCTTGTCGATGTTGGCCGAGTATTCGAGCACGGCCGGCAAGCCGCGATCGCGAACGTCGAGGCAAATCCGCTCGACCACCTGCTGCGGCGAGAGCGCCTCGCCGAAAACCTCGATCGTGCGGCGGCGGCCCGCCTCGCTGACGATATTACCCCGCGGACTGAGCCGAGCGCGCAACGCGGCCACGGCGGAAAGGGCGTCGTCGCGGCGAGTATCGATGCGGGCGAGCAAGTGGATTCGGGGGCTGGCGTTCGAAATACGCCGCTCGGCGACGCAAATGTACAAGACTTCACGCTAACGTGCGACGCCGCCGGCGGTCAAGTTGTTCGCGAGAAAGTTAGGCTTACAGCCGCCCTCGAATGCGAACCTCCCACGTCGCATCGCGTGCCGAAACGCACGGTTTGCGCCTTGGTCGTACTCCCACCCGGTCGCGTTCGCGCGGCGCAAGCCCTACAATAGATGCCATGCAACACGTACTCGACCCCACGTTGGCCGATCTCAAGACCTGGATGACCGATCGCGGTCAGCCGGCCTATCGGGCCGCACAAGTCCGTCGCTGGCTCTTCGAGCGCCGCGCCGCCGATTGGTCCGGCATGAGCGATTTGTCGAAGCCGATCCGCGCACAACTGGCCGAGTCGTATCAATTCTGGACCACCGAGATCGCCAAGCACTCGCGCGCCGCCGACGGCACGGAAAAGCTCCTCCTCACGCTCGCCGACGGCGAGCAGGTCGAATGCGTCCTGCTCCGCGACGGAATCCGCCGCAGCATCTGCATTAGCACACAAGTCGGTTGCGGCATGGGTTGCGTGTTTTGCGCCAGCGGGCTCGACGGCGTCGTCCGCAACCTGACCGCCGGTGAAATCGTCGAACAAATGCTGCGGCTCGACCGCCTGCTGCCCGAAGGCGACCGGCTCAGCCACGTTGTCGTGATGGGCATGGGCGAACCGCTCGCCAATCTGCCGAACCTGCTCGCAGCCCTCGGCGAAGCATCGGCCAAGAACGGCCTCGGCATCAGTTCCCGACGCATCACGATCTCCACGGTCGGTTTGCCGCCAGCGATGCGCCGGTTGAGCGAACACACGACGCACTATCAACTCGCCGTCTCGCTCCACGCACCCGACGACAAACTGCGGCAGAAGCTCGTGCCCGTCGCCAAACAAATCAAGCTCGACGACGTGTTGGCCGCGGCCGACAATTACTTCGACAAATCGGGCCGGCGGCTGACGTTCGAGTACGTGTTGCTCGGCGGTCTCAACGATCGGGCCGATCACGCCGCGCGACTCGCCGAACTGCTCGTCGGTCGACCGGCCATGCTCAACGTCATTCCCTACAATCCGGTCAGCGGCCTGCCGTATCGCACGCCGACGCCGGCGGCCACAAGCACGTTTTGCACGATCCTCCGCCGCGCCGGCATCAACGTCAACGTCCGCTTCCGCAAAGGCGACAAGATCGACGCAGCCTGCGGGCAATTGCGGCGCTTGTCGACTGAATCCGAAGGGACCGGAAAACGACCCAGCCTCGTTCAGATCAAAGACGCCGCCGTAACCTGAGCGGAACGAATCAAGAGCGCCGCTCCCCGGCGCAAGCAAGCCTCAGGCCTCAAGCCCCACACTTGCCCCGACCTGCCGTGTGCCGGAAGTTGCCCCAATGGCCAACGCCGAAGCCACCGCCGAGTCGAGTACCGTACCAAGCGCCGACCCGAGCACCGAGCCGAGCGCCGAACGACCTGCCATCGCCCAGCGCCCTCGCGTCGCCATTGTCGGCGGCGGAATTTCCGGCCTGGCCGCCGCGCATCGTCTGGTCGAACTCGCGCCGCAGGTGCAACTAACGCTTTTTGAAGCGTCCGATCGTCTCGGCGGCGTGCTCGAGACGGTGCATCGCGACGGCTTTCTGATCGAACGCAGCGCCGACAACTTCATCACCACGATCCCCAGCGCCGTCGATCTCTGCCGCCGCGTCGGTCTGGCCGATCAACTCCTCTCCACCAGCGGCGAACATCGCCAGGCGTTCGTCGTTTCGCGTGGCCGATTGCGGAAGATTCCCGACGGGTTCTTGATCATGGCGCCGACGCGGCTCTGGCCGGTGTTGGCTACGCCGATACTCAGTCCGCTGGGAAAGCTGCGGCTGGCGATGGAGCGATTCGTGCGACCGCGAGTCGACGATAGCGACGAAAGCTTGGCGTCGTTTGCCCGCCGCCGCATGGGCCGAGAGGTTTACGAGCGGCTCGTGCAGCCGCTCGTCGGCGGCATCTACACCGCCGATCCACAGCGGCTAAGCGTGCGAGCCACCATGCCGCGTTTCGTCGACATGGAGCGCCAGTCCGGCAGCCTGATCGTCGCCGCGTTGAAGCAGCGCCGCGACGACGCGAGCAAGAGCAATAATGGCGACAGTGGCGCTCGCTACAGCATGTTCGTCGCTCCGCGCGACGGCATGTCGAGCCTCGTCGACGCCATCTCCGCCAGACTGCCGCGCGGTGCCGTGCGGCTCAGCGCTCCGGTCGACCGCATCGCCCGACGCGACGATGGCCGCTGGAGCGTTCTTTCGGCAGTGACGTCTCCTCAGCATCCGGCCCTCGACGAGGTATTCGACGCCATCATCGTCGCCGCTCCAGCTCGGCACGCGGCAAAGCTCCTCGACGCCGTCGATGGAGAGCTTGCCGGCGAGCTGTCGGCCATCGAACATGCCGGCGCGGCGGTCGTCGCCCTAGCGTACGATCGCGCACAGATTTCGCATCCGCTCGACGGTTTTGGTTTCGTCGTCCCGCTCGTCGAAAAGATGCAGATACTCTCCGGAAGTTTTTCGAGCGTCAAGTACACGGGCCGCGCGCCCGACGGAAAGGTGTTGTGCCGCGTTTTCATCGGGGGCGCGTGCCAACGAGAACTTCTCGACCAAGACGACGACGCGCTGCGGCGGATCGCCCACGAAGAGCTAGCCGCCCTGATCGGCATTGCCGGCACGCCGTTGCTGGCGACCGTAACGCGATGGGCCGACACGATGCCGCAGTATCACGTCGGTCACGTCGATCGCGTCGACCGCATCGACGCGGCTGTCGCGCGCCATGGCGGCTTGATGCTCGCCGGAAATGCCTATCGCGGCGTAGGCGTGCCGCAATGCGTGCAGAGCGGCCAGCATGCCGCGGAGCAGACGATCGCCTACTTGCTTAAGCGAGCGACGGCGTAAGCCGGCCATCCAAGAACGTCAACGTCGGCTCGCCAAAGCTTGCCCCGCCGCTCGACACATCGCCGAGCAACTCCGGCGACGTCGCTGCGTTGATCGACCGCAAGACTTTTCCTATGGCCGCCGACAGATTCTCGTCGGCCGCGAGCATGGCGTTGATTTTGGCCGCGTCCGGATGATCGTCGGCCGCCCGCACGTTGCCGCTCGCGTCGAGTTTCAGTCGAATGGCCTTCGTCGTGTCGATGTCGTGTAAGCCCGGCAGCTTGCCGAGCGACTTTTCGACGTCGCGGATCATCCGCCGCAATTCAGTGCGCGAAACGTGCGCGACCGCGCCGTTCCGATCGTCGGTCGCGCTGCCGTCGATGCCTGCCGCTTGGCCCTGTGCATCACCTGCCAGCCGAAACGCCGACGCGAATTCGCCCGGCGTGGGAATGGCTTCGGCGACGCTCGAAAGCGCCGTCGCGGCTGCTCCAAACGCCAGGGGTGAGATCGCACTGAGCATGAATCGTCCACGTTCGACCGCGAAACCGCGCCGCCAAGCGTGCGCGCTCGGCCTAGGTATCGGCATCATCGCCGCGAGACTTTGGCGATTTTGCCGATAATGCGGCGCGCGACATCGGGCAGTGTGAGCCGGGAAAATGCCAATTTACCCTCACGGCAGGGGGGCTCAAGTGAGGTTTTACAAATCTATTACCTTGCCGCGACGCACCGGCCACTCCCAAATCGTCGACGATTCTTACAATCCTTCAGAGTCATTGATGGCGTTCGCATCGACGGCGACACGCCTCGGCTTTGTTGGGCATACATAAGGAAAGATTCAATGTCGACGACCGATATACCGACCACGGACTCCACTGGTATCGCGGCACCAGCCGACGCACCCGCTGCGCCGATCACACCGATGACCACACCGATGACCGCACCGACGGTCACGCCGCACTCGCGAACGCACATTCCCCACGTCGATCCAGAGCATCTCGACGAAGAGGACGCAATCCTCTCGCCGCCGCACCAAGGCCCTTGTCAGGCCGATCTCGATAAGATGTCGCAGAAGGATGCTTTTCGCGCCGAGCGCGATCGGCGCTGGATGGGCGGCATCGACTGGGGCATCGCCTTTTGGATTGGCCTGCTACACGTCGGCGCGCTCGCCGCGCCGTGGACGTTCACGTGGCAAGCTCTCGTCTTGACAGTTTTTCTTGGCTGGATGAACGGCGGCTTGGGCATCTGCCTGGGCTATCACCGCTTGCTCACCCACTCCAGCTTCAAGACGTACAAGCCGGTGAAATGGTTCTTCGCATGGCTGGGCGGTTTGGCCGGTCAAGGCTCGGCCGTACATTGGGTCGCCAATCACCGCAAGCATCACGCTCATAGCGATCACGTCGGCGATCCCCATTCGCCGGTCGACGGTCCGTGGTGGTCGCATATGTTCTGGTTCATGCCGAAGATGGTCGGAAAGGAATATCGCGACTACAACCTCCGCTGGGCACCAGACCTTGCCAAAGACAAGGTGTTGATCTTCCTCGATCGCACATTCATCCTTTGGCACGTCGCCATGACTGCCGGCATTTGGGGCCTCGGCTACTGGATCGGCGGCACACCGATGGCGTGGTCGTTCGTCGTGTGGGGCGTTTTCGTCCGCCTGTGCTATGTGCTGCACTCGACGTGGTTCGTCAACTCGGCCACGCATCTGTGGGGCTATCGCAACTACAACACCACCGACGAGAGCACGAACCTGTGGTGGGTCGCCGCACTGACCTACGGCGAAGGCTGGCACAACAACCATCACGCCTATCCGCGAATGGCCCGCCACGGCCACAAGTGGTGGGAATTCGACGTCACGTTCACCACGATCAAGCTGCTCGAAAAACTTGGCTTGGCGTGGGACGTGGTCGACGACCAGCACAAGAAGCGGGGCCACCTGCACACGCTGCGGTCTTAGCCGAGACGAATTGATCGAACGCGAAAAAATAAGCCGCGTCGACGCTCGCTATGCAAGCATCGACGCGGCTTTCGTTTTCTTGGCCCATCGATTCGGGTGTGCTCGGCACGCTTCGGCCTACGCCAACATTTCCCGCAAGCGGCAATCGCTTTCCAGCGTGAGCCCGAGCGCATAACAATCCGGACCTCGGTAGCAGCATCGCACCACCGTCGCGTCGACGGAAACCGACGGCAGCAGCACGCGCACACGCTCCTCGGGCAACAGTTGCTCGTGATAGAGCAGGCCCATCCCTCGCCGCGAAAAATCTTGTACGAGCGCACCGAACATGCCGCTCTCTCTCGGAAACGCGGGCAACGCCTCGCCAATCTGCAAGACTGCGCGGCGCGACGCCCGATATCGAAAGTTCGCACGAAACTCGTTGTTGTACGAGGTCGTGTAACCTTCGCCTTCGAGCTCCTCTTCCCAATCGAGTGGAACCTGAACGCGGCACGGAATTTGTTCGATCAACTGCCGACGTTGGTCGAAATCAACTGTTTCCAACACGCGAGCATCTCCGCGTCGAAGGCCAAGTTCGCGTCGCGTTCGATCGATTCCATGGCGGTATCGTAATCGAGCGCGACGCGGTAAGAACGGTCGCTGGTGAGCGCGTCGAATACGTCGACGACGCTGCAAATCTTCGCCCACGGGTGAATTTCATCGTCCGGCAATCCAACGGGATATCCGCCGCCATCGAGCCGCTCGTGGTGTTGATACACCATCATCAATTGGCCGGCGGACAGATCGTCCTGGCGACAGAGCCGACGAAATCCCAGCGTCGGGTGCTTCTGCATCTGTCTCGTTTCCGCCTCCGACAAGCGGTGTTCCTTCGTGAGCAAATGTTGATCGACGTCCAATTTCCCCATATCGTGCAGCAGCGCGCCGGTGGCGATCTGCGTTAGATCGTCGCCTTCGTAGCCCAAGGACTTCGCCAACAGCACAGCGTAGTAGCAGACGTTGGCAGAGTGTGTGAAGGTCGTGTAGTCGTGCTGCAACACGCGGACCAGATCGTCGAAGCGAATCGTCTCGGATTCGAGAAAAGCCGCCGCCTGACGTCCGAATTGGATCGTGCGATTGACCACCTTGTCCGTGTCGGGCTTGCGAAAAGAGTCGTTCAGCACACCGCGCATCACTTGATTCAGCGTTTCCATCCGTTCGATGGGCGGAATGGCGCTGTTTTCCAGCCAGGCGTCGAGGTTTTCGCGCAGGTATTCTTGATAGCTCGCCCGCTCCTCGCGCGGGATATAGAGCTTCGTGACGCCGGACTCGAGCAATCGTTGCAGATCCTTGGCATGAAACGGATACTTGCTCGCCCGATAAAGGATGTGCTGATCCGTGTCTCGCGGCAGGATGTACAGATCCCAATCCACGGCCTCGGTCGGCTGGAGCGTGGCCAGGCTGATCGCGAATAGTTTGGATTCGGCAGTAGTCGACATAAACGTCGCCAGCGAGCTTGGGGCGCGCACTGTCCGCACCGTCCGCGACAAATCACCGCACGCCGGACGAGGACTCGAAAATCTAGCACGCTTCTTACGGCGCGCGGCCGCGAATCCCCGCGCCGATGGGGCAAGATTACGCCGTCGCCCAAGTCGATCGACGGCGATTCAAAACAGCCATTTGATCGCCATGAACCCGACCACCAGCAGCACCCCGAGAATCAGCGTGGCGATCTCGAAGTAGCGTTCCAGAATGTCCTTGACGGTTGGGCCGAATACGCGAATCGTGGTGGCCACGAGGAAGAATCGGCCGCCACGTCCTAACGTCGCCGCCACGATCAAGACGCCCAACGAAATGTCGAACGCTCCGGCCGCGATCGTAAACACCTTAAAGGGAATCGGCGTGAAGGCGGCCGCGAAAATCGCCAGAAACGCATTCGCCTCATATTGGCGACGCACGATTTCGAAGTTTTCCGGCGTAACGCCCGGAACGTAGTCGAAGAAGAACGAGCTGATTGCGTGCCACAGGGCCGCTCCGATCACCCAACCGACCACAGCGCCGGCCACCGACGACGCGGTGCTGACGGCCGCGTAAAAGAACGATCGCCGCGGCTTGGCAATCGACAACGCAATTTGCAGCACGTCCGGTGGAATCGGAAAAAACGAACTTTCCGCGAACGAGATCACCGCCAGCGCAGGTGTTCCATACGGTGTGTCCGCCCACGACAGCACCCAGTCGTACATCCGCCGAAACAGATGCGGCCGACGGCTCGCCGCCCGACTCGTCGGCGCGATCGCGTCGTCCGGTGGTGGCGTAGGATTAGTGGGCGGTTGATCGGGCATCGAACGGCGTGCGGTCGAGCGAAGCGCAACGAGGGACGGAGCGGAGCGAAATAGTACGCCGCGTTGGCAGCGGCACCGTGCGTACGCCGTTTGTATTCGCAGCACCGACTCACGACAAGGCCGCCCAAACGGCGCATCCGCGCCGAATGTAGCTTAATCGATTATCCGTCTTGTGCCGGCATCGTGCGGCGAATCCGGCGGCAAATCGCATGGAAATCGGACTACCTCGTGAGGGCTAAGCTACGCTTAAACCGATAGGGAATGCCACGCGCAGCGCACCAACTTCGATGCGCACAACAACGAAAACGGTCGCAATCGCACTACGAATCACGTAATACGGCGCAGCCTGATGCAAAGCTCCACCGCAACGTCCAATCTTATATGGTCACTTCGAGGGCGCGTCGACGATACGACCGCGACGCGCGATTGGGTCATCGATGCGTCGCCGTTCGTCGTCGGCCGACGCGGCGGCTTGCAATTGACCCTCCCGCGGCAGACCGTTTCGCAAATGCATGCCGAGATCACGCGCGACGGCGATGACGTTTGGGTCCGCGACGTGGGAAGCACCAACGGCACCTACGTCAACGGCTGCCCAGTACTCGAGCCGACCAAATTGGGCGACGGCGATCTAATCCAATTCGCCGACGCCGCGTTCCGCGTGGCTTGCGCTGCTATTTCCGTCACCAGCGCGTCGCGGCACGGAACGGAGGTTCGCACCGAACAGTCGTGCGACCGCGCGTTTACGCTAATGCAATTCGACAAGCTAATGAGCCAGCGCGCCGTCGTCCCCTATTTCCAACCCGTCGTCGTCCTGGCCACCGGCGAACGCGTTGGCTACGAAGTCCTCGGACGCAGCCGCCTGTGGGGACTGCAAACGCCCAAGGACATGTTCCTTGCCGCGTCGCAACTGAATCTCGAATCCGAACTTAGCCGCATGCTTCGCACGGCCGGCGTCGAACGCGGCATGCAATCGCTCAACGCGCCAAATCTCTTCGTCAACACGCACCCAGCCGAGTTGACCGAGTTTGGCCTGCTCGATTCGCTTCGCGATCTGCGGCAGAAGTTTCCCGACCAACCGGTCACGCTGGAAGTTCACGAAGCGGCCGTCGTCGATGTCGCGAAGATGAAAGAGCTTCGCGGTGTGCTCGACGAACTCGACTTCCGCTTGGCATTCGACGACTTCGGCTCCGGGCAGTCGCGGCTGATCGAGTTGATCGACGTAAACCCCGACTTCGTCAAGTTCGATATCAAGTTGATTCACGGAATCGACGACGCGCCGACGCGCCAGCAGCAGATGATCGGTTCGCTCGTGCAAATGACGCGCGAATTGGGCATCGTGCCTTTGGCCGAAGGCGTGGAGACCGAGGGCGAGCACGAAGCCTGCCTGAAGCTGGGCTTCGAGTTGGGCCAGGGATATTTCTACGGCAAGCCTGCCTCGGCGACGGAGAACCTCAGCGAGGCTTCCACCGACGTGTCGCTAATCTGATCCGTGGCAAGACGACACAATTCCTAAGCGATCGCGCCGCAGTCGCGCAATCGCGCGATTTCGTCCGCATCGAAGCCGAGCCATTCTCGCAGCACGGCGTCCGTATGCTCGCCCAGCGCCGGCGGCGCGGCCACCGGAAGCGACGGCAGACCGTTCCAATGAATCGGGCTGGCGAGCACGCGAAACGTTCGGCCCGCGTTATCCGTTACGGTCTGAACCATTTCGCGAGCCTGTGTCTGCGGCGTGGCGATTCCTTCGTCGATCGGCACGACCGGCGCATGGGGTACATCCGCGTCGCTCAAGCGCTGCCGCCAGGCCTCCGTGGCGCGCTGGGCGAATTCGCGCTGCAATTCCGCGATCAACACATCGCGATGGCGCACACGATCGGGATTCGTCGCATAGCGTTCGTCGGCGGCCAGATCGTCGCGACCGGCAGCCCGACAAAACCGCTGCCACTGCCGATCGTTTCCCACCGCCAGCACAAGGTGCCCATCGGCCGTGGCGAACGCTTCGTAAGGGACGATCTGCGGATGGGCATTGCCGTATCGCCGCGGTCGCTGCCCGGTTACGAGCGTGCTCTGCACGACGTTGACCAGGCTCGCCAGCGTGCAATCGGCCAATGCCAAGTCGCACTCCGCGCCGCCGAGTCCGCGGCCGCGGCCGTGCAGTCCGGAGAGCGCGCTGATGGCGGCATATAAACCGGTCAGGACGTCGGAAATAGCCACGCCGACCTTCATCGGCACGCCGTCCCGTTCGCCGGTGATCGACATCAACCCGGCGAGTGCCTGGATCATGAGATCGTAGCCCGGCGCGTCGGCCAGCGGCCCAGTGCGGCCGAAACCGGAAATCGAAACGACGACTAATTCCGGATTGAGCGTGTGCAACCGGTCGGGATTGAGGCCAAACTTTGCCAGCGCCGCCGGTAGAAAGTTCTCGACGAGTACGTCGGCGCGGCGAATCAGTCCGTCGAGCACGTCGCGTGCGCTGTCCTGCTCCAGATCGATCGCGATTCCGCGCTTGTTGCGATTGCACGACAAAAAGTACGCGCTCGGTCCATTGCCGTTGGGATCATCGCCGCCGCTGGAGTCGTCATCGAGAAACGGCGGTCCCCAATGTCGCGTGTCGTCGCCCGCGCCCGGTCGCTCGACCTTGACGACGTCGGCTCCCAGATCGCCGAGCACTTGGCAACAGACCGGCCCGGCAAGCACGCGCGACAGATCGAGCACGCGAACGTCGCCCAGTGGCAACCGCGTTCGCGTCGACGGGGGCCCTCCCTGATTCGATGCATCGGCCATTAATGTTGTGCCGCGCGCTATCGCTGCCGGAGCGGCCTAGCTTGGGGCACGTCGATGTGATTGAGCGGCGGTAGCTTCGGCGGCGGAACGAGCGCGGGAGCAGCGGCCGCACGAGGCACCTTCGGTTTCGACTTGTCCGCCTTCTTCGCGCCTTTTTCGCCGTCGAGCGCCTTTTTGTCCAAGATGTCGACGATGCTGCGCCGGATCACTGCGCCGCCACCGTCCTTGGCATATTTCGCGTACTCTTTGTATGCGTCGGCGTGCTTTTCCTTGAGTTCCTCCGCGTCCTTGGCGGCGAACGACTCCTTCTCTTCCTTGCCGTCGACTTTCTTAGAAATCGTCATCTTGATTCCGTCGTCGCCGCCGTCGGAAATCTCCACGCGCTGGTCGCCGTCTTGCGCGACGATCGTTCGCTTACCATTGGTCACGGTGACGCTGACGGATCGCCCCACGACGACCCGTCTGGCGACAGCCGCACGCGCCACGATCGGCGGACGTACGAAAACCATGCCACCCCCGGCGCGGAAAATCGTTCGCGGATCGACCTGCGCCGCTTTTTCCGCGGCGCGTTGCCGGGCGTTCGTGGCCAATGCTGCCAGGGCGGCCCGCGCGACGCCCATGTCGGGCGAACTAGACATCCCGTCGAGCCTAACTTGTGCGTCGCTCGATAGCGACGCATCGCCCCCCATCGAATGGCGACGCAAGATATCGACGCTCCGCACGCGCACCTCGGGAATCGTCGATCCTGCGGCGGCGGCGACTTTGTCGAGCGCCGGCGCGCCGGCGCGCATCAATTCGGCCTGAGCGTTGCCGCGAACGGCGTGCGATGAGCTGCCAAGCTCGTCGATCCATCGGTCGATGGCCTCGTCGCTCGGTGCTGGCTTCGCGGCGGCGGAAGTGGTCGCCGATTCCGACGGAGGCTCGTCCGCAATCGCCGGTGTCGCGCTGCCGCACGCCGAGAACATCGACAGTGCCGCCAGCGCTGCCCACGCGTTTCGCGATAGCCGCCGCCGGTTCATTGAGTTCTTCATCGCAAAATCTCCCTTCGCACTCCCGGCCGAAGGCAATGCGTTCGTTCGCCGATAGGACCGCCAACCGAAATCGGAAGCGCTTCCCCTGTCGGGATCGATATCAAACGTCTCGTCCCGTTCACGTGGATTGTACCAATACCGGCAGTCAATCGGAATCGATATCTTTCCCGCGATTTCCCGCATTCTGAGCGCCGCGACCGCTGCGCCGCCCCCGTTTCGCCGCGCCGCGATGACCGGTTAGAATAGGCTCATGGCCAAATGCGACGAAGGATACCTGTGCGAAGTCTGCGGCCAGGACGTAGCCGACATCGTCGATAGCGATCTGTATCTCCGCTACGTGATCGGCGAACTCGACCCGGAAGTCCTCCATACGCAAAAGGAACGCCACATCCGCTGCAACCCGACGCTCGGGCAGTACATCGTCGACGACGAGTTCGCGGCGATTGTCGTCGAAGGGCCGTTCGACAAGCGCGGCCTCGATGCGGCGTTCGTTCGCGAGCGTGAATCGCTCGTCACGCGCGGTTGGCGGCGGCTGAAGGAACTGATGAGCGGCGCGGAATCGGCGATCGTCAACTATCCGCTGCCAGAGGTTCGGGCGCGGTTTGTGGAGAAGGCGCTATAGCCGCGACTATGGGGCCGCCATTAGGAAGCCGCCCCGGCCAGGGCATCCCGCGCGGCGGCGATGGCCCCATGCACGACGACTTCTTCGCCGAGCGCCGCCGGCACGATAGCGTAGGTGTCGATGAGCGGCGGAAAGACGTAGCGCGCGACTTCGACTCGTAGCGGCACGAAGAACGCCGCTTCGCCGGAGAGCGACACGCCGCCGCCAACGACGACGACGTCAGGCGCAACGAGCGTGATCGTTTGTGCGATTGCCCAGCCAAGCGTACGCATCGCCATCAGGATCGCTCCCGTGGCGATGCTGCTGCCCTGCGACGCCGCGCCGAAGACGTGCCTGGCCGTCAACTTCGTGAGATCGCCGCCAACGAGCGAATCGAATTGCGCGATCTCCCTGGGCGTGTCGCCGCCTGAAACGATTCGTTGGCGATCGATAGCCGCACGTGCATTGGCGACAATGCCCGGTCCCGCGACGGCCGCTTCGACGGTGTTCGCAGCGTCTTCGCTGAGAATCCCCGGCCGCAGATGACCGATCTCCGCCGCTACTCCGCGGCTGCCGCGATGGATCTGGCCGTCGATGACAAGCCCGCCGCCGACGCCCGTACCGACGGTGACGTAGAACACAACCTTCTTGCCCGCGGCGGCTCCGAATCTTGCTTCGGCGAGGGCCGCGGCGTCGCAGTCGTTGTTGAGCACGACCGGCAGCCCTAGCGTGTCGCGCGTCCACTGGGCGAGTGGGAAATCGTCCCAGCCGGCCACCTGATGGCTCTTAACGGTCCGGCCGGCGGCAAGATCGAGCGGCCCGCCGAAGCCGTAGCCGACGCCGCGCACCGAATGCGCGGCGATCAATCCTCGACCGACGGCGGCAATTTGATCGCGAATCGCTTCGGCACCGCGATCGATGGCGACATCGCGACGTTCGAGCGCGACGAGCTTCCCGTCGCCCGTGCCGACGCCGAGCTGCAGCTTCGTTCCGCCGATTTCGATGCCGAGGTACATAGATGCAAGCGAAGTAAGATTGTTAGCCGCCGCAAACCTCCAGAATCGCCGCTTCCGTGGCGTTGGCGAGTTCGTCGAGCTGCTCGATCGAAATCGCCAGCGGCGGCATCCATACGACGACGTTTCCTAGCGGGCGGATCAATACGCCGTGCTTTCTGGCGGCGAGGCAGACGCGATTGCCCCAACGCTCGGTCCACGGCAGCGGTTCGCGCGTTGCCTTGTCGGCGACGAGTTCGATTGCTCCGATAAGGCCGCGCTGGCGGGCGTCGCCGACCATCGGCAATTCAGCGATACGCCGCAGGTGTTCGCTCATTCGCCCCACCTTGGCCGGCAGGTTCGCGAGCGTTTGCTCTTCGGCAAACACATCGAGCGTCGCCAGCGCCGCGGCAGCGCCGAGCGGATTGCCGCCGTAGGTGTGGCCGTGATAGAGCGTTTTCGATTCGGCATACGTGCCGAGAAACGCTTGCCAGATTGCGTCCGTCGCCAGCGTCGCCGACAGCGGCAGATAGCCGCCGGTGATTCCTTTCGCCAGACACAACATGTCCGGCGCGACGGCCTCTTGCTCGCATGCGAACATCGTTCCCGTGCGGCCGAAGCCGACGGCGACTTCGTCGGCGATGAGCAGGACGTCGTAGCGCCGCGTCAATTCGCGGACTGCGCGAAGGAAACCGCTCGGATGCATGACCATGCCGGCCGCGCCTTGCACGAGCGGCTCGACGACGAGCGCGGCGAGCGTCTCGTGATGTTCGCTCAGCAGGCGTTCGACTTCGCCAACGTAATGATCGAGCGCTCGCTCGGCCGTCACGCTCGGCGGAAGGCGGTACGTGTCGGGAATCGGCATCCGCAGCACGTCGAACAGCAGCGGGCGGAACATTTCGTGAAACTGATCGATGCCGCCGAGGCTGACGCTGCCGATCGTGTCGCCGTGATAGGCCTCGGCCAGGGCAGCGAATCGCGTTTTCTTGGGGCGCGGATCGGGCCGTTGCTGCCAATATTGAAACGCCATTTTCAGCGCGACTTCGACGGCCGTCGCGCCGCTGTCCGAAAAGAAGACGCGGTTGAGGCCGGCCGGTGCGATTTCGACGAGTCGGCGGGCGAGCGTCGCCGTCGTTGGATTGCCACCGCCCAACAGCGTCGTGTGGGCGATCTTGTCGAGCTGCTCGCGGATCGCACCGTCGATGCGTGGATGGCGGTGGCCGTGAACGTTGCACCACAGGCTGCTGACTCCGTCGAGGTAGCGGCGGCCGTCGACATCGATGAGCGTGCAGCCTTCGCCCCGTTCGATGAGCAGCGGCTCGTACTCGGCCATCTGCGTGAACGCGTGCCAAACGTGCTCGCGGTCCCAGCGGAGAAGGTCGTCGCGCGAGGGTGACATGGCAACGTGTGGGGTGGCCTGTGACCACCAAGTTTGCAGGACAGGCGGTGTTCACCGAATCCGGCGCACGGATTCGCTTCGATGGCAATGCGGTACGTTTAGCCCACGCTGACTTAGGAACCAGCCCCAATCAGACTCCCACACGATCGGCGGAAATCTCGTAGGGTGGGTCGAACGAAGTGAGGCCCACCGGTTGATGCTCTGTCTC
>JAJDEG010000156.1 GCA_029259895.1 Planctomycetota bacterium
GGCCGCGTCCTTGAAGTGCTGAGGGATATTGATGACGGCGATTCCCTGCTCGTGCGTCGTGCGCAATTGGCCGTCGCTCCAGCGGTTGCTCAAGACGGCGAGGCCTTCGAGTTGCCGCCAGGTCATGCGGCCCAGCGGCACGCTTAGTCCCATCGTCCAGAGCGAGGCGTCGCGCTGTCGAAACCAGCCGATCAGTTCGTCGTGGGTGGAAGCGGGTTCCGGCTCGATCGCCGAGCCTTCCAGTTCGAAGGGAAGCTGCGCTTGCAGCAACTCCAGGACGCGATCGATGCCGATTTCCTCGACGAGATACCGCAGCCGCGCCGCGTTTCTCTTTTCTCGCGAGCCGCGAGCGCGAAACAGATCGAGAACGGCCCGCGTGACGTCGACGACTTGCTCCGGAGCGACGAGCACCGGCAGTCGCCAGGCGAGTTGCGGATTTTGACCTTGTGTGCCGGCGAGCAGCACAAGGAATCGGACGTCGCCCGCGGCGTTCCTCGTGGCCAGGTAGCTGATGTCCTGAGTCCAGAAGTGGGCGGAGTGCTCCGACGTGCCATTGAGGCAGACGTTCATCTTGCGCGGCAAGTCGGAGTACGCGCGGCTTTCGATGAACAGCTCGGTGATGTCGTGGCAGAGCTGACGGGTGTCGATTATCTCGCCGGGCATCAGGCCGCTGAATGGGTGGGCGAACACGTTGCGGACGTTGTCGTGCCCGGTCTGCTTCGACGAGAGTCCGACGCGAGCGAGGCGCTCGGCGACCTCGGGCAGATGCTCGATTTCAAGGCCCTGCACTTGCAGGTTCGCCCTCGTCGTTATGTCGACGATGCCGTGTCCTAACTCGTATGCGATGTAGGCGATCTCTTTGGCCTGTTTGGCGCTGAGCTCGCCGGCCGTGATGCGGATGCGGTTCATGTAGCGGCCCGGCTCGTCGCGTTTGCGATAGAAGAAGCCGTACCACTTCATTCGTTCGAGGTCCGCGGCGTCGATTTTCTTCATCGGCGTGCGTTCGGCGGCGTGGCGCTGGATGTCGGGCCACACGTCGAAGCCGTGCTTTTCCGATTTCCATTCTTCGACCGGGTTGGCCATCGCTCTCTCCTCGCGTTGGTGAAAGCTCAGGCCGCGGCCGGTTGCAACGACGGCTCGCCCAATGCCCTGACGGTTGCTTGCCGCGCTTCCGATTCCGCTTGCGGAGTGAACCGGACGGCGAACGCCAGGAACGAACAGCACGTAACGACCGCGCCGAGCACGAGCAATGCGGTCGGCCAGGGGATCGATTCGGCTTTAAACAGAAAGCCGGCGGCCACGGCGCCTGCATTGCCGCCTGCGCCGACGATGCCGGCGACGGAGCCGAGCGCTCGCTTGTTGATGAAGGGGACGACGGAGAACGTCGCGCCCTCGGACATCTGCACGAACAGGCTGAATACGATCAGCGCGGGAATCGCCAGGGCGAGAACACTCATCTGCGAGAAGACCATCAGCGCCAGGCCTTCAAAAAACAGCACGACGAACAGCCACTTGACGCGGCCGGACAGGCCCCAGCGCTGGCCGAACTTGTCGCCGTACGCACCGCCGAGCGTGCGTGCGAAGATGTTCATCAAGCCAAACAGACTGGCGATCACGCCGGCTGTTCCGACGGCCTGGAGGGTGTCCATTTGCTTGAAATAATCGAAGTAGTCGATGAAATAGAGAGCGGCGACGTTGTTGATCGTCAGTTCGATGCCGAAGCACGCCCCGTAGACCACGAACAACGCCCAAACGCGGTGGTCTTTGCAGGCCTCGATGAACCCGCCGCTGACCGAGTTCTTATCCGACATCAATCCGTTGGCGCGCAACTCTTTGAAATTGCCGTCGGGCGCGTCCTGCGTGAACAAGTAGTAGGCGACGCCGGTCAGCGCACACATCAGGCCCGCGACGACCATACACGCGCGCCAGCCCATCGCGTCGCTCATGCCAAACGTGCCGACAAACGCGGCGAACACGAGCGGCATGACCAATTGCGTCACGCCGCCGCCGAGATTGCCCCAACCTGCGGACGTGGCGTTTGCCTTGCCGACACAATTGGGAGCGAACATCAGGGACGTGTGATATTGGGTGATCACGAACGACGCCCCGATCGCGCCGATCGCGATGCGGCAGAGCAAGAACGACGTGTAGTCGCTCGCCAGGCCAATCGACATTACCGGAATCGATCCGACCGACAGCAGCCACGTATACGCCAGCCGCGGCCCAATCCGATCGCACAGCCAACCGATGAACAGTCGAGCGACGACCGTGGCGGCGACCGATCCGATGATGCACCAGCCGATCTGATCCTTGGTTAGCGACATCTCCTCGCGAACGATCTTCATCAACGGCGCGATGCCGAACCAGGCGAAGAAGCAGAGGAAGAACGCAAACCACGACATGTGGAACGCGCGCATTTGCGGGCTGGAGAAACTGAATAGATTGATACGCGTGGCTTTTCTCTGCAAATCCATAGCGTTCGCTCTCTGTCCCGCCTTAACACGCCCGGCGATCTTGTTGGTCGACCAACGTGGTCGAAACGAGGCCGGCTGGATTGACTGCGGCCCAGATTCGCACGCAGCGTGCCAAGCGATGGAAGGCGGCCGATTTCTTCGGATAGCCGAAGTGACGGCCCGCGGATGCTGGCGCGACGGCCGTTGAGCGGCCACGTCGAGAGGCAACGACTGCCCACTTCTTCGGCAGCGCTGCTGCGGAAGATGCGCCTAATGCTCGATTTACGCGGCATTCCCCGCGAGTTGTCGCTGCGCTAGATACTTTGGCGCTCGACTTGCACTGGGCATTGGTTATCCAAGGCCCACGGGGTTGTCGTGAAAGGGCATGCGCGTGCTGGTTCGTTGTACGATCGCAATCGTTTGGGCGGGGATGCCGCCGCCGCATCCACAATCTCCTTGATCGCATCGCATGAGAGCGCCGTCGAGAAAGAAGCCAACGGTGTTTGTCGTGGACGACGATGCCGACGTGCGGCGCTCGCTCGAATTGCTGGTGCATACGATGGGCTATTGCGCCCAGGCCTTCGCGTTGGCGCACGAATTCGATGCGCAGTATCAGCCTTCGCAGCGCGGCTGCTTGATTCTCGATGTGAAGCTACGGTGCAACGACGGGCTGGCGTTGTACCATCGCTTGATTCGCGAAGGGAATCGCTTGCCGACAATTTGCATCTCGGCGGATGCTGATGTGAGCATCGCCGTGGCCGCCATGAAGACCGGAGCGATCGAGTTTCTAGAGAAGCCGCTCGAGCCAACTGTGTTACGGGACCGGATCGAAAAGGCGCTGTGGCTGGACGCCCAGTGGCACGAACGCGAAACGGCCTACGACGATCGTAAGGCGAAACTCGCACGCCTTACGTCGCGCGAACGTGAGACGCTCGATCTCGTGATCGCCGGCGAATCGAACAAGTCGATGGCCGACAAACTCTTTATCTCCGAACGAGCGGTCGAAATGCGGCGGTCCAGTATGATGCGCAAGCTGGGCGTCGAGTCGACCGCCGAACTGTTCGATCTGGCGATCACGCATCGCGTGCTGTCGGAATGCATCGCGTGCTGTCGGAATTACGACGTCCCGCGGATTTCGAGCTGTTCTTGCCCGACTATTCGTGCTTGAGTACGAATAGTAGAGACGTGTCCGTCGAGATTCGCCGGGCGCTCGACGCATAGGATGCTTCGGCAACACGACGAATCGGTTCTGGTCATTCCGCAATTCATGGGCCAACCCATTAGGTTGTTTGCGGATAGCCGCGCATCTGGCGTATTGCCACGCCAAATTGTTTTTTGGCGGTGACCTCCGGGCGGGAAACGCCGGACACGGTTTGATGAAAATCGCTGCAAACTCGACGGCACCAATATCGGCACCACGCCAAAACCGCCCGCCGCAACGCCAAACACCGCAAACGTTTACGCCGTTCGCGCTCCCACTGGAAATGTGGTGCCCCGTAAGGGGTTGCGAGTTCGGATCTC
>JAJDEG010000157.1 GCA_029259895.1 Planctomycetota bacterium
AGCGGACGATAGTGCGGCTCGTCCCCGTTTACGCTGCCGTTGCCCGCCGGTTCCGCGCGATCGTAAATCGACTCCTTCGCCAATTGAATGATCGGACAAGGCTCGATATCGCCCCACGGACCGATGTGATGCGTAAACCCGGTCGCCGCCGGACACAGCGCTTGCCCGTCGCCGTCGTAATAAGCGTCGATAATCACGATCGCCTTCTTGGCCCGCATCTCGACGACGAACTTCCGCGCCCGCAACTGCTGCTCCGGCGTCAACGACAATTCCGGACACGCCTCTGGCCCCACAGGCCGATAAACGTGGAACCACGCATACATCACGCCCATCTCGATCAACCGGTCGAGCCACTTCTCCGTCAGCAGGTCGTCGATGTTCGTCTGACAAAGACTCGTGCAGACCCCCGTCATCACGCGATGCTTCAGGCAGTTCTGCACGCCCTGCATCGACTTGCTCCACACATCGCCCCGCCCCCGACGCTCGTCCGAAACGATCTCATTCCCCTCGATGCTTACCAGCGGCGTCACGTTCCCCATCCGCCGCATCCGCGCGGCCACTTCGACGGTGATGAACTGCCCGTTGGTAAAGATTTGGAAGTAGCAATCCGGATGCTGCTCCAGAATGTCCAGAATCTCCGGGTGCATCAGCGGCTCGCCGCCGAGGATGCCGAAGAAGGCGTTCCCCATCGCCTGCGCTTCGTCGATCATGCGATGCATCGCCGCGGCGTCGATCGTCTGCTGCTTCGCGGCCACGTCGACCCAACAGCCCTGACACCGCAGGTTGCAACTGTTGATCACCGACACGTACAAAAACGGCGGAAAGAACTCCCCCTTCCGCAGCCGGGCCTTGTGCTTTTGCACCGACCGCATGCCCTTGAATCCGGCGTTCCAGGCGAGCTTCCAAAGCAGCCGCTTGTCGGTCTCGACGAGCAGACGCTTGGCCATTTTGAGGGTGTAGAACATGACAGAGACGCTAGAAGTTTATTTTGCGTGGCAGGACGTTGCGGACGGTCGATTATAGCCGAATCGCCGGCCGAAGTGCGAAGCGCAGACGCCCCACGATCGAACCGCCTTCAAGACGCTCGCGTAGAAAAAGCGGCACGCCCCGCACAACATGAGCGGAGGCTTGTACCGACAGCACCGCCGACCGTGCTGGCATCGTGACCCCGACACATTCATCGCCGCCCTCGCCCGAAACGTCCCAAGTCGTGTCTGCCAACCGAGATAACGCCAGAAAACAGCACTGGACACCGTCGCCATTAGCGGGTATACCTGCGACCTGTCTTGCGGAGTCTCTCTATCTTGCGCCGGGCGATTCGCTCGGATGCCGTGGAGACGACGCGCAAAAACCTGCCATTGTCGTTCGCCCTATAGATTGCGATAGTTAGGGCGAATCGACCGGCGTTAAGTATCGGATTTTCGCTCACGTCGCCCATGTTCGCTGCCTGATACCCAAGAATCATCAACGGGCCAGCGAGCGATAACTGCGGAGGATCATCAAGGTGGCATCGGTTTACGATCGCGTCGTGGATATCGTCGCCGACCAGCTCGGCGCCGAAAAAGAAAAAATCTCCAAAGACACTCATTTCGTCAACGACCTCAGCGCCGACTCGCTCGACGTCGTCGAGTTGGTGATGGAACTCGAAGAAGAGTTCGACATCAACATCCCCGACGACGCCGCCGAGAAGATTCAGACGATCGGCCAAGCCGTCGAATACATCGAAAAAGCGCAACAATCCGTCGCGTAACGAGCTAAGTCCATGAAACGGCGAGTCGTCGTCACCGGACTCGGCGCCGTCACGTCGATCAGTTGCCAGGTCGAAGATCTGTGGAAGCGGATTCTCGCCGGCGAAAGCGGCATCGGTCCGCTGGGACTGTTCGATACGACGCGATATAGCGTCAAGTTCGGCGGCGAAGTCAAGAATTGGGAACCCAGCGCCTACTTCTCGTCGAAAGACGCGAAGCGGATGGATCGCTTCGCGCAGTTCGCCCTCGTCTCCGCCGTCGACGCCGTCCGCGACAGCGGCATCGACTTCAGCCGCGAAGACCCTTTCCGCTGCGGTGTGATTCTCGGCTCCGGCATCGGCGGGCTGAACGAAATCGAGGAACAGCACCGCCGGCTCCTCGAAAAAGGCCCCGACAAAGTCTCGGTCTTCACCATCCCGAAGCTGATGGCCAACGCCGCCGCCGGCCACGTTTCGATTCAATGGGGCCTTCGCGGCCCGAACACGACCGTCGCCACCGCCTGCGCCAGCGCCACCAACGCCATTGGCGACGCGCTCAAGGCCATTCAATACGGCGAGGCCGACGTAATGATCTCCGGCGGCGCCGAAGCCGCCATCACGCCGATGGGCCTCAGCGCGTTCTCCAACATGCACGCCCTGTCGACCCTCAACGAAAACCCCCAAGCCGCCAGCCGCCCCTTCGACAAGGACCGTGCCGGCTTCGTGATGAGCGAAGGTGCCGGCATCTTCATCCTCGAAGAACTCGAACGAGCCAAAGCCCGCGGCGCGAAGATCTACGCCGAAGTCCTCGGCTACGGTGCCAGCGGCGACGGCGGCCACATCACGCAGCCCGACGAACACGGCGCAGGCGCCAGCCGAGCGATGGAAGTTGCCGTCGCGTCCGCCTGCCTGAACCCGTCCGACATCGACTACATCAACGCCCACGGCACCAGCACGCCGCTGGGCGACAAGGCCGAAACCATCGCCATCAAGCGCGTTTACGGCGACCACGCCAAGAACGTGAGCATATCGAGCACCAAGAGCCAGTTGGGCCACATGCTCGGCGCGTCCGGCGGCGTCGAATTCATCTTCTGCGTGCTCGCCATTCGCGACGGCCTCATCCCGCCCACGATCAACCTGCGAACGCCCGACCCCGACTGCGACCTCGACTACACGCCCAACGAACTCCGCGAGCGAAAAGTCCGCTACGTCCAATCCAACAGCTTCGGCTTCGGCGGCCACAACGCCTCGGTCGTTCTCGGCGCACTTCGCAACGGCTAGGCCTGATTCATTCTTTGCCGGCGAGTCGTCGCCGGGCAGCTTTTCTGCTCGCCCAAACTCGGCCGACTCAGCCTCGAATGTCCGTTCACCGCGGGCGGCGACGCAGTCGATAGCAAGACGCCGCTGCCACCGCAAAGATGCCGAAGTTCGCCAGCACGCCCGTCGACGGCTCCGGCACGGCAAGCAGCGTCACTTCGCCGGAGGTGTAGAGCTTCGACAAATCCCAGACATGCGGACTCTCGACGCGAAACTCGCCCGTTATCTCCACGCCTGACCAATTGAAAAGGCGAAACGTCCGGCCAACCTGCCGGGCCGAACTGACACCCCAAGCAAACGGCAGTTCCAAACGGCCGTCGAGCACGACGGGAATGTTGTTCTGGAAGACAATCGTTGACTCCCAATCCTCTGCATCGAGCAGTAGGACCAGCGTACTTTCATCGCTCATCGTCATCTCGTCTCGCACGGTAATCGGAATCGGACCCAGTTCCCGCTCGGGATCGCCCAAGAAATTGCGAACGAGAAGCCGATCACCGTCGCTAATGCTAAGACCCGCTACGACGCCGTCGGGCAGGATGGCGTTTTCGGCTCCAGCGCCGGTGAGGTTGGCGGCAAGGGATCCGCGAAGGTCAGCGCCCTTGATCTCGGCGTAAGCGAAGCTAGTGCCTTGCAGGTTGGCGTTCGCCAGATTCGTGTTCGTGAGTGTCGAGGATTCAAAGCTGGCATTGGTCAAATCCTGGCCCATCAAATTCCAACCGCTGAGATCGTTGAACCATAGTCCGATGCCTTGAAGTTGCTTCGTTCGATAGCTTGCCGTCGAATAGAGTTGTTCTTTGGTGAACCCTCGGGGCGCATTTTCGTATTCGCTTAAGTAGTGGAAGGTTGTTCCGCCCAGACTTGCCCCCGCGACGACCGCGCCGCTAACATCCGCGTTTGTAAAGTTGGAATGTGCCAAATCGGCATTTGCCAGATTTACGTTTGCCAGCGTCGAAGAATTCAGATTCGCGGCAAATAGGTTCTGGCCATTCAGATCCCAACCACTGATATCGTTGCGCGAAAGGTCAATCTCTTGGAGGTTCTTCTGTTGGTAACTGGCTGTCGAGTAGAGTTGCTCCTTCGTGAATCCCCGGGACGTCGTGTCATTGAAGTTCGCCTTCGCCACCACCGCTCCAGACAAGTCGGCGTTCGCGAGGCGAGTAGAAACAAAGTAAGCGTGGGTTAGATCCTGGCCGCTCAAATCCCAACCGCTAAGATCGTTTAGCGCCAGGCCCAGATATTGCACATCCATCTCCTGGTAACTGGCCGTCGAGTAAAACTGCTCTTTCGTGAAGCCGCGCGATGTCGTGTCGGATAGATTTGCTCCCGACACGAATGCCCCTGAAAAGTCGGCATTCGCGAGCGTCGACGAATCGAGATACGTGTTGCTTAAATCCTGTCCAGCGAAATCCCAGTCTTCGAAGTTGTTATCGCGGAAGGTTATTTCACTCAGATTCCTTGCGCGGTAGTTGGCCGTCGAATAAAGCTGTTCCTTTGTGAATCCACGGGAGGTGACGTCTACTAAGCTGGCCCTTGCTATATCCGCCCCGCTCAGGGTAGCGTCGGTGAATGTCGAAGAATCTAGGCGTGCGCCCGTTAGGATTGCCCCCGTCAGATTTGCCTTCGTGAGGTCCGATGAGAACATATCTGCGTTGTCCAAGTCGGCCGCGCTTAAATCGGCGTTGTCAAGCGTCGCGCGATCCATGTTCACCCGAGATAGGTTGGCTCCGGAAAGGTTGGCGTTCGCGAGCGAGGAAGAGCTGAAGCGAGCGTTGGCCAAGTTCTGGCCGTTGAAATCCCAACCGCTCAAGTCGTTGAACGAAAACCTAATGCCGGCCAAGTCCTTCTGTTCGTAGTTGACCGTCGAGTAAAGTTGCTCCTTCGTGAAACCACGGCTCGTCGTGTCTCTGAAATCCACTCGCGTCACCACCGCGCCGCTTAGATTCGCCTGAGTTAGCGTCGAAGATTCCAGTCGTGCATGTGTCAAGTCCTGGCCGCTGAAGTCCCAGCCGCTGAGGTCATTGAGTTGAAGCGAAATGTCTTGCAGGTTTTTCTGCTGATAGCTGGATGTCGAGTAAAGCTGCTCCCGGGTGAAGCCGCGGGACGTGGTGTCGTCGAAGCCTGCCCCGGTCACGATCGCATCCGTCAGATTAGCGTTGGTAAGCGTTGCGTCGAGGCTCGCACGGGTCAGGTTGGCGCCGCTAAAGTCGGCATTCGTGAGAGTGGAGGACGAGAACTCCGCACCGGCTAGATTCTGGCGATTGAAATTCCAACCGCTCAAGTCGTTGAAGAATAGCCTAATGCCAGCCAAATCTTTCTGCTCGTAATTCGCCGTTGAATAGAGTTGCTCCTTCGCAAAACCGCGGGACGTAGTGTCTCTGAAATTCGTTCTCGTCACGATCGTTCCGGTCAAGTCGGCATTCGTAAGTGTCGAAGAAGTCAGATTCGCATCCGAGAGATCTTGCCCGCTGAAATCCCATCCGCCGAAGTCGTTTCCCCAGAGTCTCATTGCCGTGAGATTCTTCTGCTCGTAACTGGCCGTCGAGTAGAACTGTTCCTTGGTCAGGCCGCTGTATGTGACACCGAGCAAACTTGCCCCCGTCACGACCGCTCCGGTCAGGTCGGCGTTCGAGAGCGCCGCAAAATCGAGGTTTGCATATCTAAGGTCGGAGTACGCAAACCTTGCGCCGGTCAAGTCTCGGTTGTGCAGTTCCGCATAAGCCAAATCGAGATGATCGAGCACTACGCCGGGGCCGGGAGTGATGCCTTCCGTACCGGGAATCACTTGGTCGTTATTCCAAGTATCCCAGCGATAAATGTCAGCCTGGCACGGAAACGTCGATACGACAAAGATTGCAAGTACCGCAAATGCTCGCTGATGGACCATGCCCTGACCTCCTTCCCCCAGAAAGGCCCGCCGCAACGAGGCGGCCGGCGCGGCGGGAAGTGTACTCGCGGCGGCGGCGTGCTGAAATACTAACGCGGTGCCGCAGAAGGGGCGACAACCCTAGTCCACGTCTGAACGGCTTTATCGCGTCGCAGGCGTTTCACACCCGCACGAGAATCTCACCGCGGCCGCCTTCGAGAAAATCGCCGTTGTGCAGATGGAACTGGGCGGCGAGCAAGTCGTCGGGCACCCGAAAGTGCCGGCGACGAAGCGTTTGCAGCGCGAGGCGGATCGCAATCGGCTGGCACCGGCAAGCGCGGCGGAACGTCGGCAGCAGCGTCGGGTCCGTGTCGCCCAGTAGCGCGATCGTACCGCGCTTCATGCCTGCGCCGTGGCGGATGCCGCTTGGGCCGAACAGGAAGATCGAGCCGGCGAGCATGTTGAAGCCGGCGGTGTCGCCCGCGTTGCCGCCGATGGCGATCAAACCGCGGCGCATGGTGTGGCCAATCTCGTTACCGGCGTCGCCGCCGATAAGTATCTCACCGCCGGTCATGCCGCGTCGACTGCCGCGATAGGCCGCGCCAATGAGGTGGCCCGCCCGTCCGGCGACGTGAATATGGCCGCCGCGCATTTCGCCGCCGACCCAATCGCCGGCATCGCCGTCAACGTGAATGTGGCCGCCGGTCATTTCGCTGCCGAGGTGTCGGCCGGCGTTGCCGTGAACGTGGATCTCGCCGCCGGTCATCTTCGCGCCGATCCAGTGTACTCCGGCAAGGTTTCCCTCGAAGGCGAGCTTTCCGTCACTAGCGTCGCCGGAAACGGCAAAAAACTCGGCCAGCGGCAGCTTGCGATTGCCGTGATAAATCTCGAACCGCTCGACATCGGCCGCGGATTTGTCGCGCGCAAAGTCCGGCGTGAAACCCTCGATCTCGACGGGCACAGTAGTTCCGGCGGTGTAGCGAAGAGTGAGCATCGGCGTCGCGGGTCAGAATTCGACAGTCAAGATTCAACAGAATAAATCGCCGCGGCAAGCCGGCTCGCGGCGTCGACGAAAATGCATTTCCCCAACACCCAGCCCCCGACCCCTGCTCAAATTACTTCCCCGGTCCAACCAACTCGATCATGTTCCCATCCGGATCGCGGACGATCGTCAAATACATGCCGTCGGCGATGTCGGCCGGGATGGCGACCGGCGACTTGGCGATCGGTTTGACGCCGGCCTTTTCCAGCCGCGCGAGCGACGCGGTCATGTCGGTAACGAAGATCGTCAGATAGCTCACGCCGAGTTGCGAGTGGATGAACTGGTTGTCGCTCTTGGCGGCCGGTTTCTTCGTCCCTTTGACTTGCATCAGCTTGACCTTCGTGGCCGTCTCATCGTCGCCCAGCGTGAGCACTTTGATGTCCAGCGGCGCGCCGTCGGTCAGGCCCGCATCGGCCGAAAACGGACCGGGCACGCCAAAGCCGGGGTTTTCCGTAAAGCCAAGAGCCGTCGTGTAAAACTTCACGGCCTTGTCAATGTCGCTCACCACGATGCCGAAATCGATCGTCGTACGGGCGAACTCGGGAGCCTTGGCAGCAGCTTCCTCGCCGTCGGCCGCGCGGCCGATGTACTGAACGATGCCGGCGGTCAGTGCTAGCAGGGCAATCGAGCAAAGCGCAAGTGAGCGTCGATGGAACATAGTTTGCGTCTCCAGAGTTTTGCGGAATCCGGCGAACGTTCGCTGGACATTCGACCGTGGAACGATAACGTTACGAGCGGCACCGTTGCGAGCGGCTAGTGTAGTCGATACGGCCGGCCTTGGCGAGAATCTCCGGCGATCCTTTGCCGCACGCTTATCGCACTCGAAATGCACCGCGACGGTCGAGTGCACTAGCAGCGAACGCGATTGCTCATCGGCTGAGACCACTGCAACTTGATTTTCCAGCAGCGGAGGCGCAACGATGAAACTGTTTCAATGGAAGAACCGCTCTCGACGACCATTGCCGCGGGCGGGCAGACGGTATCGGGTCGAGTTCTTGGAACGCCGCGACTTGTTGGCCGGCGATCATTTCTATGTCGCGACGACGGGCAGCGACGCCGCGGCGGGCACAGCCGAAGCGCCGTGGCTGACGCTCCAAAAGGCAGCCGACACGGTCACGGCCGGCGATTCCGTCACCGTGAGGGCGGGAACGTACGTCGGATTCGACCTCCGCACCGACGGCACGGCCAGCGACCCGATCACGTTTTCCGCACAGCCGGGCGTCGTCATCGACCAGCGCAACGCTCGTACTCCGGACGGAATCAACCTACAAGGGGCGGACTACATTGTCGTCGAAGGGTTCACGCTCATCGGATTACCGCGCGCCGGCATTCGGTCAGCCGTTAATCATCACGTCACAATTCGCAACAACCGGGCCGACCAAAATGGCCGCTGGGGAATCTTCACCGGCTTTAGCGACGACCTGCTGATCGAGAACAACGAGACCTCGCGATCCGTCGACGAGCACGGCATCTACGCCAGCAACAGCGGCGACCGGCCCGTGATTCGCGGCAACACCATTTGGGGCAACCGCGGCAACGGCATTCACATCAACGGCGACCAGTCGCAGGGTGGAGACGGCATCATTTCCGACGCACTGATCGAGAACAACGTCATCTACGACAACGGACTCGGCGGCGGATCGGGCATCAATGGCGACGGACTCCAATCGAGCGTAATTCGCAACAACCTGCTGTACGACAACCACGCCAGCGGGATTTCGCTGTACCAGATCGACGCCGCCGATGGAGCGAAGAACAACGTCGTCGTCAACAACACGATCGTGCAGGCGTCCAACGGTCGCTGGGCGTTGAACATCCAAGGACCGAGTACCGGCAACCAGGTTTACAACAACATCTTGTACAACCATCACAGCTTTCGCGGCAGTATCGACATCGATCCAGACGCGCTCGCCGGTTTCGCCGCCGATTACAACGTCGTGATGAATCGCTTTACGACCGACGGCGGCGATTCACGCCTCAACCTCGCCCAATGGCAATCGGTGACGGGGCAGGATATGCACTCGGTAATCGCGACGCCGAGTACGCTGTTCGTCGACGCCGCAGCCGACGATTATCGGTTGTCCACGGAAAGCCCGGCGGTTGACGCGGGGACGAGCACGATGGCCCCGGCAACCGACTTGGCCGGTTCGACGCGACCATCGGGAAACGGTTGGGACATCGGAGCCTACGAGCTTTCGACCGCCGACACGACGCCGCCGGAAGTGATGACGCTACGACTGCGCGGATCGGCCTGGAGCGCGGCCGTGACGTCGGTCGCACTGCCGCTCGGCGGCACGGCCGGGCCGACGTTGCCATGGGTGAATCTCGACACGGTTGAAATCGCGTTTGACGAACCGGTCGCCGTGTCGGCCGGCGACTTGGACTATACCGGCGACGGCGTCGCTGATGCGGTCAGCGAATTCGTCTACGACGCCGCGACCTTCACCGCCCTCTGGCGATTGCCCACCGCGTTCGAGGACGGCGACGCGGCGATCGGCTTGACGTCGGACGTTACCGATCTTGCCAACAACTCGGTCTCTGGCGGTGCGATCGCCACCGCGCGGGTCCGCCCGGGCGACATCGACGGCAATGCGGTGGTGTCGATGGCCGACGTTTTAGCAAATCTCGCCGGGCAGTTCGTAGTGGTCGGCGATTCGCAATACGCAGCGCGCAACGACGTCGACGGCAACGGACTGGTCAACGTCGTCGACGCGACGCTCGTGCGGAACCGGCGGATCGACCCAATTTCCGTCGCCGCGAATTCGGCCGAGGCCAGCGCAGCATCGCTCGTGGCGGCCGTGCAGCCACGATTGTCAACGCGCAAGCGATCGCACGCGCGCGAGTCCGCAACGCCAAACGCGAAACCGGTCGACCTGGCGCTCTCTCACTGGCAGCGAACCCCGCTTGAGCAATCGAGTACACGTGACGGTCGGCGCTCGTTCCGCCGATAGTGCGACGCGCCCATTCGTCCGACGACGACAAAGCCATATGCGGCGCTACCGCAAAACGGATTCGCATTCCGTCCCAAGAATTTTCCGCGAGCTTCCCTCAGCCGCGCGTCAAGTCGGCGGCGCCGAACCGTTCTCGGTCCGCTCATCGTTGACCTTTCCTGGTCGAAACAACTTTCCGATCGGACTGACGAGAATCGCCGGCAGCAGTATCAAATCGCCGGCCAGCGCTGCCGCCAGCAGCGTCGCCATCATCCAGGCGAACCGTCGGATGGGCATGAACGAACTGAACGAAAAAACGAGCAGCGCGCACGCCGTAATCAGCGTCGTATGAATCATCGCCCCCGCGCAACGACGCAGCGCGCTGCGCACCGCATCCTCGCGAGTCGTTCCGTCGCGGACCGCTCGCGAGTGCCAGGCGAGCAAGTGAAACGTATCGTCGACGGCGATACCCATCGCGGCGCTGGCCGTCATGATCGATCCGATCTCGAGCCAAATGCCCAGCCAGCCCATCAAACCGAACACGACGACGACCGGAAACACATTCGGCACCATCGCCACGAAGCCGCAGTGCATGCTCCGCAGCACGATCATGATCACCACGGCGATCAGGAAAAACGCCAGCAGAAAACTCTCGGTAAGGTCGCTCAGCAACTCGCGCTGGGCCTTATAGATCAGCGGAATGATGCCCGTGTACGTGACGCGCACGCCCCGGGCGGTCGCGACGCTCGGTTCGACCTGCTCGCGAAGCTCGTCGATAAAACGGCCGTAATCGATGTCGCCCAGGGCGGAAGCGCGTACGCTGATCCGCCACAAGTGCTCGCCGTCGTCGCCAACTGCGAAGAACCCGTTCCGCTGAAGATGCCGCTCGATCGTGTCGGCGTTTTTGCGCCATGCAACGCGCTGCACTACGTCGCGGGCCGCCGTGCCCGATGGAAGCGCCGGTGCGAAATCGGCGGCCGACAGCGCCGCACCGACCTCGGGAAGTCGCTCGGCTCGGCGCTGCAGCGCGACGACCTGACGCAACTGCTCGGCGAGACCCACATGCTCCCGCGGGTCGACGTGAACGACAAGCTCCATCGGTACCAGCGGGCCGAGATGTTCTTCGAGCCAGCGGTAGTCTTGCAGAATGCGGCTCTCCGCGCCAAAGCGATATTGCAGCTTCACCGTCGACTTCAGCCACAGCAGCCCCGTGCCCGTGCCGGCCATCAGCAGGATGCATCCGGCGACGATCCCCGCTGGCCGACGGCGGAGGCGGTCGAAAAAACGATCGATTCGCGGTGTCGACGTCGACGACGCTCGCTTCTTCCGCGCCTTCCCGGCAACACGCTTTGCCGGCCAAACGTGCAGCGCGACCGGCAAGAGCAAAAGGACAACACCCAGGCTCGCAAACGTACCCGCCGCGGCGTAGATGCCGAACATTTTGACGGGCACGATGTCGCTAACGCCAAGCGACAGCAGACCGAGCCCGGTCGTGAACGACGCCAGCACGCACGGCCGCCACCCGTGACGCAAAGCGACCGCCGGCGCGTCGCGGCCAGAGCCTTCGTCGAGCGCATCGCGATAGTAGTTGACCAGGTGAACCGACGTCGACACGCTCAGCACGAAGATCAGCGGCGGCAACATCGTCATCACGAGGTTCATCGTGCCGCCGGTGTAGTACAGAATCGCCAGCGCGAGCGCCGTGCAATAGACGGCCACGGTGAGCAGGATCGCCGTAAGTCGAAAACTGCCGAGGCGAATCCAGGCGATCGCCATCGCGACCAGTCCGGAGAACCCGGCGAGTTGGAGCAACATGCGCTGGCTTTCGACGTCGATGGTCGCGGCGTCGACGGTGGGACCGCCGAGGCGAAGTTGATCTTCACGCAGACCGCATTCCCGCATCGCCGCGCGGCGAAGTTCCGCCAGCGCCGCGGCTCGATTGGCAACGCCGCGCGGCGAAACGGTCAGCACAATGCAGGCCGTCCGCCCGTCCGATCCGACCAACGTCCCTCGCAGACGCTCGATCGCTTCCTCGCGCGGCACATTGAGCGGCGGCGAAACGAGTTGACCCAGCACGCGCCCGGCGGTCGTCGCGCGCTGGAAGTAAGCCGTCGCGGGATCCTCGGTGACGGCCGCGGCGAGCTTTTCGGTCCGCTCGTCGAAGATCGTGCAGCCGGGCCAACTGACGACGGTGATTTCGTCGTTGCCGAAGTGTTCTTGCAGCCAGTCGTAGCGCCGTGTTTCGTCGAACCCGCTCGGCAGCCATTGCCGCGGGTCGTTCGAGTTGCTCTTGAGCGCGCCGACAAGGCCGTAGCCCAGAAAGGGAAACAGCGCGACCGCCGCGACGAGCACGGCGGTACAGTGGACGCGCGAGAACACCGGGCGGGATTCCTTGAAGCGGCCGTTTACCGCGGTTGGCTGGGGGCGGCGAAGCCCGTCGAAGCCAGGTCGCCGAGAAACTCGTGGATAGCATGGGCGAACGCCGCCGGCTGTTCGATGGGCGGCGCGTGTCCGCACTCGTCGAGTAAGATTCGCTTTGAATCGCGAATGTGTTTGAGGAACTGCTCGGCGACGAACGGAGGCGTGATCGTGTCGTCCTTGCCCCAAACGATTAGCGTGGGAATGTCGACGCGAGCGAGGTCGTCGAGCATATACCGGTCGCGGGTCGACTTCGCAACGCGGACGATCAGCTTGCGATGTCCGCGATCGCTCAACATGGCGTAGATGTCGTCGACCAGTTCGTTGCAAACGATCGCCGGGTCGTAAAAGATCTGGCTGGCCTGCTCGCGGATAAACTGCCGGCAGACACGCCAGCGTTTGCCGCCAGCAAGATTTCGTTCAAACAAGCCGGCGCTTCCGGTGAGCACGAGGCGTTCGACGCGCTCCGGGCAGCGCAAGTAGTAGTCGAGCCCCACCTGACCGCCCAGCGAATTGCCGACGATCACGGCGCGGTCGAGCTCGAGCTCGTCGAAAAAGCAAGCGACGTGATCCGTCAATTGATCGAGCGACTTGAACTTGCCGAGGTGGCGCTGGCCGGCGGCGTCGATCGGAAGCTGAAGCGCGAGAAAGCGATAGTGCTCCTCGAGGTCGTGCATGATCGGCAGCCAGTTGGATGGACTGCCGAACAGGCCATGCAACAAGACGACCGGTACGTCGCCAGTGCCGGCGTCTAAATACCGCAGCGTAGTGCCGTCCGCCGCCATGCGTTCCTGGCAACCCGATGCGAGGGATACTCTCATAGAATGCTACAACCGTTAGGGAAGCCGACGTGCGCGTTGATGTGCACCGGCGATGGATCCTGTCGGCGACGAATTACGCCCCGTCGCTTACCCGCCCCGATTGAATCCTGATGTTCCGCCTAGCGAGACAGAATCCGGGCATGAGGTATTTTAGCGTCGGTAGCGGCCTCAAGCACGCAGTTTTTCAGAGATTGGCCGACTTTTCGCCGCAATTCCCTACAGGAGGCGCAACAACAGCCAAACCCATCGCAGGCGGGAGAGTTCGCCGAATCGAGCGAGTCGGGTAACGCGCATCAGCAGATATGCAAACGGCGGCTCATTTGTGCTCGTGTACGCGGCGCGTATGCAGCGATTTCAGTGCAAGCACGCTATATTCACGGGCGTCGACGGAATTACTGCAAGGGGCGTTTCGGCCCTTGGGCGACCGGTCCTCGTGGGATGGCGTTTTTCTTTTCGGCGGAAAGAAAGTAGCCCGACGCGAGATAGCGATGGGTCAAATCGGAGACGCGGGGGTCGAATCCGATGAATTCGTGCACCGCGCCAACGACGACGAAGTCAGACGCTCCGCCCAACCGCGTTTCTTCGACGCCGATGCGGCCGTCGTCGTCGCCGGGCACGAATGGATTGAGACCGAGCGCGTTGCCGTACCCGCCAGCGATGATGCCGAATTCACCGTTGGGGGTCGCGAGCCGCGGTTCGAGGTCTTTCCACTTCTTGCCCAGTTGAACGCCGGATGCGCCGAAGATGGTTTTGAACGTGGACGTGTCGGAAAGTTGGCTGGCCGTAATCGAGCCGTGATTCGGAGGCGCGATCATGACGACTCGGCCGATTCGCCGGTCGGGCCGCCAGCCGAGCTTCGGCGAGTCGTCGCCCGCCAAATAGCGGCGGATGACGATGTTGCCCATGCTGTGGCCGACGAGGTTGATCTCCTCAATGCCATCGAGATTCTTGATGATGCTGGCCAGGCCCACCGCCGCGTCGTCGATCGTCGAGCGGAGGCTGGCGTATTCGACGACGAACGTTTCGTATTCGCCGTGTTTGCGGAGGTGCGTCGCCAGCGGCTTCATCGACCAGCGCGGCGCGGCTAAACCATGCAGCAACACGACGGCTTTGCCGCGCATCGGCTGCAGACGTTGTTCGCGCTTGATTTGGTCGAGCGCTGCGCGGCATGCGTCGAACGACCCAGTCGTCAGCTCGGCGTCGTCCTCGTTCAACAGCCGGAACTCATTGGATTTCACGTGCCGCTGAATGCGCCAGCCGCGAAAGTGAAGTTGATCCGTCCAGGCGATGGCGCTGTCGAGCCAATCCGAAGTGCTCGGTGCCGATTCGCCGACGCTCGGCGTTTCCCGCGCGACGCATTGCCGTTCCCGGCAAACACCCCCGACGGCGAATAGCGCGATCGAACCAACGATAGCGCGGAAGACATACTTCGAGAGACGCACCATGGACGGCCTCGGCCAGTTGATAGGGCGAATAAAATGGGCGGATCGACGGCGGAATCGTGAAGATCGCGCTGCCGAGCCATCTTGCGGCGGGCGAATAATAACTAAGTCGGCCAGCGGAACAAGGTCGGTCGGCGATTGCCGCGT
>JAJDEG010000158.1 GCA_029259895.1 Planctomycetota bacterium
CCGAACGCCGCGTGCAACTCGTCCGCAAGGCGATCGACCCGCCCGGTGACGCTTGGCCCGACTGGCGTATCACGTCGGCGCTCGCACAGCGTCTGCTGCAACTCGAAGCCCGCCGCGCCGCAGGACCGCATGCCGGTTGGACCTACGAACATCCGGCCGAGATCGCGGCCGAAATCGCCGCGCTCACACCGTCCTACGCGGGCGTGTCGCACCAGCGGCTCGATCGCGGCGACCGGCTGCAGTGGCCTGTGCTCGACGCGAATCATCCCGGCACGCCGATCCTCCACGTCGGAAAGTTCACCCGCGGCAAAGGCAAGTTTCACGTCGTCGAGCACCTCGACGCCGCCGAACTGCCGGACGAAGAGTTCCCCCTGCTGCTAACCACGGGCCGAGTCCTTTATCACTGGCACGGCGGCGAACTGACGCGCCGAGCGGCGGGACTCGCGGCGGTCTATCCACAAACGCTCGTCGAGATCAATGCCGAGGACGCAATCCGCACGGGCGTCGCGTCCGGCGATGTCGTCCGCGTCCGCTCGCGACGCGGCGAGATGATCGCCCATGCCGCCGTCAGCGAACGCGTCGCCGCCGGTGTCGTGTTCGGGAACTTTCACTTTCCCGGCAACGCCAACGTCAACAACCTAACCATCGCCGCGGTCGATCCGGTCGCCAAAATCCCAGAGTACAAGGTGTGTGCCGTGCGGCTCGAACGAGCTACGACGGAGTGACTCGTTGACGACGACGCCGGCGATCGACGCTAGCGTTTCTTCTCGAACAGGTCGTGCTCGGGCCACTTCTCCACTGCCGCCGCGGCTTTCCAACAGCCTTCGTCGACCGCTTGCCGAAATCCCGGCGGTTCGTTTGGCCGCGCGTTGAAGAGCACCGCCCAAACCAGTCCGTTGTGGGCCCGCACCAACATCGTCGACGTCCCCGGCAGCGAACCGGTGTGCCACCAGTTCGCACCGTCGCCTTCGCGGCGAACGACCCAGCCGAGACCGTAGTGGTGATCGTCGTCGACGGCCACGTCGGGCATGGGCCGCGCCGTCATCGCTCGAATCGACGCGTCACTCAGCAGGCGCGGCCGCCCCGTTTCGCCGTTTGCATCGCCGCCCCGCCCGTCGACGGCCGACGCGAATCGCACCAAGTCGATCGCCGACGCGATCCAACCGCCGTGTGCGTCCATCGCTTCGAGGTAGAATCCACCGTCCGGCCATTGCACTCGGCCGTCGACGTAAGGAAACACGCTCCGCGCAACCTCCTTCTCGTCGTGGTGGTAATACTTCACCTCATCGTCGTCGCGAAACGCCGGCAATGTTCGGCCCAAGCGAATCCGCTCGATGCCTGCCGGACGAAACACTTCCTCCTCGACCGCCTCGGCGTACGACTTGCCGGTTCGCCGCTCGATAATCCGGCCCAGAATTGCGTAGCCGAGATTCGAGTAGGCATACCGTGTGCCCGGATCGAAGTCGAGCGGCACGCCGAGCATGTAGCGAATCACCGTCGTCGCGTCCGCCGGCGACGGAGCGCCGACGCCTGCCGCGGCCTTCTGAGGAATAAACATCGCGTCGAATGATTTGTCCCGATCCCAACCGCCCGTGTGCTGAAGAAGCTGCCGCACGGTAATCGCATCGAGCCGTGGATCCTGCGTCGCACCGGGCGGTCCTTCCAGTCGCCCCAGCGCGGCGAACGCCCTTTCGTCGAGGTCGATCTTCCCCTTTTCGACGAGCCGCAACACCGCGACCGACGTGATCGGCTTCGAAATGCTGGCGATCCGAAACAGCGCGTCGGGCGCGACCGGTTTCTTCGCCGCCACGTCGGCCAATCCGTATCCGCGCGCGAACACGAGCTTGCCGTCCTTGGCCACCGCAATCGCGCCGCCTGGCACGCTCCACTTCCGCATCACGCGGCGCATGAGGTCGTCGTAACTCGCCAAACCCTCGACGGCTTCGCCTGTCGCGACGATCTCGGCCGGCGCGGTCGGACTAGCCGGTTCCGTTGCCGATTCGGCGGCCTTCGGAGCCGCTTTATCGTCGCCAAGCGCAGCCGAAGCAGCCGAGAACAATGTCACGATAGTCAAGTATGCGAAAAGACGATGCATGCGGACTCTTTCGCTCAGGCGTTAAAGAGGCGGGACGAACGCGGGCGCGCACCCGCAGCCTAACACGATCGGCCACGCGGCGAAACAACGCCAGTAATGCGTTCGGCTAAAAGTCAGACAACGCCGCATCGTGCGCCGTCGAATGCCACGCCACCCGCGCGCGACGCGCTCGCATCGTCGTTGTCGATCGAGCGTCACTCGACGGCGACAACGGCGCGTCGGCGGAAATGATCCGCCCCGCGCTGGCCGCGCCATGGCGTCCGATAGCACGACGGCGCGCTCGCGCCGCACCGCCTCCCGCGAGCACGGCGTCCGTTGCTTCGCTGCGCACAGCGCCAACGGCTCGCGCCACGATGGCGGCTGCCGCGGGACTACCGCCGGGATTGCCCGCCGGCAGCATCGTACCGAAGCGGTTTCGCAGCGCAATGCTGTCGGCGAACGTGATCCGGCCGTTGCCGTTGATGTCGTGCCGCGGGCTGAAATCGCCGCTCGCCGTGGTGGCGAACATATGCGGCATGCCGTGGGCCACGTCGGCCACGTTCACCGCGCCGTCGGCGTTCATATCGCCGGCCAACACGTCGAAACGGAAGCTATACGGTGTGCCGAGCGGATTACCCGCACCGTCCGTGATCGTACCGGGCAGCGTGAGGTTGATCTTGTCCGCGTTGATCGGCGTCGCCAGCCGCCAGGTGGCTCGATTGCCGTCGACGCTCAGCGTCGTGGTGCCGTACTGCGACATGCTGACGCCCTGCACGCCGAGCGAACCAGCAACGACGTTGACCGGTTCGCTGAATACGATCGTGATCGTGTCGATACTGCTCCAAGCGAGCAGCGCGGGCTGTCCGCCGCCCGACGGCACGCGGAATCCGCCCTGGCCGAGGCCGAGAATGTCGAGCTGCGTGACGAACGGTCCAGTCCACGCACTGCTCGCGACGATCACCTGGCTGACCGTCGGCGGAATGCCGTCGAGCGCATCGTCGGCCCCGGGCGTACCGAAGGCCGAGCCGCTCGGTCGCCACGAGGACGCCAGCCGCCATGTGTCGACCGGCAGCGTCGCATCCTTGATTACCAGCGAAGGTCCGCCGCCGTCGGTCGTAGGATACCAGCCGTCGTCGTACGTGAAGTCGTGAATCTCGGCCTCGAAGTAGCCACCGAGGAACAGCTCGATGTTCTCGCCGCTGTTGTCGAGTTTGCCTTGATACGCGCCGGCAACGTTGATGCCCGTGCCGTACTTGGCCTCGAACGCAGCCAGTTCGCTAACCACAACGACGTACGCGCCCGGTGCCAACGTCATCGCCGGGAAGGCGAAGTCGATGCCGTTGCGGAAGATCACGCCGTCGAGGTTCAGCGTCGTCGGGCCGATATTCCGCAGTTCGATGAATTCGTCGCCGTCGCCGCCCCCGACGGGGTTGTAATGAACTTCGGTAATCCGCAGATAGTCGAGAACGTCGTTCACCGACAGCACGGTGCTGTTGGGCAAGCCGATATTCGGCGGCGAGATGAACGAGTACAGCAACTGCCCATCCGGCAACCGTCCCTCCGAGACGTCTGGACGTTGCGACATGAACAAAACCTGATCGAGCAGCTTGAGATTGCTGTCGAGCAGCGCGATCATCTCGTAGTTGGCATCGAGCTGGAAGTTGAGGTGATCGGCCCCGCGGCTCGACTCCTCGTCCGGAATGAAGACCGCGTAGCCGCCGCCAGCCACGAAGCTCAGCGGCGCGATCGTGTGCTTGTCCGGCTTGCCGATCGGATTGTCCGTGAGCCGCAGTCCGGCCATGTTGACGGGCAACGAATCGCCGTTGTACAGCTCGATGCGGTCGTCCAAAAACAGCCGGTCGGTGTCCGCCAGCCATTCGTTGATCCGCAATTGGCGCGGATCGCCGGTCGGTCGGATGACGTTCGCCGCGCCCAGCGTCGGCTCGTTGAGCCGCCACGCACCGGTCGTATCTCGGCCGATCGAGAAATCGGTGAGTTGAATGCCGAACGCAACGCTGTCGACCAGGCTTCCGTCCTGCAACGCACTGCGATACAGCGAAACGGATTCGCCCGTCGCCGAGAGGTTGAAACCGCTGTGCAATCCGCCGGTGCCGTCTTCGACGTTGGCGAATACGACAAAGTACTGCCCCGCGCCGATCGTCGTGCCCTCCGGAAAAGCATACTTGTCCTGCACCGACGGATCGTCTGTGAGCGTCCAACCGCCAACATCGACGGCGGTCGCACCGAAATTGTACAGCTCGATCGCGTCGGGGAATGTCCCTTCGTGGTCGAACGCCGTGCCGTTCGACGCCAATACTTCGTTGATGCGAATCGACGCCGCCGAGACGTCGACCGTCCAACTGTCCGAATGATCTGGAGATGCAATGCCCTGCAGCACGCCCGCGGAATTGCGGGGAATGATTTGCACCGAATGCGTTCCCGCCGCCAGTCCGGAAAGCACGATCGGCAGGCTAATACTCCTTTCTGCGATGAGCGATCCGTTGTCGATGCGATGAAAATACGACACGATGCCTGGTCCGTACACCGTCAGCGTCGCCGACGTGCTCGGCGTCGTGCCGAACGGTTCGCCGCCGACCGCGGCCCGCGGTACTGCGCCGCCCATATCGAGGCCGACAGGGCCAGTTCCCTTGGCTGCCGATCCTGGCGCGAGCGTGAAATCGCCACCGGCCGCGTTCGCGATCCGCGCGGCGTTGGCCGCGGAGTCGAGATTGCCCATGCCGCGACCGAGGTACGCCGCATTCACGAGCGAGTAGTTGATCGTCAGTTGCGTCGTGCCTTCCGTCGGATGGTTGTTGTAGACGTTCTCGAAATCGGCGACGTTGCCGCTGAAGATATTGCCTTCCACCAGCGCGCCGAGGCCCGGCTGGACGGGCCGGTTTGGCTCGTCGAAGTTGATCGCGGCGATCGTGCTGCCGGAGAACGTGTTGTTTTGCAGCGTCAGGAACGAGCCGTCCAGGGCCAGCGTGGCGTGATCGTTGTCGTGGAAGAAGTTTCGCGCGACGGTTACTTCCGACGGCACTCCGCCGTCGACGCCGGCGGAAATCGCATTGCTCGACGAATCGCTGGAGTTGTTCTTGTGGAAGCCCCGGAACGTGTTGCCTTCGATGTGTGCGTCGGCACCGCGGACGTCGATCGCATCATCACCGCCGCCGAGGAACGTGTTGTTGAGCACTTGTAATATCGGCCCCGGCCGTTGGCCGCCGAAAAACTTGATGACGTCGTTGTAGCCGGTCGTGGCGGCGAACGTGTTGCCCTCGATAATCGCCTGTCCGCCGACGGCGATGCCGTTGCCGCGAATTACTTCGTCGTCGGCCGTGCCGCTGAGCGACGGGAACACGCTGTTCGCCACGCGAAACGACGAGTTCGTCAGTTCGAGGACCGTGCTGTTCGTGCCAGCCCACGTCATGCGGTCGAGCGTAATCGTGCTGTTGGTCGCTGTGATCGATCGGCCCGCGCCGCCCGAAGCGAACATGTCGACGAACGTCAATTGGTTGGCCTGAGTGGTATTGGCGAACGTGATGCCGTTCCACGTGCCCGAGTTGCCCGGCGCCATGCCCATGAAGATGTGCGACGAATCCGTGCCAACAGCGACCAATCGTCCGTTGACGGTTAGGCTCGCGCCAGGATCGAAATACACGCTCGTCCCGGGCTGAATGGTGAGGGTCACACCGGCGGGCACGGTCACGTTGCCCGTGACCCGGTACGGTCCGCTGGCCGCCGTCCACGTCGTGTTTGTGGCGATGGTGCCAGGAACATTCATCGTCGTGCCGTCGTCGTACCAGATGTCGATCGTGCGGCGTTCGAGTTCGACATCGCCTTCGCCAAGGGCTTGGACGAGCACGCGATTCACACCGGGTTGAAGCGGAATCGTCGCGCCCGGGCTGGGAACGAGCGCCAGCAGCGCCAAATCGAACGAAATGTCGGAGCTACTGCCATTCTGCTGGTGGATCTCGGCGGCGATGAGGTTCGTGCCCACGCTGAGCAGGCTGACCGGAATGTTGAACACGTCGAAGATCGTGTTGCCGTCGTCGCCCGCATTAGCCGCGCCGACGTTGAACGCGGCACCCGCGGCGATGTTATCGCGGGCGATTTCGGTGCCATTTAGGTAAACGGCGATGCCGTCGTCTCGGCGGTACCGCAGCGTAAGGGACGAATACTGGCTGGGGTCTGGAACGTCGAAGTTGCGGCGGAAGTAGGTGGTGATGTGCTTGTTGTTGGCGTCGCCGCCGAAGGAAACCACGGTCTGCTCGTCGTTGTCGCCGTATCCGAGTTCGGCGGGACCGGACGCCCAAGCACTGTCGTCGAATATCGTGCTCGACCACGCCGTTCCCTGGTTCGAACCGTTATCCAGATAACGCCATGTCGCGCCCAGCGGAATCAACGTGTCGGTGCTCGCCGTTGCGCCCGCGGTGGACCAGACGCGCGAAAACGCATCCCAACCGACCTCGTTGCCGGCGACGAGTACCTTACGTGTGCCCACCGCATCGGCGACGCCGCTTAGCGCGGCCGTCGACGGATTGGTCGTCTGCGGAAAACCGCTGACCGTCGGCAGGTTCGACGTCGCAGTCAAGCTCGTCGGCAGTAGCGACAGCACGTGGGCCCGCCGCTGATCGGCGAACGTCTTGATGTTGTCGATCGTGTTCGTGGCGATCCAACCGCCTAATACGTTGTCGACCAACGCGTTAAGGTGCGTTTGTGAGAATACGGTGTCGATTAGATCTCGCAAATGCCCGTAATACATTCCGACGATCTTCGTGTCGCGGAAGAAGGCGTTGAACAGCGGGATTGTTGTGTTGGCGAAGCTGGCGTCGATCGGCTGAAAGATCGTCGCCGTGGGGTTCGTTCCCGTATCGCCTTGGTTGAAGATCGTGTCCAAGTCGTGGGGCACGAGGATGAATCTCGGATCGACCACGCCTCTGTAAATATCGTAGTCGTCGTCCGTGCCGTTCGAGATGCTCGTCTCGCGGCTGTTCATCAGTACCATCAGGGCGATATAACGCGTCCATTGATCGACGTCGACAACCGCGTTGAGTCGGTCGAAGTAACTCACGCCAGCGGCCGGATCGACTTGGTTGAGTACGCGGAGCATCTCGTTCAAGTCGCTCCAGTCGTTTTCCGACTCGTTCGTCTTCTTCTCCCAACCGTCATTGAGATAGTCTTGCGGATCGTTCGCCGGATTGTAGTATGGCGTAGTCGTGCTGCCGCGATAAGCCATGTCGTTGTCCGGCCGCCGCTTCGTGTAGACGTTGCCCTGGTCGTCGTCCGGCAAATGGTCGTTGGCCCATTCGTTGTCGATCACCTCGACGTGAACGTAAGAGCCTGCCTGTGGCGCGGCGGTCGCGCGGTCGACGCTGTTTAGCCGGACTTGCACCGGAGTCGCCGTGAAGCCCGGCAACCCGGCGACGTGGAACAGCGCCGCCCCCAACGTTTGCAGCCACGTGTACTGCGTGTTCAGGTTGAACGACGTCTTGCCGCTCCACGGACGATCGTGCGCAATGTTCACGCGCAAGCCGGGCGGCGTGCGGTCGCGGCTCGACGCACCGCGGACGCGGACGCCAACGTTGTAGCGCACCGAAACGTCGCTACCGCGCAGCGCAACAAACGTCGCGTTCATCAGCGCGTTGCTGTTGCGATTGATGTTCTGGAACTCGTTCGCTTCCTGCGCCGTCATCACGATGCGATAGATAGGCTGCTCGCCGGAGTAGACTTCGTCGTCCACCTGGTACAGCAACCGCGGAAACGTTTGCGATCCCGTGTCGCCTGCCATCGGATACGTTCGCGAATTGCCGACGAGATCCTGCGATCGAACGAAGAACTCGATAACCGTATCCGCCGCTTGTGCTGGCAGGATCGCGCCAAATACTCCGTCGGCGGGCGCGCCGTCGCCGTGCAATCCGTCGTCGAACATGACAACTTGGGTGAACGGACCGGGACTGGCGTTGGCGACGCGGTAGAATAAGGAGGCCGAGACGCCGGTGTTGAGTTCATCGCGCAGCTCGGCGGTGACCGTCACCGATTCCGTCGACCGCGGCACGGCCGGCGAGTGCATCACATCGGAAATCATTGGCGCGATATCCGCCGCCGCCACGGAGTTGGCCGCGCCGGGCGTTCCGCCGTTCGTCGCGCTGGCACTCCAGTTCTGCGCCTGGTTGTTCGAAAGCGCCGGGTTGATCATTTCGAGCGTCCGCCCGCCGCCATCGTGCAGGGCTTGCCAATCCCAGCCGCGGTGACCGTTGTCGAGCGGTCCGGCCACGCGGGTCGCCCAATCGCCTTGATCGGAGTATTGAACGCGGTCGACGCGGTCGCCGGCCGCATCGGACAATTCCAACGTTTCGCCGCTGTTACTCAGCGAGCCCGTCCAGCCGCCGATGACCGTGCCCGCGAAACCAGGATACGTCGATAGAAAAGTCGCCGTGTCGGCCGCGACGACCAGATACTGCTGACCGCCCAGAACTGTCTGCGGACCCGACGGGAACGTGTACGAAACGCCGTTCGTGAACTGCCAGCCAGCCAAATTCACATTCGAGTTGCCGGTGTTAAAAAGTTCGATCCATTCTTCCGCGTCGTTCTCCGACGGCGGGTGGTACATCATCTCGTTGATGACGATCAATTGCGACGCCGGAACGACATTGATCGTCACGGTGCCGAGCGTCGAATATAGTTCTCCGTCGAATGCACGATACATGAATGTATCGGTTCCGATGTAGTCCGTTTCCGGCGTGTAAGTGAACGAGCCGTCGGCGGAGAACGACAGAGTGCCGTGGATTACATCGATCAGCAGTTCCGCCGAGATCGCCGGTCCGTCGACGTCGGTGTCGTTGGCAAGCACGCCGTTGACGGCCGCGACGATTGCCACGTCGTTGGCGAACATCGAGTAAGCGTCGTCGACCGCCAACGGTGCGTCGTTCACTGGCGTCACGGTAATCGTCACCGTGGCGACGTTGGAAAACTGATCGCCGTCGTTGGCCCGGTACGTGAAGGTGTCCTGGCCGTTGAAATTCACGTGCGGCATATAGACGAACGAACCGTTGCTTACCAGCGACAGCAGGCCGTTCGACGGGCCGCTTACCATCGAAGCGGTCAGCGGGTCCAAATCGCCATCCGTGTCGTTGATCAACACGCCTTGACCGACCGAAACCGTGAGCGTCCCTTCCTCGGCGACTTGGTAGGCGTCGTCGATTGCGACGGGCGTACTATCGACCGCAATCGAAACCGTGGCGACGTTCGACGCATCGTCGTCGTCCGACGCGCGATACGTGAAGCTATCCATGCCGCGGAACGCTGCATTCGGCGTGTAGGTGAACGAACCGTCGGGATTGAGCGACAGCGAGCCGTTTGCCGGCCCCACGGCAACGGCGGCAGAAAGTCCTTGTCGATCCGGGTCCAGGTCGTTGACCAGAACACCGATGCCGGCTGCGACGATCAATTGCCCGTCGACCTCGGCGAAGTATTGGTCCGCAACGGCAACCGGCACATCGTTCGTGCCCGCCACGGTCATCGTTACCGTGGCAACGTTGGAATAGTCCGTGCCGTCGAACACGCGGTAGGTGAACGTGTCGACGCCGAAGAAGTTGGCATTGGGCGAATAAGTGAACGAGCCATCGGCGGCCATCACGACGGAACCGTTGGCCGGCTGCGACACCAGTTCGGCCGCAAGTGGGTCCAATTCCGGATCGGAGTCGTTGTTCAGCACACCGGCCGCGGCGAGAACCGTGCGCGGCGTGTCTTCCGTCGCCGAATAGGCGTCGTCGTTGGCCACCGCCGGTTCGTTGGGACCGGGGATGATCGTGATCGTCACGGTAGCTAGATTGCTGTTGAGAAATCCGTCGTACGCGCGGTACGTAAACGAATCCGTCCCGTGATAGTTCGCATTGGGCGTGTATGAGAATGTGCCGTCGAGGTTGAGCGTAAGCAAGCCGTTCTGCACGTTGTCGACGAGTTGCGTCGCAAGCAACGCACCTTCCAGATCGACGTCGTTGGCCAGAACGCCGAGGTCCGAAGCCTCGGTGGCGATCAGTCGCAGGTCGAAGCTCAGGTCGCTGCTTCCCGCGTCGGCTTGATGCACTTCGACCGCAACAACGTTCGTTCCTTCGACCAGCAGCGAATGGTCGACGGCAAACGTGAAGAACTGCGATTCGTCGAAATTCGGAATAGCGCCAAATGCCGTTGTATCGAAAGCGGCGTCGGCCGGCAGGTTGTCGCGGGCGATCTCGACGCCGTTGAGATACACCGCCGCGCCGTCGTCGCGCATCAATTCCAACGATAGCGACGTGATCGATGTGACGTTGGTCACCTCGAAGCTGCGACGGAAATACGTCGTAATGAACTTATTGCCGGCATCGCCGCCGAAGCTGACGACGGTCGCCTCCGGACGGCCTTCGCCGGCGTCGCCGTAGCCGAGTTCCGCCGGGCCTTGCGCCCAAGTCGCGTCGCTGAACGTCGGCTCGCGCCATGCCGTGCCTTGGTCCGTACCGTTGTCGAGATATCGCCAGACGGCCCCGGCGGGAATCAACGTGACGTCGTTGCTCTCGTCGACCGCGAGGATGATTTCGACGTTATCTAGCGCCCACGATTCGTTGTCGCCGCCAGACCAACCGCCGCCGCTGGCGAACCAGGAGACGGTGAGCGTCGAGGCGGTGTGCGGAATCCCCTGGAACCGCGGCTCCAGGTACATGTTGTACGCCGAGTCGACAAAGTTTCCACCGGTGGCGAAACCGAGCGCCTCGCCATCAATCAGACGCACGCCCGACGGCGAACTGTAGGACTGGTCCTGCGAGTTGGCCGTGTCGAAGGTCTCGGAGAATATCGAAGCGCCGTCGACCGTGACGTTGAAAGAGTCGGGCGAGTCGCCGCCCGTGTTGCCGTTCCACGAGTCGATGATCGCGAGCAGGAAGTTGATATCGACGGAGGTGTGCGACGGGAGATTCGTGAGCGTGAGCACGACGGGCGCGGCGGGATTGCCGGTGGCGGTGCTGCGGAGAAAGTTGCCCGAGAAGGTGTTCGTCCCAGTGCCCACATCGCCGTAGCCTTGCACGCCGACCGATGCGCCGGAACCGGTGAACTGGGTCGGCACGCCGGTATTGAAATTGGTGAAGAACACTTGCTGCGGCGGGATCGCGCCGCTCTTGGTAATCGCCAGCGTGAAGTTTTCCTCGACCTGATAGGCGTCGTCGTTGGCGGTCGGCGCGGTGTTGACCGCCGTGACGTTGATCGACACGGTAACGATGCCGCTCTGCGCCACACCGTCGCTGGCGCGATAGGTGAACGAATCGTTGCCGATAAAGCCGGCATTGGGCGTGTACGTGAACGAGCCGTTCGCGTTGAACACCAGCGTTCCGTTGGCCACATTGCTCACCAGCGCGGCCGTAAGCGTCGTGCTGTCGACGTCGGTGTCGTTGGCCAACACGCCAGATTCGACGGGCACGACCAGCGTTTGGCCGGTGGCGATCGCATACGATTCCGAAAGCGCCGTCGGCGGATCGTTTACGGCCGCAACGTTAAACGTCACGGTCGTCAGGTTTCCCGGCGACGCACCGTCGAATGGCCGATACCAGAAGCTGTCCGTACCGTTGAAGTTTGGATTTGGCGTATAGACGAACGTACCGTTTGTATTGAATATCAACGTGCCGTTTGCCGGGTCCGTGGCTTTTAGTGCCGTGAGCGGATCGCCGTCGGCGTCGGTGTCGTTGGCTAGCACGCCCAGCGCACCGGTTCCGCCGCCGACGATAATGTCGTCGAAGAACACTTCCGTCCATTCGTTCCCCTGCGAGGATGCGTTGTTGTAGCCGCCAACGGCGATCGTGTGATTGCCCGCGGTAAGCGGAATGTTAAACGCGGCGGTTTGCCAACCACTGTCGTCGTCGTTGCCTCCGTTGCCGTTGCCGACGAATCGGGCGAGCGACGTCCCCGCCGCCGATCCGTATCGAGTGCCATCGATGGTGAGCACGGCCTCGCCGTACTCGTTATTTTCGTAGGATGCCGAGGCGATCAAGCGATAGCGCACGCTCACGTCGACGGTGGTCGCGGCGGGCAGCGAAAAAGTTCGCGTCCAACCGCCCGACTTGACGCCGCCGCCGCCAAATCCACCGTGATCGAGAAAAACTCGTAAGCCGCCGCCCGTGTCGCCGCCCGTCGGTTCGAATGTGCCGAGCGCGCGATCGGGGTTATTGGTGCCGAATGTGTCGTCGGCGTACGCGAAGCCTTCGGTGCTTCCGCCAGCGGCGCCGAGGGTCATTTCCAGGTCGAAACCGACGTCGCTGCTACTGTTGTCGGATTGATGGACTTCGACGGCGATCGAATTCGTACCGGCGTGTAGCAAGCCGCCGGGAAATGTGACGGGCACGACGGAATACGCGTCTTCTGTGGCACTGGCATTGAGGGCGAACGACCGCGTCGTGATCGCGCCGGTCGGCATATTCAACCGCGCGATCTCCGTTCCGTTGACGAACACGACGCAGCCGTCGTCGCACAGCAGGCGAAGCGAGCCGGCAACGTTCGCCGCCTGTTGGGCCGTGAGATCCAAATTGCGGCGGAATAGGTAGGTGGTAACGAGGTTGTCCGTGCCATTCGGCGCATCGTCGATTCCGTCGAGTACGTTGGGCGCGCCTGGGAACGCGGTGATGCCGCCAGCTTGCAGCGGCGTCGCCGCACTCCCCCAAGGGCCAATGGACGAAGTCCCCACTACGAACGACTCGGCGTTCCAAGCATTACTCGCCGCGTCGACCGGATACGATTGATCGAGCCCCAATTCGTTCTGAATTCTGTCGAGAAAGTTCCAAGTTGCGCCGGTGGAGATGGCCGGCGGATTCGTATTGTTGAAATTGGCCTCGAACAACGTCGGCAAACTGCTGATGCCCTGGTCTTCCAACAAGTTGTACGTGTCGTTCACGCCGACCGGGGCGGCAAGAACGAGCCGCTGCTCGAGCGGCTCCAGACCGAAGGAACGTTTGCGGCGGCGAACATGATTGTGCGGAAGACGTTTAGCGGGTGATTTGCGCATCGGGACTCTCAAAGGACTCTCGAAAGGGCCAGAATAAGGATCGAAGGCATCGCGGTTAGCGACGCATCGTGGTGGGGCAAATGCCACAAATGCCAACGGCAGACGTCGGCGCGCAAGGCATGCGGTGCATTTAACCTGTTAAGTAACCGTTTGTTGCTCGCGTACCTATAAATGGCACCGCGATTTACGGAAAAAAGGTCTTTCCAATCGCCCGGCGCGCAGCACCGATCGACCGATATCCCCGCTACCCCGCTCCCACCAGGGGCCGCACAGAAATCGGCAGGCTAAGTCGACGCAAATCTCGGCCTATTAGTCGATTGTTTCTTCGATTCGCGACTTGAGCAAGCAAATCGTCTCGCTTTCGCCGCCTTTGCCCCTTCGGACGAAGGGGGCGGGCCGACCTGTCGCAACGCAATCGCCGAAACGCTCTGCTCATTGACCGGCCGCTTGTGACCACGAGGCCGACCGTAGAAAATAACGGCCTTTGAAGGATCCGCGCGGCCCGATACTCATGGCAAGCACATGCCGCACGAAACCGACCTACGACGCCAGGCGATTCAACGACTCGAGGCACTGCAAAGGGCCGGCGTTTCGGTCATTCCGCGATACCGGGGTGAGCCGATAACTGCACGAACGGCGCTCGATGTGGCTATGCCGGCATCGCGAGCCGCCGCGTCCGTCCAACCGTCCAAAGAAAGCGACCTCATGCCGCGAGCCAAGTCGCCCGCCCCCATCCCTCGCCCCGCTTCCGCCCCCACGGAAGACGGCGGCGCAGGGAACCGATTGACCGCGACGGATGACACGCTCGACGTCGTTCGTCGCGAAGTCGCCGGCTGCACGCTTTGCCGTGAATTGGCCTCGACGCGAACGCAAACGGTGTTTGGCGTCGGCAATCCCAACGCCAGGCTGTGCTTTCTCGGCGAAGCACCCGGCGCCGACGAAGACCGCAAAGGCGAGCCGTTCGTAGGACGGGCCGGGCAGTTGCTCGACAAGATCATCGAAGCCTGCACGCTGAGTCGCGAGGACGTCTATATCCTCAACATTCTCAAGTGTCGCCCGCCGGGCAATCGCAATCCGGCCCCCGAAGAAGCTGCCAACTGCCGCGGCTACCTCGACCGGCAACTGGCGCTAATCCAGCCGGAGTTCTTGTGCTGCCTGGGCGCGGTCGCCGCACGCAATCTGCTCGCCAGCGAAGAATCGATCGGCAAGATGCGCGGCCGCGTGTTCGACTATCGAGGAATCCAAGTCGTCTGCACGTACCACCCGGCGTATCTCCTGCGCAATCCCAGCGCCAAGCGCGATACGTGGGAGGACATGCAGAAGTTGATGAAACTGATGGGCATCGAGTTGCCGTAGCGCGGTTGAGTTACTGGGGCGCGAAAACGGCCTTTGCCGATTCAATGCACCCGTGCCGCGGCGAGAAAACACAACCATAGGGTCGACAGCCATGAACCGCACCACAGAAGTGTCCGTACCTCGCCGTCGCTTTCTCGCCAACGTTACGGGCGCGCTCGCCGCGGTGCCGTTGACGATTGCGGCCGCCCATGCGGCTGGCGAAGACACGACGTCGCGATCGGCCCCGCTTCCCAGGCCGGGCCAGTTCCCCGTGCGCGTCATTTCGTCCGCCAACGGGCTGGATGCGACGCGGACGGCTTACGAAGCGATCCTCAAGGGCGGCGATACGCTCGACGCTTGCGTCGCTGGCGTGAATCTCGTCGAGGACGACCCGAACGACACATCGGTCGGATACGGCGGATTGCCGAACGAGGATGGCATTGTCGAGTTGGACGCCGCGGTCATGCACGGTCCGACGCATCAGGCGGGTGCGGTCGCCGCGCTGCAAAACATCAAGAACCCGTCGAAAGTTGCCAAGCTGGTCATGGAGCAAACCGATCACGTGCTGCTCGTCGGTGAAGGGGCGCTCAAGTTCGCTCGAGCGCATGGCTTTAAAGAAGAAGACCTGCTTACCGAACGAGCGCGGAAGATTTGGCTCTATTGGCGGCAGTCGCGCGACAAGGACGACGATTGGATCGAACCGCCGGACGAACTGCTCGACCCGGAAGTGAAGACGTTCTTCAAGCGGCCGACCGGTACGATTCACTGTGCGGGGATGAATACGAACGGCGATATTTCCTGTACGACGACGACGAGCGGACTGGCGTTCAAGCTTGCTGGGCGCGTCGGCGATTCGCCGATCATTGGTGCCGGCCTGTACGTTGACAACGCCGTCGGTTCGTCCGGCAGCACCGGCCGCGGCGAGGCGAATTTGCAGAACCTGTCGTGTTCCACCGCAGTCGAGTTGATGCGCGGCGGGCGTTCGCCCAAGGAGGCCGGGTTGGAAATCCTCCGCCGCATCGCCGCCAATTCCGTGAACCGTTTGCGCGACAAGGACGGCCGGCCCAATTTCGACTTGTCGTTTTATCTGCTCGCCAAAAACGGCGACTACGCCGGCGTGTCGATGTGGGGACCGGCTAAGTTTGCCATCACCGACGAAAAGGGAACTCGCCACGAGCCGTGTGCGGTCTTGTTCGAGCGAGTGGCGAAGTAGCACGCCACGATGTAACGCGCCGTTCGCCGCGAGTCTCAGCAACACACCTCGAAATGAAATCGTCGCGAGCATCCTCTCGCCGGCGGACAATTCGCAAGGACTCGTGTATTGACCGCCATGTTCGCCGATCTCAATCCCTCCCAACGCGACGCCGTCGAAACGCTCCGCGGTCCTTTGCTCGTCCTCGCCGGTGCCGGCACGGGCAAGACGCGCGTCGTCACCTATCGCATCGCCAACTTAATCCGCCACCGCACGCCGGCCGAGCGGATATTGGCCGTCACGTTCACAAAGAAGGCCGCCGCCGAAATGAAAGGCCGGGCGGCCAAGCTGCTCCGCAAGAAGCGCGACGAAGTCCCGGAGATATCGACGTTTCACTCGCTCTGCGTCCGAATTCTTCGACGGCACATTCGCCGTCTGGGCTATCCGGAATCGTTCGCCATTTACGACCGCGGCGATCAGGAGAGTCTCGCCCGCAATGCGCTGCGCGAAATGCGCGTCGGCGGGGAAGTCATGCGGCCCGGCGACTTGCTGGGCTGTATTTCGCGGTGGAAGTCCGCGTCGATTCGTCCCAATGCCGCCGTGTCTCACGCCGGCACCGACAAGGAACACCTCGCCGCGTCGGCCTATCGCCGCTATCAGAACGCGCTGAAAACGGCCGGCGCAGTCGACTTCGACGATCTGCTACTGCTCACCGAAGACCTGTTCGCCCAATTCGGCGACGTCCGCCGCGATGAAGCTGCTCGCTTCGACCA
>JAJDEG010000159.1 GCA_029259895.1 Planctomycetota bacterium
GACGCACGCCGAACGACGGCGAAGGACGACGAGGCATAGCCCGACGAACGCGCCGAGCACGGCGACGTGCTGGCTCGGCGGTTCAGGGACAGCGGCGGCATTCATGGTCGCTTCTGGCGGCAGCACGTCGAAGAGCCGGCCGCCCGATTTGAGTACGTCGTCCAAGGCGATTGCGCCGTTCGAGTCGATGTCATAGAGCGGGTTGTAACCGGCACCACCCGGTGAAGTGCCCTGCGCGTTGCGGACGGCAAGCAAGTCGAACAGGGTCACGATGCCATTCTGGTCGACGTCGCCGGGCAGGACGTTGAACGTGAATGCAAAACCTCCACCGGGCAAGCCGTCGCCCGATGACGTGCTTACGTTGTCCGTCCATTCACCATCGAGGGCGTTGCCGTCGTCATCGACCACGCCGTCGCCCAAGTTCAACGTGTAGCGGCTACGGTCAAGGAACGCCTCGGTCTGCCAAGTGGTCGTGTACGTGCCCGGTTTCGTGCCAGGAGCAAAGAGCGGGCCGAACATCGTGTAATCGTTGCCGGCGGCGTCGGTCAACGTCGCTTGCTCGTCGCCAAACTTTACGTGTTCGTCGAACGTGAGCGAGACTTGATTGATGCGATTGAAGGGCAATGGCGCGGTTTGGTCGACCGTGCCGAGGGGAATCGAGTAGCCGGTGCCGTTCCAGGTGAGACCGCCTACGTGGACACCGGCCACCTTCGGCGAATTGACTCGTGGTTCCACTGACCACTCGACGAGGTACTTTTGGGTAGCATACTCAGTCGGTGGCAAAGCAACATCATATTGATCGTTCCAGTTCCCTTGCTCGACTTGTACGTAGTCTTCTCCTGGGTGGTTCATCGGTTCGTTCGCCCACCATCTCGTGTATGTAACCGGTTCACCTGTAATCCACTCAAACGTTCCTTGTTGTCGTTCGTCGGTCAAACCAATCCACGAAATGTGTGTGTTGAACAGGCTCGCGATAAACGCATCCTCGTCAGCGCTTGTGATAGTTGCGAGGTGGCCCGGCAATCCCACGTGGAGCCAATTCTCGGCTGCGGTTTTGGCATCGTGCCAAGTAATTCCGTTCGGCGGAACGACCTGAGCATACCAGTGGCCGTTTCCGCCATCTTCGACTGGCCATTGCACGGGGTCGCTTCGCGCAGACGGGAGGGAAACGACGCTGGCAATGACGAACATCGCCAAAATCTTGCCCGCGCGAATGTCCTTTCGAGCGGCGAGCGCAAGAGATTTAAGTCGCATGGTCACACCCGTAGACCGAGGCACAAATCACCGGTGAGCCTGTAGCGTAGTCCGGTCGGCAGCACTTCGCAACTTTTCGCAGGGGCGAGCGAGGGATAGAATAGGGGCATCATGCCGCGACTTAAACGGCGGCCCTGCTCAACTCGCACGGATGGGAAATCATGGTTGCATCGCCGCGTTCATCATCATCGCGAAAGTCTGTGCTGGATAGCGACTTGCGGGACGCGATGAACGGTGTGCTGGATTTGGCTTACTGTCTTCGCAGAATGGAGGGCGACGCGACCGCATATGTAATCGGCAGGCTGGAATTGCCAGAACTTCACGGCAGGGCATCGCAGGCGTTTGACCGAGAGGGAGTCGCTGGTCCCCTAGTTATTTGTCCCGAAGGTGACATGCCGGGCGGGTCTAATGTGTTCCTCGACATTCTGGGTAGGTCAGCACGTATCCAGCGTGACGCGACGGGCCTGTTGCCGGTGAATTGGGCGAACATCCTGATAAGAGTCCACCGCAATGTGGAGGCAGCGCAGAAGCGTCGTAACGAGAAGCGTGGCCGCGAGGCCGGTATTGCGCCGGCTTTAGAAGGAATCGCCCGAAAAAAGTCAACATCGCCGGGTGCTGCTCAGAAACAACTGGGTTCTGCTCTCGTGCTATGGCATCAATACGAGGAGGGGAGCGTGGGCAATTGGGAATCAGTTGTTCTGCGGGAACTTGCCAGGAAGGCGAACGTAGAACCGGGTTCGGCCACGAACTTCTTCAACAAACACTGGGGAGACGACAAGGGCGAGAATGGCCATGACCGATACAAGGTATCGTGCGCCAACAAACGGATTCTCGACAAGTTGCGAGAACTGAACGGGGATTCTCTGCCGCGCGAGTTCCGCACCCCCTTCCGCGAAGACCTTTATCTCGACGCGAATGATGGCGACGGCGAAGACGATTGACGCCGGGGCGCGTTCAATCGTTCAACGGCGCGGTTGAACACTTCGCCGATTTTCGGAAACTCGCTAAATGCTGCCCACGCTTGCGCTTCGGCGCGACGTGGGCGTTTTCTTGCGCGTTCATCGGGCCGGAGATTGAACGCTGGCGATAGGGTAGTTAGCCGCAAAGCGCGGCGAACCGTTGGCCGCACGTTGCGGCTCGGCTCGAAATGGAGCTACCCGATATGTCGCACCGAACCCCCTTATCGAATCTGACCATTGACGCGCCGCAGTTGCTGGACTCGCCGAAAGCAGCCCGCTGGCTCGACATCAGTCCGCGCAGCTTGTGGAGCCTGACCGACGAGGGCCGCATCAAGGCGGTGCGCATCGGCAGGCTGGTCCGGTACGACGTGCGCGACCTGCTGGCGTTCATCGAATCGGCCAAGAGCTAGTCGGGCTTTCTGATTGTTGCGTCGACGCACGGAAGGCCCCGGCGGCGTTGGCGATTCTCAAAGACGGGGTCGCAAGGAGGTTTGCCATGTTGTTTTCCGTTACCAGCGGCGGCCAATCCATTCCGGTTGGCATGTATCGCGCGACGTTCGCCGGCGTCGAGGACACCGAACCGCACGCCGAATACGGGCGCGGTGTGCGGTTCAAGTTCAAGGTCGTCGGCGGCGAGCACGACGGAGCCGAGGCGACCGTCATCTGCGGCGTCGAGAAGCCGCCGACGCCTAAAAACCGGCTCGGGCGCGTGCTCGGCGGGTTGGCCGGCGACCCGGTGCAGCCGGGGCAGACCGTCGACGTGGCGGCGTTCGTAGGGAAGACGTATCTCGTGCAGGTGGAAGACGCGCCGAGCGGCACCGGCACCCGTGTCGGCACCATCATGCCGAATTTTTCCTGAGCACCGAATGCGAACGGGAGCGGGTCGCTCGTGGCGGCTCGCTCCCGTCGCTAGCAGATTGGAGATTTGCTGTGGGTATTGTAAGCGAAACGAACGGAGCCGGCAAAGTCGCCCAAGCCGCCATGCGCTACGCGGCGATGGGCTGGAGGTTGGTTCCGTTGCACAACGTCTTGAGCACCGGCGCGTGCTCGTGTTCGGAAGGAATCAACTGCCGGGAGGGGAGCCGCGGTAAGCACCCGCGCTTCGGCAATGATTGGCAGCACGCCGCCAGCGGCGACGAAGATACCGTCGCCGGCTGGTTCGCCATGTCGCCCAACGCCAATCTCGGTTTGCTGCTCGGTCCCGAGTCGGGACTCGTCGACGTGGAGTTCGACAGCGACGAAGGCGCGCGCGTCGCTCAAAAAATGTTCGGCGGCGGTTGCTATACGCCGACTTACACGAGCCAGCGGAGCACGCACCGTATCTTCCGCTACTCCGATAAGCTGCCGGCGAAGGCGGTCGTCGAGTCGCATGGCATCGAAATCCGCATCGGCGGCAAGGCGGCACAATCGGTGCTGCCACCGTCGCGGCACTGGTCGGGGGTCGAATACGTTTGGCTACCGGGGCTGTCGCCCGATGAAGTCGAACCGCTCGAATTGCCGGAGTGGGTCGTCGAACTGGCGAACGGACGGACGCCGCCGGAGCTTGGCTCGCCTAATTCGCTTAATTCGCCGTCGGGTTTGGTGTTCACCGTGGGCGAGTCGCCCGACCTTGCGACCGCGGCCGGCGTGAACGAACCGGGGCGGCGAAACCGGGCGCTGGAGTTAATCGGCAGCGCGATTGCCCGCGGCGTCGACCCGGTCGACATCGCCAATCAAGCCGTCGCGTGGGCGGGGCGGTGCTCGCCGGCGTTCCCCGAGGACGAAGCGCTCGGCATCGTCGCCGACCTATTGCAAAAAAATTCGGGCAAGGTCGTCGCCGCAAACGACGAGCCGTTGCCGGCGGCGAAGGCGTGGCCCTCTGCGCGCCCCGAGGCGTTCTACGGGCTGGCCGGTGAGATTGTGCGAGCGGTCGAGCCGGAGAGCGAATCGGACCCGCTGGCGCTGCTCGTGCAGGTGCTCGTTACGTTCGGCAGCATGGTCGGGCGCAAGCCGCACTCGGTCGTTGAGGGGACGAGCCACGGCACAAACCTATTCACTGTACTCGTCGGCCAGACCGCGAAGGGGCGGAAGGGCACCAGCGAAGGTCGCGTCCGCAGTATCATCCGCATGGTCGACGAGAAATTCGTGCTCGACCAAATCCAAACGGGTCTGGTCAGCGGCGAGGGCTTGATACATGCCGTGCGCGACCCGCTATGGCAGCGGCAGGCGATTAAAGAGAAGGGCGTCGTCGTCGACTATCAGGAAGTGGAAGTCGACGCGGGCATCGAGGACAAGCGGTTGCTGGTCGTCGAACCGGAGTACGCTTCGGTGCTGCGGGTCTGCAAGCGCGAGTCGAACACCCTTAGCCCGACGTTGCGGAGCGCGTGGGATAACGGCAATCTGCGGACGATGGCGAAAAACTCGCCGTCGAAAGCGACGAACGCCCATATCAGCGTCATCGGGCATATCACGCTCGACGAATTGCGGGCGACGCTGGCCCAAGTCGAAATCTTCAATGGGCTGGCGAACCGAAGTTTGTGGTTGTGCGTGAAGCGGTCGAAGCTGCTGCCCGATGGCGGCGGCGACCTGGACCTGAGCGCGTACATCGAGGGCATGCAGAGCGTCTACGAATACGCCCGCGGCGTCGAGCGGATGAAGCGGGACACGGCGGCGACAAAGCGATGGCGCGAAGTATACGTCGAGCTATCGCAAGCCCGCGGCGGTCTGCTTGGCGCAGTCACGAACCGGGCCGAGGCCCAGGTGCTCCGGTTGTCGATGGTCTACGCTTTGCTCGACAAGTCGGCGGTCGTACGCATCGAGCACCTGGAAGCGGCGAAAGCGGTTTGGGATTACGCCGCGGAATCGGCAGCGTACATCTTCGGCGACACCCCCGCCAACACGACCGAGGCGAAGGTACTGGCGCTCGTTCGCCAATCGCCGGGACTGTCGCGGCGGGAGTTGTACAAGGCGCTGAGTGGGCACGCCAAAGCCGAAGCCGTGGTCCCCGCCCTAGTCAATCTTCGCGACCAAGGGCTGATTCACGTCGAGCCGGTCATCACCGGCGGGCGACCCGGTGAGCGGTATTTTCCCGGCGCGGTCGGCGAGCAAAGAGAGCAAAGCGAGCAAAGCCCCCAAGGCGGCGACCTTTGCTCGCTTAATTCGCTTTGCTCGCAGCCCAAGGTGGAGCAAATCGACACTGACACAGACCTTTGCTCGCATAAATCGCTTTGCTCGCAGGCCGACGCCGCCAGCGACGGCGAGGAGGACATCACGATATGAGCGCGATTCTGGAAACGCTCGACGCTATCCGCCGGGGCGGCGGTCGGGTTTGGGTCGAATCCGGCGACATCCGCATCAACGCGAAGGCCGGCGTCGTCACCGCCGAGCGCAGGGCCGTGCTCGCCGAGCACAAGGCGGTGCTCGTGGTGCTGCTGGGGGACGCCGAAGCCGACGCCGCGCGGTGGCTCGAATCGCTCGACGCGAACGAAGGCGCGGGCGTCGTCGGTGCAGCCATCGAGGAGTGGCGGCAGATCGTCGGCGAGCCGCCGCCAGCGCCGTGTTCGACGTGCGCGTCGGCGCTCGGCTGGCGGTCTGGCAAAGCCGTGGTCTGCGCCGGCTGCTGCGAACCGCCAGCGGATTCGTACAAGGTCGTGCTCGTGGACCTGCCGCAACCGCACTGGTCCGACTACGCCGCCGAGCGCTATGCTCACGACGGTCGACACGACGAAGCGGTCGTCGAGCCGGTCGTCGACCCTTGGGATGTGGCCGAACCGTGGAGCGATGCGACGCCGAACTGCCAGACCTGCGGCAGCGCCGCCGGCTGGAACGATATGACGGGCGATTGGCATTGCTGGCGATGCGACCCGCCGCACGTCACCGAGACGCTGCTCGCCAAGCGCGAGCAAATCCTAAGCCGGCCGATACGTCGAGCGACACCGCCGCCGACACGACCGGCGGCGACACCGACGTCGACGCCGACGACACCGAAGCCGAAGCCACGGTCGACGACGACACCCCAGAGAACGCCCACGCCGAGTGGCAAGCCACGGTGCTCGGTCCATGTGGACCCTAGCGACTGGCAGGACGAATCGCCGGTCGACGGTCGAATCCGAACGGTCTGCAAGGTCTGCGGCGCGTTCATCGGTTTTCGATCCGAGAAGCCAGACAAGAAACCGCGACGGAAGCGGCCAACGGGCAGGCCGCGGCGACTCGACGAGTACAATCCGGAGATTGGATTCTGACAGCGACGGCTGATGATGCGGTGGACGATGATGTCAAATGGCGTTAGTGGTAGTTGACATTACATGCAATGGCGAGTAGGATGACCGGCATGCGCAAGCAATCGGCAACCGACGTGATACGCGAGGCGATTCGCCAATCCGGCGCGTCGTCGAATCAATTAGGGAACCACGCCGGGGTCGACCCCAGCCAAGTTTCCCGCTTTCTGGCCGGCGAAAGGTCGTTGACGTTGGACACGGTCGACCGACTGCTAGCGGCGATAGGCTGCGGTGTGGCGCTCGTGGGCGAACCGTCGGCCGACAAGCTGACACTGTTGAAACGCAAACGGCGGCGACGCCGGAAGGATGATTGAGATGGCGAGCATTGCACGCGAGAAGAACGGCACGCGGCGGATTCTGTTCGTCGCCCCCGACGGCAAGCGAAAAACGATTCGCTTGGGCAAGGTTCCCCAACGGACGGCCGAGGCAGTCAAGTTTCGCGTCGAACACTTGCTGGCGGCGAAGCTGACGGGCCATGCGGTCGACGCCGATACGGCTCGTTGGGTGGCCGAATTGGAGCCGGCGATGGCGGACAAGCTGGCGGCGGTCGGATTGACCGAACCTCGCCAATTGTGAAACGCAAACGGCGGCGACGCCGAAAGGATGGATAACGATGGCCAGCATTGCAAACGATCCGGGCGGGCGGCGACGCATCCAATTCGTGGATACCGACGGCAAGCGACGGCCGATTCGCTTGGGGAAGATGAGTCTACGCGACGCCGAAGGCATTGCCCGCCACGTCGAAGCGCTGTTGGTCGCCAAGCGCTCCGGCCAACCGCTCGCCTCGCGGACGGCGGCTTGGCTCGGCGAAATCGGCGATGACTTGCACGCAAGAATTGCAGCGGTCGGGCTGGTTGCACCGCGCGAAGCGCCGCCGACGGCGACGCTGGGGCCGTTCCTGACGGAGTACATCGCCAGCCGCACCGACGTAAAACCACTGACGACGCGGCACTTGAACGATGCGAAACGGAACTTGATTGCGTTCTTTGGCGAAGATAAGCCGTTGGCGGACATTTCGCCCGGCGACGGCGACGAGTTTCGGCGGTATCTGTTGCGTGAACTAGGCGAAAATACCGTCCGCCGAAAGTGCGGCCGGGCGAAGCAGTTTTTTCGAGCGGCCCTACGTAAACGTTTGATTCGCGAAAACCCTTTCGCGGACATGAAAGGGTGTACGGTGCAAGCGAATCGGTCGCGGGATTATTTCGTGACTCGCGAAGAAGCAGCGCGCGTGCTGGATGCCTGCCCCGACGCCGAATGGCGGTTGATTTTCGCGCTGTCGCGATTCGGTGGGCTGCGATGCCCGTCGGAACACCTCGTCCTACGATGGGGTGACGTGGATTGGGAGCGGGACCGGATTCGCGTCCGCTCGCCCAAGACGGAGCATTTCGAGGGCCGCGACTCGCGTTCCATCCCGATCTTCGCTGAGTTGCGCCCACACCTGGAGCAAGCTTGGGATGCGGCCGGTGAAGGGGCCGAATTCGTGATAAACCGCTACCGCACGGCGAACGCCAATCTACGAACGCGATTGGAGCGAATAATCGGCAAGGCCGGCTTGGAACCCTGGCCAAAGCTTTTCCACAATCTTCGGGCGACGCGGGAAACGGAGCTTGCCCAAACCTTCCCGCTTCACGTGGTTTGCGAATGGATCGGCAACAGCCAAGCCGTGGCGGCCAAACACTATCTGCAAGTCACGGAAGACCACTTTCGCGAAGCTGCCGGGCCGGCGGCGGGCGCGGCGCAGAATCCGGCGCAGCACGCGCACGCCGGGAGTGGCGGCGAGTCGCAATCGTCGACCACCGCGCAAAAACAAAGCCCGGTATTACCGGGCTTTGCGAACAGATGCGACATAGTGCAAATCTGTTCAGTGCCCCCCGAAGGACTCGAACCTTCAACCCTCTGATTAAGAGTCTAGTCTCGCCCCTTCACTCCCCTACGATCGGCTAGGTTTACCTCGGTGTTTCTCGAAGAACACGGCGGACTAGCGTAGGCGGCAAACCTATTTGATAGCCACGGCGTGGAGTGTTTATGGAGTGTTGAAAGCATCGTGAACACGTCGTGACGGGTCGATCGCGCCGCAGAAGTCGCCACGGCGTGCGACACGATCGATTGCCGAAGCCCACTAACTCGCGCCTGAGAATTGCGACGGCGTAGAATACCGTGTGCGACCACCTCGCCACGGGAGGGCAGGCATGCGGGCGTTCGTGTATACGACAGCACGGGACGGCAACACGGCAGAACTGCGTCAGCTGATCGAGTACTCGCGGTCGCGGCTGTCGGCGGCGCTCTTGAAGGGCGTCTGGATTGACGAAGGCGACGACGCCTCCATGCCTCGACGGCGGGGCGGCGCTGAACTGCTCGGTCGGACCAGGCGGCGAGGGGATCATCTCGTCGTGCCTGACGTCGGGACTCTGGCGCATCCGATCAACGACCTCATCGAGACCATCCGGAACTTGGTCGATAGGAGGCATCTGACCATCCACTTCGTCAGCGAAGGTTTCGTCTACGGCCCGGACGGCGACTCAGAACGGATGCGCGAATTGGCCGAGCAATCTTTCCGGGATTGGCGCACGCGGCGTACACGCGAAGGCGTCACTCACTGGAAAGCCAACGGAGGCCATCTGACCGGCTGGGCGCCCTATCGCAAGCGGATTGTCCGCCGCATCGGCAAGCGAACGACCGAAGGCTGCTGGTGGGAGCGGCACTGGATCGCCAAGTGCGTCGAGTGGCGCGAGGCGGGCATGAGCTATCCGGCGATCGTGGCGGAATTGCGACGGCGGAAGGCCAGGACGTCACGGGGCACGCAGTGGAACGCCGATCGCGTACGACGGGTCATCGCTTGGAAACGGACGCGGAACGCGAGTGAGAAACGTACAAACGCCGGTGCGGCACGTCGCGACGGCAGTTCCGGGCCACGGTTGTGCGAGGCAGGGTCATCGGCAAAACCGCGACGCAAGCGGACTTCCAAGCGGCCGCAGAAATTCGAGGTCGACGGCGTTCGCGTCAAAAAGTACCCAAAACCGGCGCAAACCGTCGCCGAAACACGGCGAGAGTACCGCGATGTGATGCGTATAATGAAGGCGATCTGCCGTTCCGCTGGTCTGCGGCGCCGGCTAATCACTTTTCGCGAACTCTGAGGTGTGGGTATGGAAGCCGACGTCCCGACTCTACCGTGCGTCGTGTGCTACGAACGCAAACCGCTCGACCAATTCCGGCGGCGGAGCCGCAGCGACGACCGAAGGCACCACGAGTGCCGGGCCTGTGCCAACCGCTACATGCGCGAATGGCGGGCACGCCAGCGACGGGAAAGGCTTGATGACGCCCTGGTCCGCCTCCGTCGCCATCGGGAATCGCCAGGACAGCTAGAGCATCTCGCCTCGGTCTTGATTGCCGCGTTTCACGGGGCGGCCGGTGTGGCGATCGAGTACGTCAATGCCTTCGAGGCCGCGCGAGAGGCTGGCGACCGTAAGGCGACTGCCCGGTACCTGACCGGCCTGCTGGACTGCATGTTCGTG
>JAJDEG010000160.1 GCA_029259895.1 Planctomycetota bacterium
ATCGCAGAATTCGCCGACCGTCTCCGAAGAACGCTCGAATTCCCGCAACCGCCGCTGCCAAGCCGCCTGTCGCGCCAAATCCACGCCAACGCCCATCACCACCTCCAACGCCAGGGGACGAAAGCCTCATCAATACCCGGCGCCGCCGGACAGCATCAAGAATGGCGGTGGTGTGCGCTTACGCTCTGTGGTAGAACAGGTTGTAGTGTCCGCAACGTGTTCTGACAGCACAGGAGACCCGCGATGCTCAAGGGCCAGGCACAACTGCAAGCATTATGGGCGCGGGTCGAACGAGCCTGCGCGGAGGGCTGCCGCGTCGATCAGGTCGAGCGGGAGTTGTTCGCGGGGTTGTTGAAACTGGGCCGCACACTGCTCGGCGCGTTCGTGGCTCAAGCCGGCGACGGCGATGAAGGCGAACGCGTGAAACAAGGCGTGCGGACGTTGCAGCGGTCGGAGGAGAGACGCCCGCGGCGTTATGTGTCGATCTTCGGGGAACTGACGATCGAGCGGTACGTGTACGCGGTTCGCGAGGGCCAGCGCGCGGAGTATCTTCCGCTCGACGCGCGGCTGGGTTTGCCGGCGGATGATTTTTCCTACGTGTTGGTCGATTGGCAGCAGCGGATGTGCTTGAAAGACTCGTTCGCCGAGGCCGTCGAATCGTTCGGCGACCTGCTGGGCGTTGCGCCGAGCGTGCGCGCGGCGGAGCACGGCAATCGTCATTTGGCCGAGCATGCCGAGGCGTTTCGCGTGGCGCAAGGCCCGCCCGACGCGGCGGAGGAAGGCGAAATCATGGTGCTCACGGCCGACGGCAAAGGCGTGCCGATGCGGCGGCCGATCGAAGAGCGCGCGCGGCGCGGACCGCGGCGCGGCAAGGGCGAGAAGGCCAACAAGAAGCAAATGGCTTACGTCGCCGCAGTGTGCAGCATCGCGCCATTCGAGCGTACGGCGGACGACGTGGTCGATGAAGTGTTGCGACGAGAGCGTGCCGCGGATCGTCCGCGGCCACAACACAAGCGCGTGTGGGCCGAGATGACCCGCGTCGATCAAGGCGCCGCTTGCACGGGCAAGGAGCGGTTGTTCGCCGAGGCCGCGATCGATTTGCACGAGCGCGATCACGAGCGGAAAAAAACGGTGGTGTGCTTGATGGACGGCGAGGCTGGCCTGTGGGCGGCGCAGCGCGAGTGGGTGCCCCACGCGATCGGCGTGCTCGACTTGCTTCACGTGCTCGAACGACTGTGGAGCGTGGCGCACTGCATTCACCGCGAAACCAGTCCCGAAGCCGAAGCGTTTGTCACGCGGCAGTTGCGGCTGCTGCTCGAAGGCAAGGTTGGGTACGTGATCGGCGGCCTGAAACGACTGATCGACCAACACGGTTTGGCTGGCCAGCGCCGCAACACGGTTCGCGCAACAGTCACGTACTTCCAGAACAATCGCCAGCAAATGCGGTACGACGAATACCTCGCCGCCGGCTATCCGATCGGCAGCGGCGTGGCCGAAGGCGCCTGCCGCCACCTAGTCAAAGACCGCATGGAACGCACGGGTATGCGGTGGACTGTCCACGGCGCTCAATCGCTGCTCCACCTCCGCGCGATCTACCTCAACGGCGACTGGAGCGCCTACATCGAATCGCACATTCAAAACGAACAAGCTACGCTATACACACAACTTGCGGCGTAGAGATATGCGAGTTGCACCCAAATCAATAGCAGGCCAGTCTGAATGATAAGGCGGTCGCGTCCATTCGCGCCGCTCGCAAGCTGGAATCAAAAATTCCGTTGTGGACGGTCCAGCCCGCCAACGAAATGCTGGCGGACCGCGAAACAAATGAGGCGTACCTAGCGGCGAAGGTGGGCCACGCCTATGCCTTGTACTTTCCCGATGGCGGCGAAGTTCGGGTTGATCTCTCTGCTGTAAAAGAGCTACTCACGGCACACTGGATCAACATCGCATCCGGCGAATGGGGACCGACGCAAGAACTTGCCGGCGGCGGTCGAATCTCCGTGGCTCCGCCCGACAAGGGCAATTGGGCGGTGGCGATTCTCAAAGGCAAGTAATCGCGATCACCACCCGAGAACAAGTTGAGTTGGCCGAAAGAGCCGAGTGACCGGAGGTCTTGCGGCGCGAGGAAGCGAACGGACGTGCAGATCCCTGCGCTTCCGAGCAATTCGTCGAAGAAACCGAAGCACGCGTCCTTGACTCTTCTCACTAATCTCTTCAATCGTCGACTTTCTCGAATCGCAGAAAGTATGACTCTTTGAGCAAGTCCTTCGTCTCTTCGACTTGCCTGAACCCGACGTCGGTGATTTCTTTCGCAAAGACGTCCTGCCCAGCGCGGACGTGATTCATGACCCAGTCGGTGCTCGTACCCTTTTCGCGGTGAAAGTCGATCAGCACGACTTGCCCTTTCGGCTTGATCGCACGATGGATCGAACGCATCGTCTTAGTGGGGAACTCGAAATGGTGGTACGTGTCGCAGATAAACACGAGATCGACAGATGCTGGGGCAAGCTTAACGGAATCGGAGGTGCATACGATACCCACGATGTTTCCCATGCTCTGCTCCGTGGCAGTCTTTTCGACATGGGCCACAAATTCGTCGGAGATGTCTACGGCATACACCTTCCCGGTTTCGCCAACGAGAGGTGAGAACATCCGGGTGAACAATCCCGTCCCCGCCCCGACGTCCGCCAAGGCCATGCCCGGCTTCAAACCCAGGGCAGCGACAACTTCCTCACGATGATCGTAGACGTCCCGGCCTTCCTTCTCAAATCGCTCGACGAACTCGGGGACGCGCGGATTGTCGAAGCTTCTGTTAACGCCCGGATTGACGCTTTCTTCCTGGGCACGCACAACGACATGCGAAAGAAGAACGACGGTGGAAAAAAGTACAATACGCAACATCGGCGTCACCTGGAACGTGAAGGAATACGAAGGTCTAGTCTAGTCTTGATTCTAGCCACCGTCGCCAATTCCGTCATCTCGCCGTCAACACGAACGTCGGCTTGCTGGTGATCTTCATCGACGGCATGCGGTTCGGCGACTATCTGGTCGTGGCCGCGGTGGGCGTCGACGCCGAAGGAAAAAGCACGTTCTCGGTCTGCGCGAAGGAGCCACCGAGAGCGTCGAAGTGGTCAAGGCGTTGCTTGTCGAACTCGTCGAGCGGGGCGTGACGCCGGGCCGACGGCGGCTGTTCGTGATCGACGGCGCTAAAGCGCTTCGCAAGGCAATCGACGAAGTGTTCGGCGCGGACAATCCCGTGCAGCGATACCGCAACCACAAGCCTCGCAACGTGCTTGGGCACCCGCCGAAGGACGAACACGATCAGGCGCGATCGACGCTGACGACGGCCTGAAAACTCAGCGCGAAGGAAGGCCTGGCGCAATTCGACCAGTATGCCGATTGGCTCCGCGTCGATCATCCCGGCGCGGCGGCCAGCCTCCGCGAAGGTTTGGCCGAGATGTTCACGGTCAATTGGCTCGACTTGCCCGGCGCGTTGCGGCGCTGTTTGTCGTCGACGAATCCGATCAACTGCGAGCGGCAGCGGCGTGCGAGCCAAGACGCGCCGCGTGACGTGCTGGCAAAGCGGCCCGATGGCCCTCCGCTAGGCGGCCGCCGGATTCGTCGAACCGGATTCGTCGAAACCGAAAAGAACTACCGCCGCATCATGGAGTATCAACAACTCTGGATGCTCAAAGCCGCACTGGACTAACCACGAGAATACCAAACCACTGCCGATCACAGAAGAACGGGCTAACGTAACCCGAATCAGCCGGAGTCGCCATTCAACTTTCAACTACCGCTGGGACAGAATCCAGCTGACAAGCAGCAACGCCTGAGTCCCGGCCTTAGTGCGCAATTCGCATCCTGCAATCGGAGCTTGCGTTCTTCGCACTGACTTCGCGGCCTCGACTGTCCGAGAATTGGTTGTAAGCGGTTGAAAACGCTGTAAAATATGGGCGTTGTGGCGATCGAAGACTGCTTCGATGTGTCGTCGCAAGATAAAGCGACGCAATCACTTGCACCGGTTCGCCCCAGCTGAATTCGTCGTGCCGCCTTTGGCCTTCTAAGCCGAGGGTTGCAGGTTCGATTCCTGCCGGGGATGTTTGAGGGATGCGGCGGTCTGCGTGGCGCTGGATTTCGACGCACTGACTGTCGTCGCGCCTACGGGCGAACTTACGGGAGGACGGATTTCTAGATCCGTTCCACATGCCGAGCTGGCGCTTGTCGGATTTTGCCGACGGCCCGCTATTCTTTGCGATGCTTGCGAAACGAAAAACGACCGCCCGACGATGGGGAATCGCCGGGCGGTCGTGCAGCAAGGAGGAGAAGGAGTCATCCTCTCTCAGGGTGGCGGGGAATGTCCGTTGAGCCTGTCCTGTTGGCGCGGCGGAGCTGCGCGCGTTACCAGGGTCCGCGGATGTAGTGGACGCCGAAGTGCGTCGTATCCGCTGGCCAACGGGGCGGGGGTAGGTAGGCGCCGCCGTGTCCGGGATAGCCCGGATGATGGCGGCCGAACTGATGGTAAATCGGCGTGATGCGGTAGGAGCCGACGCCCCATCCGTATTCGCTCGTGTTGCCGGCGGTCGGCGGCACGACCAGGGCCAGCGGCTGGCGGTAGACGGGATGGTAGTACGGTCCGTGCCAGGGGAATTGCATCGCGTATTTGTGCGCGACCGTGTCGCGGATGGTGGCCTGGGCGGGCGCGGCGACGATTGCCGATGCCGTGGCCACCGCGACGACGCATGCCGCGCGAATGAAAAGGGAACGCATGGGAGGAAATCCTTGGGGAGGAAGGATTCGGGGGTCAGGAGGGAGTAGGTGGCAGGGGGCAGGGCGTGCTCTACCAGTACCAGACGCGGGTCTTCGTGTAGTTGCCGCCGCGGTCGTGCCACTTGTAGTAGGTGCGGTGATGCTTGTAGAGCATTTCGTGCGGCATGAACGCCTGATTGGTCACGTAGGTGTGACCGACGTAAGCCGGCACGGGCAACGGACTGACGTATAGCTGGGCCGGCACGCCGGCACCGGTGATCGATCCGCCCGGTCCGCACATTGGCGGCGGCGCGTAATAATTCTGGAACAGCGGCGGCGCGGTTTGGCGCCACGGTTCCTGATAGTAGAAGCTGTAGTCGTTGGCCACGGCGGCACCAGCGCCGCCGAGCAACATCACGGTCGTCGCCAGCGCGGCGCGCAGGTTGAGACAGTTCATCGCTTGGGTTCTCCTTGCTTGCTTTCAAACGGGTGGGACTCGCGTGCGTGCCGCAGGGCGGTGATGCCGATCGCTGCAATCGGTCGCCGACGCTCGGTTCACGTTGCTCGAGTTTACGGGCGTGGATCTACGGTGGGATGGAGGCGTCTTGGCGCTGCGTATCGCTTGCCTTGTGGCGGCGTTTTCGCTCGCTGTTGGCCTCCATTAGAAGATTCGGCAAATCCGGATTCGCGGGTGAATCTTTGTATGACGAACGTGCCATAAACGCATATTGTGACGGCAATTACGTCGATCTCGCCTGGGCATAATCGACACAACCGTTATAATCGCACGGACCGCTACGGCCACGGTGCCTAAACCGCTGTCTGGAGCCGGAATTCCGAGTCGGGTGGGTCGAACGAAATGATGCCCACGAGAGAATCTACGCAAAACGCTGGTGGGCCTCACTTCGTTCGACCCACCCTACCGATTGTCGCGATGGATGAGCCGCTGCTGTTGCCGATTCGCTAGGAGTACGAATTTTGTCCACCGTTAAAGATTCCCCGGCCGCTGACGTTGACGAGTCGACCGACGTAGCGAACGGCAACGGAAAACTGAACGGCCACTCCGCGAAGAGTGGCGGATCGAACGGCCGCGGAGGGAAGCGTCGCCGCGCCACGGCCGAGTCGATGGCCGCCAGCCAGCGCGACATTTCGGTCAGCGAGTTCTTCGCCAAGAACCGGCACCTGCTGGGTTTCGACAATCCGCGCAAGGCGCTGCTGACGACCGTGAAGGAAGCGGTCGACAACTCACTCGACGCTTGCGAGGAGGCTGGGATTCTGCCGGAGATTTGGGTGCATATCGAAACGACCGGCACGAACCGCTACAAGGTCGGGATTCAGGACAATGGGCCGGGAATCTTGAAGAAGCAGATTCCGCTGATCTTCGGCAAGCTGCTGTATGGCTCGAAGTTTCACCGCTTGCGGATGAGCCGCGGGCAGCAGGGGATCGGTATCAGCGCCGCGGGGATGTACGGCGTGCTGACGACGGGCAAACCGGTGAAGATCATCTCGAAAGTGAGCCAGCGGAAGCCGGCCCACTACTACGAGATTCAGATCGACACGCGGAACAACAAGCCGGAGATTCTCAATGGCAAGGGCGAGGGCGTCGATATTTCGGCGGGCGCTAAGGGCTTGGCGGAGATGGAGAAGCTCGGCATCGAATGGGTCGACGCCAATCCGCAAGGGCAATCGGCGGATCACGGCACGCGCGTGACGATCGAACTCGAGGCCAAGTATCAGCGCGGCCGGGGCAGCGTCGACGAGTATCTCGAACAAACGGCGATCGCCAATCCGCACGTCACGCTGCACTACCTCGATCCGGAGGGGAAGCAGCGAAGCTACGAGCGATCGACGACGGATCTGCCGCCGGAACCGAAGGAGATCAAGCCGCATCCGTACGGCGTCGAGTTGGGCCGGTTGGCCGACATGCTCAAGCAGACGTCGGCTCCGACGGTGTCGAATTTCCTCTCGACGTCTTTCAGCCGCGTCAGCCCGGCGGTGGCGAGACGAATCTGCGAGTCGGCGAAGGTCAGCACGCGGATGAACCCGAAGAAAGCGGGCCGAAATGAGTCGGAGACGCTGTTTCAGGCGATTCAGCAAACGAAGATTCCCAATCCGCTGACCGATTGCCTCGCACCGATCGGCGAGCAGTTGATTCTCAAGGGGCTGCATCAGGTCGTGCCGGGCGAGTTCTATGCGGCGGCGACGCGGCCGCCGGCGGTGTATCGGGGGAATCCGTTTCAGATTGAAGTCGGGCTGGCTTATGGCGGCTCGCCGACCGCGCAGCG
>JAJDEG010000017.1 GCA_029259895.1 Planctomycetota bacterium
ACGCCGGGTGACCATCGTTGGCGTCGTAGATCGGCGTCGGCATCTGGCCTTCGTCGTAGGCTAGCTTGTACTGGCCGATGAACAGGTCGAGATCGCCGTCGGCATCGACGTCGCCAGCCGTGATCGGCGTGGGCAGCGTGAATGTCACGTCCGCGCAGATCGTCGCCGCATCGGGAAACTGCCCTTGGGCGTCGCCGCGAAATAGCACAAGTTTCCCATTCTTGTCGACGGCGGCGAGATCGGCGTGGCCGTCGCCGGAGAGATCGGCCACGACCGCCGCTTCCCACAGCGGCCTCGGCCGCCCGAACAGCTTATCGCGGTGCAGTTTCCCGTTCACGTGCCGATAGAGCCGGTTCCACCGCGGCACGAGAATCTCCGACAGCCCGTCACCGTCGAGATCGTACAGCAAGATCGGATGCCCGCTGGCGAACTCGCCGACGCCGGCTTCGTCCGTCAGCCAGCGTTCGAACATCGGCTTGCCTTGCCGAGACAGGACGTACAGGTCTTCGACGCGGACGGAATCGACGACTGGCTGCGCCGCCGAGGAGCCTTCCGCACCGGACAGTGGTTCGGCTTTCCAAGTGACGTGCAGATTGCCGCGGACGATGATTCGCTCGTTCGACTCCAGCCGCTCGACGTGCAGCGTCATGCTCACCACGCTCGTGGCCGGGGCGTCGCCATTCTCTCCGCGGCCGGCCGGCTCGAATTGCGAGTGATGCCATTCGCTTTCGCGCAACACGTAACCGGCGGCGCGATACGTCTCGATTTCCGACGCGAACTGCTCGTGCGTCAGCTCGCGTTGAGGAGCGTCGAATCGCATGTGCTTAATGCCGAGGTCAAACGTGTACTCGCTCGCCGGCGCGCCAAAGGCGATCGACGTTAGCGGAATTTTCGCCAGCACGGCGAGCGGTTCGGCGGCGGCGCGCAAATCGTCCCATAGCTTTGCGAACGGCATCTCGTGCCGCTGCGAATCGACTTCATCGGCCCAAACGGTTTCGTCAAGTTCCTCGCGACGTTCGAGCATCGCCGCGGCGCGATTGCCCGGCGAATTGCGACGCAGGTAGTCGACGCCGTACCAAATGCCGATGCCGGACGCTGCCACGAGGACGACCACGACCAGCCAGAATCGGCTTCGCGCAGGTGTCGCCGTCGGCGAGCCGGATGTCGACTCAGACGATGAAGAATCGACGGTCACGAGACACCTCAGCGTGGTTATGGCACATGTTCCTGGATGCGGAATGGACGCCGAATGATCGAATGAAAGGAATCGAACGCTTAAACGAAATGCCGCGCGACGATAAGTCCATTTTGATTTCGCCGCATGGCGACGGCAACCTGAAATTGTCGCGTCGACGTCGATGAAAACATCGACTGGGCTAGCGGCCGCGACGCCTACGATGCCGTGCCGTTCGGCGCAGCCTTCCCCTCGGCGACGAGTCGCAGTGCCTCGCCCACCGGGAACGACGCGTCCGCCACGGCCGAAACCCGGGCGATGTGCTGCCGCCACACTTCCGTCTCGCCGGGCGACATGGCGTAGCAAAAGTCCGTCTCGACCTGCTGCCCGGCCAGCAGCGTCAGATACCCGCGATAACCAAACACGCTCTGCCGTGGCAGGAACGTGTGGCCGATTTGCGTGGGGCCGACGCGGCGATAGAACTCGACCAGCGGTTCGGCGGCGGCGAGATGCGTCGCTTCGCGGCAGTGCCGCCAGTAGGATGTGTCCGCGCGGCGGTTGAAGCGGAAATGCACGGCGAGGAACGCCCGCACATCCTCCCACATTTCGCCGAGGAAACAGTTGACCACGTCGCACATCGCCGGCACGATGCGGCGGTCGGTGTCGATCAACGACCGGCACACCGCCACGATCGTCTCCATCGCCATGTGCAGGCCGGTCGACTCAAGCGGTTCGACGAAGCCCGATGCGTTGCCGACGGCCACCACGTTCTTGACCCAGGTTCGCTCGTAGCGACCACTGCGAAACGGCACGAAACGGACCGGCCCCGTGATGAGCGGATTCTTCCGCCGCAACTCGGCCTCGGCTTCCTCGTCGCTCGCGAAGGCGGAGGAGAACACGTACCCGCGGCTAACCCGTTTCGGCAGGTCGATCCGCCAACACCAACCGCTATCCATCGTTTCGGCGGTGGTGTAGGGCCAGATATCGTCGTCGCGCGACCAGGTGCCAACGACGGCCCGGTCGTTGAACAGGCTATCGGCAAAGCTAACGAACGGCTCGCCCAGCGCCCGGCCGATCAACAGCGATGCGAATCCAGAACTGTCGAAGAACAGGTCCGCGTCGAGAACGCGACCATCTTCGAGTCGAACCGCCGCCACGCCGCGGCCGAGTTCATCCGGCACCACTTCGGTGAACTTGGCGTCGACAATTCTCACGCCTCGGTCGGCGGCCACGCGCTGCAAGTGGACGTTGAGCGTTGTCGTGTCGAAGTGGTATCCGAACGCCTCTTCCAGATGCAGCCGGCCATCTGGCATCCGCACGACGGGCGCGCGATGCCGTCGCATCAACTCCGAAAACAGACTACCGCTCGCCCGGTCGTCGAATGTATAGAAAGCGTTCGTCCGCGCGAACGCATCGGGACATTCCAGCGTACTTTGAAATGGATACGGAAACTCGTGCTGCGCATTGGCAGTCTCGCCCGCTCCACCCCACAAGAATCGAATCCCAAGCTTCCAACTCGGCGTCACTTGACGATAGAATTCGCCGCGGTCGAGCGCTAGGTCGTCGTGCAAGAACGGCGGCAAGCTGGCCGTCGTCGCTTCGCCCACACCAATCGTCGGCACTTCCGACGAGTGTGCGACCGTCACTTCGACCGCCGGCAAGAAACGTCGCAGCGCCAGCGCCGCCATCCAACCGGCCGTGCCGCCGCCGAGGATCAGTACGCGGCGAACGCGTTCGTCCCCGTCCGTTGAACGATTGAACGGAGAATTCGCGTTCATGTCAGTCTTCGCACATCTCGGAAAAGACGGTGATGTCTCTCCATGCTAAACGCTTTCGCAGTACAGATGTCTGGACGGAAGGCAATGTGCCGCAAACGCAGTAACTTGTGAACCGAGGCACGCGGCAAAGACCGAGAAATCAGGACACGGCCTGACGGTCAATGTACTCGCCAGTCACTCCATTATCCACCACCTTGGCCCCGCGCCTCCGCAACAGGGCGGTCCTTTTTCAACGGCCTGCTAGGAAAGCACCTCTGTTATCACTTCGCCGGCAACATCCGTTAGCCGGTAACTGCGGCCGTTGTGGAAGTACGTAAGTCGCTCGTGGTTGAGGCCTAGAAGGTGAAGAATGGTGGCGTGAAGATCGTTCACGCTGACTCGGTTCTCAACGGCCTCGTAGCCGATCTCGTCTGTCTCACCGTAACTGACACCTCCCTTGATGCCCGCACCGGCCATCCACTGCAGGAATCCCTTCGGATTATGATCGCGTCCCTTTCCTTTTTGCGAGATCGGCATGCGGCCAAACTCGCCGCCCCAGATCACAAGCGTGGAGTCGAGTAGTCCGCGTGCCTCCAAATCGGTCAACAGACCGGCCACCGGGACATCAGTGGCCGCACAATGGTGCGTGTGATTCTCCTCGAGGTTGTCGTGGGCGTCCCACTCGCCGTCGCTGTAGACCTGCACAAACCGAACACCGCTTTCGGCGAGTCTTCTTGCCATCAAGCACTTCGACCCAAACGACTTGGAACGCGGGTTATCGATACCGTACAGCTCATGCATTGCTTGCGTCTCTCGCGAAAGATCCACGACTTCGGTGGCCTCTTTCTGCATGCGAAACGCCAACTCAAATGATTCCATGCGGTTTGCGAACTCAGCGTCATCCGTATGACGCCGCATGTGTTCGTCGTTCAATTTAGCCATCAAGTCGAGTTGCGCACGTTGGTCTTGCTTGGTAATCTTCGGTTGCCGGTTGAGGTTTAGAACCGGAGCGCCCTGGGATCGGAAAAGCGTACCCTGAAATGTGGAAGGCAGAAAACCAGCGCCCCAATTGTGCGGACCGCCTTTGGCTCCTTGGGTGTTGCCCATCACAACGTAGCCTGGCAAATTCTGGTTTTCGCTGCCCAAGCCATAAGTCACCCAAGCTCCAGCGGTGGGAAAGCCTGGACGAGGCAGTCCACTGTTGATTTGGTAGATCGCTGGTACGTGGTCATTCGATTCGCTGTGGCACGATTTGATGAATGCCATTTTGTCGACATGCCTGGCGACGTTGGTGTACTTGTCGCAAACCCACTGTCCGCAGTCGCCATATTGCTTGAAGGAAAACGGCGATTTCATCAACGGTCCAGGGTTGCCAAAGAAAGCCTGGATGTCCGTGGTTTTGCCGTCTCGTTTGTCGAGTTCAGGCTTGCGGTCGAACATGTCGACAGCACTGGGGGCACCTTCCATGAATAGCCAAATGACCGACTTTGCTTTGGCGGCAAAGTGCCCTGGGCGCGGAAGCAATGAAGTCACTGGCTTTGCTGAACCTTCCGTTTGCGGTGCAGCCAGGAGACCCTGCTCGGCCAGGAGGTTGGCAAGGCCAATCATTCCTGCTCCGGCGCCAGCGCGGCAGAGCCACTCCCGGCGACTCAGCAAGTTCGCGACGCGACCGCAGGGAAACAACGGAGAATTCTTAGTCATGTCAGCTAACTCAATCGACGTAGACGAATTCATTTAGTCCGAACAGCGACTGACAAAAATCGGTCAGCGCTTCGATGCGTGGATCTCGTTCCGCTCGCTCGGTTCGTGCTTTAGTCTGTGCCTCGATAAATTGGATCGAGGTTTCTGTTTCCCTGTTTGTCGGCAAGCGAGCGAACGAAATTTCAAAAGCCTTTTCAATGATCGGCTTTAGTTCGGTTTCTGCCAAAGCCGAGTTGCCCGTTCGCCCTTGAACCAGCAGCTTTGCGAATTCGCGAGCAACGGAGCGAACGAAGCGATCGTTCAGAATCACCATGGCTTGTGGCGCCACGGTTGTGTTCTGTCTGAGAGCACAACTGGTCATTAGGTCCGGGCGATCAAAAGCCTGAAACATTGGATAAGGAATGAGACGCTTGTGGAACATATAAACGCTGCGTCGCCGGGTGGCCGCGTCGTCCTTAGCGTCTTGGGGATAGCCCTCGCCCTTGATGTTTCTGGCGAGGTTGGCCTCAGGAGCGATGTACGGCTTGAATCCAGGGCCGCCCGCTTGAAGGTTTAGCGTTTCGCTAACCGCCAGCATCGCGTCTCGCATCGCCTCGGCCTCGAGACGTTGCGGAGTCATTCGCCAAAGCAAGTCGTTGGCCGGATCGACCTGCGAGCCCCGTTCGTCTGCGGCGTCTCGCGTGCTGGCCTGCCGCCAAACTGCGCTGGTTAGTATCGTTCGATGCAGCGATTTAATTTTCCAGCCGCTGTCGACGAACTCGGTTGTCAGGTATTCGAGTAACTTAGGGTGAGAAGGCGCATCGCCACGTACTCCAAAGTCGCTCGTCGTGCGCACGAGGCCCTTGCCGAAGTGATGGTGCCACATTCGATTGACAATGACTCGGGCCAACAGCGCTCCGCCGCCCTGTTCCGTGTCCGTGATCCAATCGGCAAGGGCGCGACGCTGCAAGGTACTTTTCGCTTCGCCAGCCTCGCCGTAGGCTTTCTTGGCCTTCTGCCAGAAATCATCGGCTTGGGTGCCGGACGACAACATCGCCGGAAACCCGATCTCGACTTCGATTTCTCGATCGTAGAAATCGCTTCGACGAAACAACCAGGTGGTTCGACGCTTGTCGTCAAAGTCCCGAAAGAAGAAGGCCTCTTTCCCGCTGGGTAACTTATCTGCCACGCGGTCGCCGCTGTGAAAGACGCCCAGCAACTGGTAATACTCTCTTGCCGAAAACGCGTCGTATTTGTGATCGTGACAGCGAGCACAGGCGACGGTAATTCCCAAGAGTCCGGACCCCAGCGTTGAGACGACGTCGTCCAACTCGTTGTAACGATTCATCAATCGTTCGCTTTCGAGGAACGACTCGGGCAACTTGAAGGCCGGCCCGGCGGTCAGGAAGCCAGTTGCCGCAACCGCAGCGTCATCGTTCGGTTTGAATTCGTCACCGGCAATCTGCCAACGCACGAATTGGTCGTACGGCATGTTGTCGTTGAAGGCCCGAATCACGAAATCGCGATAGGCGTACGCGTGCGGACGGTCCTGATCGGCTTCTTGTCCGTCGCTGTCGGCATAACGAGCGACGTCAAGCCAATGTCTGCCCCAACGCTCGCCATATCGGGGCGAAGAGAGCAGTTGGTCCACGAGATTCTGAACTGCCGAGTCGGGGTCTTCTGAATGAGCAAGAATGAACTGATTCGTTTGTGTTGGAGTTGGCGGCAGCCCGGTCAGATCGAAATACAATCGCCGCACCAGCGTTCGTGCGTCGGCAGGTTGCGACGGTCGGAGCCCAGCGTCGCTGAGTCGCCGTAGCACGAATCGGTCGATCGGCCCCTTCGACCAATTGTTATCGGACTGCCGCGAAGGTGCTTTTGCCCGTTCGAGTCGTTGAAATGCCCAGTGCCTTTTGGCTCGATCCAACTTTGGATCAACGACGTCCGCGTCATCGGGCCACTTCGCGCCTTGATCGATCCAGGCTCGAAGCAGGCCGATCTTCTTTTCGGTTAGCGGCTTTTTTCCTTCCGGCGGCATCGACCGATCTTCGTCGGCACCGGACACCAACTGAATGAGCAGGCTCTCTTTGCTCTTACCTACGACAATCGCCGCATCACTGTCTCCTCCCTTGAGTGCTTTGGCCTTTATCCCCAAGTTCAGGCCGCCCTCTTCGTTGGTCCCAGCGTGGCACTCGTAACAATTGTCTCGCAAGATCGGTTGAATCTCGCGCACGAAGTCAACCGGCCCGGAATCATCCGTTTCGGCAGTTGCTGCTGTGTGCTGCGCGACGGCAACGCTGTTCAACAATCCCAGGCAGATTGCCATGAACGTGGAGCGACGATCAAACGAAAAAGCCATAGGAAGGATCTTCATGGGTGACGTCAAGTGTCAATCGCAACATCCAGGTGTGATTCGAGAGCTTCTTTCGGAGTTCGACAGCTGAGGCGTTCGTGCTCACGAAACTCTTTGCCGTTGTCGAGCATCAGCACCCGACGCGGAGAGGACGGGAGGTTGCCCAGTCGCTGCGTTGTAGCCCCTCCGTATTCCGGTCCCTTCTTTTCGCGTTAAGTGGTAGAGGAATGGGCCTTCTGATGATGGTAAACAAGCCGAGTTCGAGCAGTGATCGACGGACGGCTTCGCAAAATACGGAATGCCGGCGCATGCCTCTCCCGAGAATTCAATCTACTCCCCCCGCACCCAAAAATCCACCA
>JAJDEG010000161.1 GCA_029259895.1 Planctomycetota bacterium
GAAGTGAGGCCCACCAAGCGGCCGCGCACAAAAGGTGGGCCTCACTTCGTTCGACCCACCCTTCAACTATCTGCTAAATCGCGGCGATGCCGCGTTCCATGTTCGTCTAACTTACGGTCGCCGCGGGGTAAAGGACGTGAAACAACTCTCGCATCTCGCGCTTCGTATAACCGTCGAGTGCGGCGCGATGTGGTTCCTGCTCGCCCTGGTTGTATCGCTCCAGCACCAGCCGCGCCGAAACCGCGGGCCGGCCATCGACCGTGCCGGCCGCCTTGACCTTCGTCTCACGGTCGTCCTGAGCGGTGATTTCGCACGTTACGGTGAGCGACTGTCCCGGCTCGACGAAGCCCGAGTACTTGACATTGCGGGCCTCCCTGAGCACGACCATGCTGTGGGCGAAATCCTCGCTCGCCCTAATTAGCCAGGCCGCCGTCTGCGTCATCGCTTCGAGCATCAGCACGCCCGGCATGACGGGAAACAACGGAAAATGGTCGTCCAAATACTCTTCGGCCAGCGACAGCGCCTTGACCGCGACGATCTTCGAGCCGGGCTCGAGTTCTACGATGCGATCGATGAGCGTGTAACGCATAACGCAAGGTCTGCCGCCTGCGATCGCCCAGCAACTGAGGGCATCGTGGCGACAACGCGACAACGGTGTTTTCTCCGAATCCGCCAGTATATCCAGCCCAACTCGGCGTCACAATGGCCCGTTGGACGTTGCGAGTTGATGGATTTGGGAGTGGCCGGGCCGAGCCGCCCCCGCCCGAACGGGGTGTTCGTTCGGCTGCGTGGGCAGATGCGGTATGCATGCCTATAATCGCTCCGTCGCGGCGTTGAATTCGCCTCTTCTCGTCCGTACACCAAACACTAACTGACTCGACCCTTGCCCGAAACTCTGTTCATCGCGTTACTGACCGTCCATTTGCTGGCGGTCAATCTGGCGGCGGCCGGGCCGTTGGCGAGTCTGGTACTCGAATGGGCGGCGACTCGGCGCAATCTTCCTGCCGCCGATGAGCTGGCCCGACGCCTTTCTCGCCATGCTTTAGTGGCGTTCGCGATCGGCACGGCGATCGGCGTTGCATTTCTCGCGATCTTGTGGAGCCGCGAGAACGACCCGTTCGTCGCCGCGATGCTGCGGTTTACGCGCGCGAAGCTGTGGTTTGCCGGGGCGGAATTGCTGTTTTACGTCGTTTGCCAGGCGATCTACCTGTGGATGTGGCCTCGGCCATGGCGCAGAACATCACTGGGTCGTGTCGTGCATCGCAGTGCGGCAGTGCTCGCCGCTACGAATCTTCTGTATCACTTTCCGCCGGTGATGGTTGTCATTGCCGATATCGCGGCCGGCCACCTCGACGCGCCGAGCGTCATCGACGCGACCGTCTATCGCCGCCTTGCTTTCTCGCCCGCCGTGCTTTCGCGCAGTCTGCACCACATATTCGCCGCCGTGGCGCTGGCTGGACTGTACGCCGTGGTGCTCGCTTGGCGAGAGAAAAGCCGAGCGAGCGGAGACGGACCGCGCGATGACCGCGAGACACAGCCGCACATTCGGGCCGCAACTTGGGGCGGCCGCATTGCGTTGGTCGCGACGCTGCTACAAATCCCCGTCGGCGCGTGGGTGCTGCTTACGCTCGACAACAGCCGCGCCGTGATGGGCGGCGACCTCGCGGTCACGGGGCTGTTCGCTGTCGCGGTCATTGCCGCTTTGGGACTGATGCATCATCTTGCGGCGCTCGCCTTTGGCGACATCGGCCGAAAGTCCGTATGCTCGGCGGTCGCGTTGTTCGTCGTCGTCGTACTCTTGATGACGTCGACGCTGGTTCTTGCCCGCCGTCCCAAGTATGCCGCGACATCGACGGCCGCGGTCCATTGCTTCGTAACCTTTGAGAAGGGAAACACTCGCCGATGACCCTAGTAGTCGTAACGCTCCGCGATCCCGATGTCGGCAGTTCGGCTCACGTGCTGCCGGGCTTCGGTTTCAACTGCTTTCGCTTCACGGCCGTCGCTGGCGGCAGCGAGGTTGAGGTCTTATGGGCCGAAGACGGCTTTGAGACGGGGTCACGCCGTCCGTCGGGCAGCGGCATTCCGATCTTGTTTCCGTTTCCCGGTCGCATCAGCGGCACGACGCTCGACTACCAAGGACGCAGCTATGCGCTCGAAGCGGGCGACGGCCGCGGAAACGCGATTCACGGGTTCGTTCTCAATCGTGCCTGGCGGGTGATCGAGCGGAGCGGCCAACACGTCGTCGGGCAATTTCAAGCGTCGGTCGATGATCCAGCGGTCTGCGAATCGTGGCCGGCCGACTTTCGCATCACGCTGGCTTATCGTCTGACGGGCAATGTGCTCGCGATGGAAGCGCGGCTGGAAAACCCCGGTGATACGCCGCTGCCGATGGGTTTCGGCGTGCATCCGTATTTTCGCGTGCCGCTGGGCCCGGTGAACGTTGGTGACAAACACGCCGCTGGCCGCTGTCGCGTTTGCATTCCGGCGGCCGAGTATTGGGAGTTGGATGGCATGCTCGCCACGGGCCGCCGGCTGCCGGCCAGCGAGCGCGGGAATCTGGCCGGCGGAATGGACTTCTCCGATACGAATTTCGACGATGTATTTACTGCGCTCGGCTTCGACGGCGATTGGTGTACGTCCACGATCGCCGATCCGCCCAGTGGCCGAACGCTGCGCGTTTCCTTCGATCGCGCCTTTCGCGAGTGCGTTGTGTACAACCCGCCGCATCGCGAGGCGATTTGCATCGAGCCGTACACTTGCGTGCCGGGCGCGATCGAATTGGCGGCCAGAAACATCGACGCCGGCCTGCGCATTCTCGCGCCTGGCGAAGCGATGACGGCGAAAGTTCGCATCGCCGTCGATTGATCGACGATGCACGGCAAGCGTCCAAGTCGCAATTTCATCCCCCACCTCGTACCGGCCTCAACCGGACTTCGGCAATTTGGTCGCAGTCTCCGCGAGCCGCTGCCGATAACCAGAATGAGCCGCATTGCCTTTGGCTATCCGGCCCCCGCCGATACAAATTGCCCTGCCTGCCGAATTACCCGCCTGGCGCTTGAGTCGTCGCACCCGCGTGTGCCGACGCGCCTCAACTATGCGGAGACGTCAAGGATGCGTCGTATTGTCATTGGATTGCTCGTTTGCGGGTCCGTTTGCGCTATCGCTGCGCCCGCCGTTGCTGGGGATGCCTGGCACAACTTTTGGTCGAGCGTGAAGCGCGACTTTCACCGCAACAATTGCTGGCCGGATCCGTTCGTCTATCCCGACCGCGCCGGCGTGATTCAGCCGTTCACCGTGCAGGTGCAAAATGGCTGGCGGCTGCAAAACCTAATGGCCGACCATCACTTCGACGCCAATTCGCAGCAGCTAACGCTGGCCGGTAAGGAAAAGGTTCGCTGGATTCTCACGCAAGCGCCGGAGCGGTACCGTACCGTGTTCGTGCAGCGTGGGATGAACGGCGAGCAAACGGCGTCCCGCGTCGATTCGGTCCAGCAGATCGCCGCGCACATCCTGCCGGCTGGCGAATTGCCGTCTGTGGAAGAAACGAACCTCGCGCCGCGGGGCTGGCCCGCCGACGAGATCAACGACACCTTCGTGAAGTATCGCACGACGGCCCGCCCGCCACAGTTGCCGGACGCGACGTCGGAAGATAATTAGTCCAGCGATTGACCGTCGGGGCGAGGTCGTCGCGGAGCGGCGACCTCGCAGATTACCCAGATCGCCACGTCCGCACCGCATACCTTGCCAAACCGGTCGTGGCTTGCGGGAACGGTTGTAGTCAGCTTCGGCTGCGGGTCGATGAAACCAATCGGAGCCGCGCCGCGGACGGAGTTTCGCGGCGGCTTCGCTTGATCGCGACATGCCCCGCACCATGCACACAAGGAGGTGTGATGTGCGTTTGAAAATTCTCAATGCGTTTCCGCTAGCGATAGCGTCGGGCGTCGTGGCGTCTGGCGTACTGCTGACGGGTTGCGTCACGCGGCCAGCGGCATCGCCGACGTCGGAATTCGTGCCGACACCGGCCGAATCGGCCGGCGCTTCGCCGTGGGACAAGATTAAGGCGTCGTTCGCGAGCAGTTCCAAGAAGGTCGTTGACGCGGCGACGCCCACGGAGCGCCGCGTGAAGGCCCGCGATCCGATCGCGCTGGCGACACCTCAGAAAAAAGCCGGCTCCGATCTATACGTCGCCGCTGCCAGGATTCACGAAGCGAAAGGCGATTACGCCGCCGCCGCGTCGCAATACGAACGTGCGTTGGCCGTCAACGGCGACGATTTGACGTCCCTGATCGGCTACGGACATCTTCTCGATCGCCAACACAAGTTTACCGAGGCGACGCTCTACTACGAGCGGGCGACGAAGGCCCATCCCGATTCTGCCGCCGCGTGGAACGATCTCGGCTTGTGCTATTCGCGCCGCGCCGCCGCCGATCGCGCCATGATCGACCGGTCGATCGCCGCGCTGGGCCGCGCCGTGGAGTTGAAACCCGAGAAGAAGTTGTACCGCAATAATATCGCCGCCGTGCTCGTCGAGACCGGTCGCGACGGCGAAGCGGCGACGCACCTACTAGCCGTTCACGATCCGGCAACAGCGCACTACAACCTCGGCTACCTGGCGAATCAGCAGGGTCGCGTCGACGCCGCCCGTCAGTACTTCGTCGAAGCACTACGGTTGAATCCTCAGATGAACGCCGCACGCGGCTTCCTCGAACAAATCGACCGCCAGGGCAATGCCATCGCCGAGCGCCAGCCACCGCAGTACACGCCTCGCGTATTGCACGTGCCGACGCGTAGCGAGCCGTCTTCGTTGACGCCGACATCCGGTGCGAACCTCGTTCCGCCGCCGGCATTGAATCGCGGTGCGGCGACGGGTCGCCAGAGTGTCGATCGCGGCGTGCAAACCGCGGCGGTCGTTTTGCCGCTGGGCGACGTGACACCGCGTGCGGTCGCGCCGGCCGGATACGAATCGGCCGTGGGCGAATCGATCGATTCGCAGTTTGAGCCGGCCGTCTACGAGGATGCGCCGGAACCGGACGACAGCTTTGGCGACGCGCCGCTGCCGGAATGAGGCGCTAAACTAAGACCGCTTCAACGCGCCTGGGATCGTCTTTCCCTTTAGCTGATAGACGTACGCCAGGACTTCGGCCACGGCGGCGTAGGACTGATCCGGCACCGGATGGCCGACGTCGACGTCCTTGAACAAGAGCTGTGCAAGCGGCTTGTTCTCCACGATCGGCACGCCGTGTTCGAGGGCCAATTGGCGAATCCGCCCGGCGAGTACGCCCGCTCCCTTGGCGACCAGGACCGGCGCGGCCATTTCCTCCGGATCGTACTTTAGCGCCACGGCCAGTTCCGTGGGGTTCGTCACGACCACGTCCGCCGTCGGGACCGCGGTTTTGAGCCGCTGTTGTGAAAGCTGCCGTTGGACTTGCTTGCGCCGTGCCGCCACTTGCGGATCGCCCTGGTACTCTTTCAATTCCTCGCGCACTTCCTGTACGCTCATCCGCAGTTCCTGCTCGAATCGCCAGCGCTGGTAGAAGTAGTCCAGCAGCGCGAGCACCAGCAGTGCGATGCCGATCTTCAGCGTGGTCCAAAGTACCAATTCCAGCAACAACTGACCGACCTGACCGGCGCTCATTCCGGCGAGCGCTAGAACATCGTCGCGACGACTATAGAGCGTGACGCCAGCGACGGTCGCGACGACCGTCACTTTGAACAGGCCGAACGTCAATCGCATCACGCTGGCCATCGAGAACAGCCGTCCCAGCGTCTTCGCGGGGTTGACGTGCGACCAGTCGGGCATCACTTTCTGCGGCAGAAACATCACGCCCACTTGCATCAGTATCGTCGCGATCGCCACGAGCATCGGCGCGGCCATGATCGGCAGTGCCGTCGTGGCCAAACTCCACATCAGATCGTTCCAGTGCAGCTGTAAGAAGTCGGTATCGGCCGTCAGCCATGCATCGCCGCCAAGCTGCCGCTGAACGTATCGGGCGAGCGTCTCGAGCAAGGCGCCGCCGAACATCAACAATGCCACGACGCCGGCCAAAAGCACGACGGCCGACGTTAGATCCTGGCTCCGCGCGGCCTGGCCTTCGTCGTGCGCCTTTTGGCGCCGCTGCGGCGTTGCGTCTTGCGATTTTTCGTTGTCGAACTCAGCCACGCCAAGCCGCCGTCACCGTATCGAGTAGAGTGCCCAAGTGATCTTCAAACACCATGACGATCGTGCCCACGGAAATTGCCAGCGCCGCTAGCGCGACGGTCGTATTGAGCGGCACGCCGAGAGCGAGCGCGTTGAGTTGCGGCAGCGTGCGGGCGATCAAGCCAAGCACGACCGTCGCCAGAATCAGCGCGGTCAGAGCTGGGGCGGACGCCCGCACGCCGAGCACGAAGCTCTGCTCCAACAGGCTGACGAGCATATCGAGTGTATTGGCGGGTGCGGCACCGCTGCCGGGGGGCAACGCAGCGAACGTGTCGAGCAGCGCGACGACGACCTCGCGATGGCCGCCGACGATCACGAACACTGCCATCGTTACGTAGAACAGTAGTTGCGAGATGGAATGGACCTGGTCGTTGAGGCCGGGGTTGAACACTTCGCCCAAGGCCATTCCGCTTACTTGGCCCATGAGCTGGCCGGCGACTTGAATTCCGCTGAAGATGATCATCGTGCCCAAACCGAGCGTAGCCCCGATGATCAACTCCCCGCCGACGAGCGTGAGCATTTGCACGATATGGACCGGCGCAGAGACGGGCGTATCCCAGGACAGCGGAGCGACGACGGCTGATATTGCAACGGCCAGCAGCGCCCGCACGCGCATCGGCGCTTCCCGCGCGCCGAGTACGGGCGCGGTCAGCACCAGCCCGCTGACCCGCGTAAGAATCAATAGAAACACGACAAGCCGCGGTTCCCACAGCGGCCGCCATGCTTCGATTTGGTCGAGCCACTGCATGTTACCGGTCCGCGATGTCGCGTCGCCGCGTGCCGGCTTGCCGCACCGGCGCTTCGTGCGATCGTTAGTTGAGCGTGTCGGGAATGCCGGCGATCAGGTCGTGCGAGTACTGAACGAGCCGGGATATCACCCACGGCAGCGACCAACCGAGCACGAGGACCATCGCCACCATCTTCGGCACGAACGTGATCGACTGCTCTTGGATCTGCGTGAGCGCTTGCAGCAACCCGAGTGCGAGCGCGACGAGTAGTCCGCAAACCAGCACAGGCGCGACGACCATCAGCGCTTCGAGAATCGCCTGCCGCGTCAGATCGATTGCCAGTTGAGGGTCCATTCGTAGTCTCGCTCGTTTGAAGCGTCGTTCGCCGACGATCACGCTTCGTCACATAATTTGAAAGCTTTCCAGCAACATCTTCACGACCAGATGCCAGCCATCGAGCAGAACGAATAGCAGGATTTTGAACGGCAACGAGATCAGCGCCGGCGGCAGCATCAACATGCCCATCGACGTGGTCACGCTGGCCACGATCAGATCGAGAATCAAGAACGGCAAGTAGACCTGAAAACCGATTAGGAATGCCGTTTTTAGTTCGCTCAACATGAATGCCGGCAACAGGGCTTGCAGCGGCACCTCCGTGTCGCCCGGTTCAGCGTTGTAGTAGACGTAATGCGGCGGCTCGTCGGACTCGGAGCCGCTGGGCGGCGGCAAGTAATCTAAGAACAGCTTTACGTCGTCGTCGTTGCCGGTGCGAACGATCTGATCGCTCATGAATTTGCGTAGCGGTTTGACGCCTTCGGTCCACGTCCGTTCGAGCGTCGCGCCGGGCGATTGGCTGGTGTAGGGCGCGATCGCCTGGTCGTACACGGCCGACCAGGTGGGCGTCATGATGACGATCGTCATGAACAGCGAAAGCGTGGTGATAACTTGCGATGGCGGAAGCTGCTGCGTGCCGAGCGCCTGCCGCAGGATGCCGAGGACGACGACGATGCGGATGAAGCTCGTGGTCATCATCATGATCGCCGGGGCCAGACTGATGACCGTCAACAGCAGCATCACTTGCAGCGCGGACGTGATGCCTTCCGGGCTAGTGAGTTGCGTCGGTTCGAGCGAAAGTCCGGCGTCGCCGATGTCGACAGCATTGCCCAGGTTTGCACCGTTCTGGGCAAGCGCGACACCGCTCGTTGCGATGCACGCCGCTGCAGCCAAAAACATTGCCGCCCACCGCGACGGGCGGATGCACGGCAATCGCCGGATTCCCCAGCGGCAACGATGCAACTGAGCGATGCCGCGATTCCAAGCCGTCTTGCAAATCACAAAGCGATCGTTACGCATCGGCCACCTCCGCTGAGCTTTGCGGTAACCGACCGAACCCTAACAAACCGCGACGCGGGGCAGAAGCTTCGTCCGCTCGGCCTTCGCCGGAAAACTGAGCAAAGAGATTGCGAAACGATGCCGTGGCGCTGTTCGGTCGGGCTTGTTGACACAGGCCCGTGATGCGGTCGACTTCGGCGGGCTCGGTAATTTCGGTAAGCGTCTCGGCACTGCCAGTCGTGATCGAAAGCAGCAACAATTTTCCACCGCAGCGGACAAGTTGTGCTTGTTGTCGACCGGCTAGCGGCGAGTGACCGAGCACCTCGAACACTTCGGTGGGCAGCGCGGACATCGACCTCGGGCCGGTGCGTCGTAAGAACCAGACGACGACGAGGAACAATCCGAGCACGACGGACAAACTGCCCAAGGCACTGAACAGCGTCGACCAGCCGCTCGCCGGCGGCGATGAATCGCCCACGGCAGGCGGCAAGCGTTTGCTCGCCAGCGGAACGGACTTCGTCGCCGGCGCAATGCTTTGCTTCGATGGGGCGGCGTCGACGCTGTCGATGCTGTTGTCGGATGGCAGGCGAAAATTCGTCTGCACGCCGCCGCGTGACTCCGGCTGCTCGCGGCGAGCGACGCCACGAGACGGCGAATACGTGTCTGCGGCTACCGCGGACGAAGCGATGGCGGCCAGTGCCAGCACGGCCCGCAGGCACATCGATGTTCGTGAAAGATTCGGCATCCTTGCCTTCACGGTTAGATTCTTAAAGTCGGCCGACGAAATGACCGACCTATTCGATACCGGCGAATCCGTTCGCCCGACTTCTATTATTCGCTAACAAATCTCTCTCCGCGCTCGGGGCCGCGGCTTACCAAATCGCGGCGACCCTTCTCGCCTGAGTCGCGCATTTCTAAGCGGCATCGACTCTAAGCCGCATCGACGCGTTCGCCAACGACCAGCTCCGCCACGCGGACGCAAAAATTGTCGTTGAGCACGAGCACTTCGCCCCGTGCAATCAATCGCCCGTTGACGTAAATGTCCACAGGGTCGCCGGCCAGCTTGTCGAGCGATACGACCGCACCTTTCCGCAGCTTGAGCACGTCTTCCAAGTACATGTGCGTTCGGCCCAGCTCAATTTCTAGATCGAGCTCGACATCGCGAATCAAATCGAACGTAGCGGCGTCGCTCGACGGCGTAGCGCCGGCAAAGTCTTGAAACTGGAACGGCTTCGTTCCGGGCGGAAGCGCCTCGTGCTCCGCTTGAACCGAGGCCAGCGCTGCCTGAGCATGATTGAGCAGGAGTTCGGCGTCGCTGGCTGGCTGGCCGGTGGTTGTAGGCGGCCTGTGCGCGGCCGGCTTTGACGCGACCGGCTTTGACGCGACCGCGGCAGGAGCTGCCGGCTTCGCGGGAGGGGCAGGACTCGCCTCTTGCGGCGCGGATCCCGCAGCTGCAGCAGGCGTCGGGGCCGCTCCGCCGCCGCTTAGCAACGCCTCGATCTCGTCCTGCCCCAGCGACGGACCGGGATCGGGCTTCTTCGAAGGCTCGACCGGCGGCGCATTGCCGGATTGAGCCTGCGCAAGCAGCTTCTCGATTTCGTCCTGGCCGATTTGTTCCGCGTCGTCCGCCATCGGCTTTCCATGCTCAAGCGGCCGCCGCTAGCATTGCTGGCGGCTTACTGTTCGTAATACGAGAAATCGCTGAACACGACTCCCTTGATCATTGCCTTCCCTAGCAGTCGGTTGGTTTTCTCTAAAATCTTCCTTTTGATCAAGCCCAACACGGGATCGGTGAGGTCGTTCATCTCGCTGGATCGGATAATTTCCAGCACTTGCTCGCGAAAGCGGTGCTTGCGTTCATCGATCATGGTCGTGACGGTTTCCTCGTCGTTGACGCGTACGGTGGCGTACAGCTTGAACGAGACGCGCAACGTCGTGTTCGAGGTCGGTTGAAATGCCGTGACGTCAAAGTCGCCGAGCGAGACTTCGACGCCTTCGCCGTCATCGTGTCCCAATTCCTCTTCATCGCCAAGCTCGCCGTGGGACTCGGCGCTTTCCGCCGAATGCGGCGCGGCCGAGCCGAAAAACCAATACGCCAGACCGCACTCCAAGATCATGATCGTGACGATCAGCACGATGATCTTCAGCTTACCGCCCTTCTTTGCGACGGGTGCGGCATCGGCGGCTTTTGGGTCCGACATGGCTGCGATTCCTGAACTTGCAAGCGGTGCGGCTCTGGTTGGTCGACGACGGTGGGCCGCGCGTAATCGCACGGCCATCGGCGCGCTGTGTGGCTCAATAAGTATTGCTTAGGCCAGGGCCGGTGCGGCCGGAAAGCCCGCCGCGGCATGCATGTTTTTCCGTGGAAGCCGCTTGCTGCGCGACGTACTAGGCGCAGGTGCATACACTAGCCGCCGCGAACGGTCCGGAATCTTGACACCCGCTCGATCGATAGGCGACTCGTTCGCCACGGTCGGCACAATCGCTACGACCGCAACGAATGTTTCGCCGCGTGGTTTATCGCCGCAAATTCAACAATTCGTCGATCAGCTGCTGTGCCGTGGTGATCACTCGCGTATTACTTCGATATTGCGTCGAGGCCAGAATCAAGTCGATCAAGTTCTTGCCGACATCCGTGTTCGAAAGTTCGACGGCGCCCGAAATGATGTCGCCGATGCCCTGCTCGCCGGGATTTCCCTGGACGGGCAGACCGGAGTTCACACCGCCGCTGAATAGGTTTTGGCCGCGCTGTTCGAGGCCGGACGGATTGGCAAATCGCGCCAGGCGGATCTGCCCGAGATCGCGCGTCACGCCGTTGCTGAATACGCCGCGGATGCGGCCGTCTTCGCCGATGATAAAGCTCGACAGCGTACCCGGCGCGAAGCCGTCTTGCTGCGACGCGGCGATGCTGCTTCGCGACGACGCCAATCCGGAAATCGCGGAAAAGTCGAGGTCGAAGTTCAGCGGCGACGCGCTGGGAACGTTCGCGCGGTCGATCGACACGGTTTCCTCGCTCACGCCCAACAAGTTGCCCTCGCCGTCGAGCGTGACCAAGCCGGTACCCACGGCGATGCCGGCACCCGTCAGCGGGTCGTTATCGCCGGAGTCGGCGAACCAACGATACGTGACGCTGCTATCGTCGCGGCTTTGCAGCACGGTCGTCAGTCGCACGCTCAGCGGAATACCGAGCGAATCGTAGACGATGAAGTCGGTCGTGGCGCTTTCACCGATTGCGTCTTGCACGGTGCCGAAGTTGAGCTGCGGATTGCTCGTCGTGCTGGACGTCGTGATGAGCGTCATCGCATCGAGCGGAATGTCGACGGCGTTGCCCGTTCCGTTGTTGCTGACGAACACGAATCGGCCGTTGCTGATCGAGCCGCCGGACGAGAACACGGGCGTTCGGTCGACGCTGTCGGCGGCCGCGGAGCCGGGAATTGCATTGACCGGGTCGGCCGTCGAGGTTTGGATGCCGAGTGCCTGCGTCATGAAGTTGATCAGTTCTTGTGCCGTCGTCGTCGACGAGACGACGAACGGTTTGGTCGCAAGATCGCGGCCGCCTTTTTCTCCCGTAAACGAAAGCGTTCCTTCCTGAAAGACGGACGCGTACTCGACGCTTTGCCCGTCGCCCGTTCGCTTGACGATGTTGGTAAGCAGCGTATTCGACGCGATTGGCGGGCCGTCGAAGTTGAGTTCCTTGAAATTCGGATTGACCAGTACGTCGCTGCTGGAAATCACCGCGTCGGGCGACGAGTCGGTGTAGTCGTCGCCGACGTTGATCGTGTCGACGAGAAAGAAACTGTCGGCGTCGGTGCCGATATTGCGATAAATGCGAATTCGGTCGTAGGCGGGAAAGCCTCCTCCGGGCGGCACCGCCGGCGGCGTCGGCAATCCGGTCAAGTGAACGCGATTGTTGATGACGTTCACGGAGTTGGTTAGCGGCGACGGCCGGCTCTCTTCGCCGGATGTTCGGTAGTACGTGACGTAGTAGCTGTAGCTGCCGTTGAGCGCCGTCGTATCGAGTTGCGCTCCGAGCGCGCCGTCGGCGGCAGCGTCGTTGTAGCTGGCGGTGCCGGCGGGCACTTGGCCGGCGAGAAAGTACGTGCTGCCGCCGTTGGTGGTGCGGTAGATGTTAACGAGTGTGTACGGCTCGGAAACGGCGGTGTCGTTGGGGATATTCGTCAGTTGTACCGACGAGTCGCCGGCACCAATCGTCACGGCGGTCGACGTCGAGGGCGGTACGCTGAGTGCCGACGGCATGCTCTCCTGTCCGGAGGCGTCGACGAACGAAAACCGATAGCGATAGGTGGCTCCCGGCACGAGGCCACCGGCCGTCGCCGAACTGGCGGCGGTCGTCGTGGTGGTGTCGGGCAAGGCGGCGGACGTCGTCGATGTGCCGCTGGGCGGTCGCGGCGCGAGTCCATCGCCCAAGACGGCGCTTTGAATGATTTGTGCCTGGTCGGCGACCTCGCCGTTGGGGATCAGCGAACCTTCTAAGAACACGTTTTGCGTGGCCTGGGCAACGGCGGTCGAACCGAGCGGAATCGTGAGTGCCGTGAGTTGCGTTGCTTGCACTTGAAAGCTTTCGTCGACGCCGTGTCCGAGCAAGCGGTTGCCGGTGATCGTGACCAACTCGTTTTGTGAGTTGGTTTTGAAAACGCCGTTGCGCGAATAGAGTTGTTCGCCGCCATTTCCCTCGACGATGAAGAACCCATCGCCCTGGATGGCCAAATCCGATGGATTGGCGCTGATTTGGATCGTTCCCTGGGTGAAGTCGGGCGTGATCTCGGCCACCTGGACGCCGAGACCGATCTGTCGGGGGTTTGTGCCGCCGCTCGTGCCCGTCGGCGAGGATCCAAGACTTTGCGTCTGCAGGAACTGCGTGGCGAATTGCGCCTGCGACGACTTGAAACCGACGGTGTTCGAGTTAGCAAGATTATTGCCGGAGACGTCGATGACGGTTTCGGCCGCTTGCAGACCGGTGAGCGCGGTATTGAGTGAGGATTGCAGACCCATCGTTTATGTCCTCGTGTGGCGAATGTTATTGCTGGTTGATTGACATTCAAGTCGACGCAAGGCAAGGCGGGACGACCTTACTGCCTGACGTCGAGAATCTTATCTAGTCCGAACTTCTTGTCGCCGATGTGCAGAAACGGTTTGCCGACTTCGAGGGTGACGCGATCGACCACACCGGTAACGTTCTCGACTTGCACGCCGTCTTCGGTCTTTGTCGATGACTGGCCGGTAACGTTCTTGCCGATCAAGCCTCCGGCGTTGGCGAGACTCTGGCCCAGGAGCACGGCGTCCTGGCTCGTGCGGAGCGCATCGAGGGTTTTGGTCATTCGTTCGCTGGCCTCAATCTCGCGAATCTGGCTGATTTGCGAAAGAATCTCGCTGTTCTCCATCGGATTGAGTGGATCCTGGTTCTGCAACTCCGTGACCATGAGCTTGATGAACTCGCCCATGTCGAGATCGCGGAGCGGCTGATTGGTGCCGTCTTGCTGGCCGCGCGTTCCTTGAATTCCGACGGTGGGGATGGTCGATTCCATGACGTGAAATTCCTAGATTGGATTGTTTGATTGAATGTTTGTTCGATTTGTCGTTTCTCGCGGACGGTATACTCGTCGCGCGGCGGTTGGCGTTGTCCTAGATCAAGACGTCCAAAGCGCCGTTTGGCGCGAGAGGTCTCGCGGCGACGGTCGCCTGTGCGGGTTCGGGCGTTCGCTGCTGCGGCTCGCGAAACGAGCCGCGCTGCGGCCGGTCTTCGGCGCGGTCTTGCTGGGCGAATTGATTCTGTTGTTGCGAGTCGGCGGACGTTTCGATGTCGAAGTGCGATACCTTGATATCGTGCGTGGCCAGTCGTTCGCGCAGCGCCGGCAGGTTGTCGATCAACAACGCCTTGGCTGCCGCGGTTTCCGTTTCGATTCGGGCGGACATGGTGCCCGCTTGCATCGTGACTTCGAGCTTGATCGATCCCAGCGAGGGCGGGCTGAGCCGCAGACGAACTTCGCCGCCTCCGTCTGAGAGCGTCTGAAACGCTCGCGACACGCGCTGGATGAGCCGCACGCGCTGCACCTCCGATTCGGCGTTGGTGCCTTCGGGTCGCGCCGTGCCAGTGGAGCGGCCCCGCGTCAAGCGATCGACGATGCCGCGCTGGCCTCCCGATTCGTCTGCGACGTTCCCCTCGCGTTGCGTCGAGATCGCGGCGGCACGGGCATCCGCAACGCCCGTCGACGGTTGATGCGTTCTGCTGCCGTCGGCACTCGTTGAATTCTCCGTGGGCGCACTCGCATTCGCCTCCGCGGCAATCGCGGCAACGGCTTGTGCGGCGGAATTCGATGCGCCGGCCGCGTTGACGGCGCGCTCGCTCTTTGTCGCGACGCCTCGTGCCGTCGAACGCGTTTCTCTTCCCGAAGATCCTTCCGATGACCTGCCTGTCGCGGATGCTGGCGCAAAGATGCCGGCACCGACGTCGACCGCGGTACTTGGATTCGACGCCGCGACCGAGGAGTTCGCGTGCGTGATCGCCTTATCAGCCGCGACTTCGGCGCCCGCTTCCTCGGTAACGGCATCGACCAACACTCCGTCGATATTCGCCGCGGACGTAGAATCGATCGCCGCATCGCCTGGATTCTTCTCCGCGTCGACCGTCGACGTCAGGTCGGCGTCGTTTTCCAACGTTGAGGGCTGTCGGACACGTTCTTGGTGTCTTTCGACATCGGCATGAACCGTCTTGTTGACGGGCAGTGCTTTACGCTCGGCAATCGCGTCCTCGATCGACGAAAGTTCCGTGTCGCCGTCACTCTCCGCGTCGGCGGCCCCGCGGTCGTCGCCAGTCGCAACGGCGACGACCTCGACGACGTTTGCCTCGACGACGTTGGCGAGTGCAGCCTCGGCCCCGTCGACTGCGGATTCATCTCCGGGAGCGTCCTCAACGCCCTCGTCGCCATTCGACTGGTCGCCGATGTTTCGCGCCGAAAGGCCGTCCTTGCCGCTCTCCGAAGTAGCGTTTGTGTCGGAGTCCTCGCGCGAACGATGCGGCGTGTCTCGCGCGTCGTTTGCCTCACGGCTGTCCGTGCGGGACGACCTGTCATCACGATCCTCGCGGTCGCGCAGGCGGTCTGTCCTCGACGAAGGCTCGTCGCGACCAACCGCATTGCGTTCGCCGACCCCGTCGTCTCGGTCGCGTCGGCGCTGCTCGATTTCGCGTGCAGACAGCTCGTTCGACGACGCCGGATTGACGGCGCGGGACAGCGCCGCGTCGAAGGGTTCGTTGGCGCTGAGATGTGTCGGCGGCTGCACGAATATCGGGTCAATTGCCGCGTAACTCGACTTGTCGGATATACGATTGATCATCGTTTCGGCCTTTGTGACTTTTGTCGCCCCGACGGGAGCGAAGTGTTCGTTCGCCTATTTTCCCTGGTTCGCCGCGTCGAGCTTGTCGCTCGTTTCGTTGACGATGTTGACGGCTGGATTGCGGATGTGCTCCAGAATCTTCGCTAGGATTTCCTGGTCCTCGGGCGTTTTGAATTCGGTGAGCACCTTTGCCCGCTTCGTCTCTTCCATGTTCTTCATCGCCTCGACGACGACTTCGATCTTGTCTTCCTTGAACTTCAGCAGCAGTTGCTCCTTGGCCTGCTTGGGCTTCATGCTTTCGACGATGGACTGAAATTGGCGGCGACCTTCGGCGACCGCCTTCTTCTTCTCGTCCTCCAAGCCAGCCTTGTACGCCGATACGATTTGCCCGAATCGCTCCTTCTCTTCTTCGAGACCTCGCTGTAGTTTCTTGAACTCGTTTACCATGTCTCGCACGGTGTTCTCGCGCAGCTCCATATTCGCGGCGATCGCAGCGCGGCGCATCTCGATCGCCTCGAGCGACGGTTTCTCGGATGTGCCTGGCGCCGTCGCCATGCGTTCCGCCTCACGTTTGGTGACCATCTCCACACCGTGAGAGATTGCCGCCATTTGCTCGAGCTTCGCCGGAGCGATGTATCCCTTGGACATCGCGTAGCCGACGACGATCGCCAGCGACACGACCGTGGCGAAACACGACCAACCGATCAACGTGGATAGACCGCCGATCAAGCGTCCCATGCGGCCTCCTCGCTGAAAGCGCTTCGCTGCAGAGCGAACTCGTCAAGCTGCTTCGTTGCGATCCGCGCCGCCTCTGCCGCCGCTGTCGCGGCTTTCCGTTCCCGCAACGTCTCCAGCGTTCGCACCTCGCGATCCGCCAACGACAGCGCCTCGCGGCGACGGTCGATTTCCGCCAGCAGCACGTCTCGTTGTCGCGCGTACTCCAGACGCTGTACGATCAACAACGCCTCGCGTCGCTGGTACTCGAGCAAACGGTCGACGTCGATCCGACCGGGTCGCGTGGCGGCCCGATAATCGGCGGCCAGCGCGGCAAACTCGCCCTCAACCGCCTGGGCGCTGTCGGCGAGCATCGCTTCCGCCCGAAACGCCTCGGCCAACGATCCGCGTCGCTCGTCGCGAGTCGCCTCGCGGAGTTTCAGCAGCGTCGCTAGTCGAAACGTGGTCGCCATGCTTCTTCGGGTGTAATGCTGTCGTATTGGATCTAATGTGGAACGACTACGGTGCAGTCGGCGCCGCGGCGACCGCCGCAGCACGTGGCGCGTTCTTGCGCTGTTGATACGCTAGGGCGATCTTCGTCAGTTCGGCTGCGGCTTGCTCGACGGTGGAACGCTCGTCGACCTGCTGTCGCAAGAATGCGGTTAGGACGTCTTGCAAATCGATGGCCGCGTCGACGGCGACGTTGCTTCCGCGCCGATATGCGCCGATCGAGATCAAGTCCTCGTTCTCTCGGTACGCCGAGACCAACTCTCGAAACGCGGCAACCGCCTGTTGATGGCTGCGGTTAGTGATGTCAGAGGCCAGGCGGCTAATGCTCGACAACATGTCGATGGCTGGAAAGTGTCCCTTCGAGGCGAGTCGTCGCACGAGCCAAACGTGGCCATCGAGAATGCCGCGCACGGAGTCGGCGATCGGATCGTTCTCATCCTCTCCCTCGACGAGAACGGAGTAGAACGCCGTGATGCTTCCCAAGGCGGAACGGCCGGCGCGCTCGAGCAACTTCGGCAGCATAGAGAACACCGACGGCGTATACCCGCGAGTCGTCGGCGGTTCGCCTGCGGAAAGGCCGATTTCGCGCTGAGCCATCGCCACGCGAGTAACGGAATCCATCAGCAGCAACACGTCTTTTCCAGCGTCGCGAAAGTATTCGGCGATCGACGTGGCGACCATCGCGGCCCGCACGCGGATCACGGCCGGCTCGTCGCTCGTGGCGACGACGACGACGCTCTTCGCCAGTCCCTCCGGTCCGAGATCGCGTTCGATAAAGTCGTTCATCTCGCGTCCACGCTCGCCGATCAGCGCGATCACGTTCACGTCGGCGGCCGTGTATCGCGACATCATGCCGAGCAACACGCTCTTGCCGACACCGGAACCGGAGAAAATGCCCAGCCGCTGTCCCTTGCCGCACGTGAGCAGTCCGTCGATCGCCCGTACGCCGGTGGACAGCGGTTGATCGATGCGTGGACGTTCGATAGGCCGCGGCGGCGAACGGTCGACGGCCGTGCGTTCGGTTAGCGCCGGTTGCGGGCGGTCGTCGATGCACTCGACGCGGGCGTTCACGACGCGCCCGAGCAGTTGCGGCCCGACGCGAACGTATCGCGTCGTTCGTACGAGGCGTACCTTGTTGCCGTGCCGCACGCCAGACAGATCGCCAAACGGAAAGACGAGCGTCGCATCGTCACGAAAACCGACCACTTCGCCCTCGACGTCGACGCCCGCTTGCCGTGCGATCCGCACGGTTGCGCCGACCGGCGCTGGAAACCCAGCGACGGCGACGGTCGTGCCCAACGTGCGGACCACCGTTCCGGTGAGCGCCGTCGGCATGATGGCGTCGAGTTGTGCGGTGAGCGACATGAGTGACAGGGGACAGGTGACAGGGGACAGTGACGGCGACGCGGTGCTAGGTCAGTTCTTCCTCGATGCGTGCGAGTTGAGCTTCGAACGTCTGGTCGATCGTTCCGAACTGCGTCTCGATACGGCAACCGCCCGGCGCAATTTGCGGGTCGGCGATCAACTCGGCGGACGCGATCTTGCCGAATTCGGCGGCCATCTTCTCGGCCTGGCCGCCCAAGGCGGAGCGATCGTCTGGGTTCATGCGGATCGTCAATTGCCCGCCGCCGACGGCGAGTTCGAGCGCTTCGCGCAACAGCGTCAGCGTGATCTCCGGCGTTTCTACGAGTTGCTTACGCACGACACGGGCAGCGATCTTCGTCGCCAGATTCACGACGTTCTTTTCCCAATGCGCGAGCCACGACGCCCTGGCTTGGTCGACGCTCTCGACGGCCTTTGTCAGCGCCGGCAGCAGCGTGGCAATTTGCTTTGCGAGTTTCGCATCGAGCACTTTCTCGGCCGCGACGACTGCGTCCTGATGGCCTTGTTCTTCCGCTCTCGCTCGGATCGACTCGGCCTCGCGATTTGCGTCGGCAAGGATCTTCGCGGCCTGCACGCGGATTTCGACGACATACTCGTCGGCCTGCATGGCGAGATCGTCGAAGCTGAAGGCCGCGGAGCGTGGATGCTTGGCGGTCGTAGCGGACTTGATGACGGTGGCGGTCATACGACGACACCTCCGTCGACAATCGATGCAGCGTCGTCGGTAGCCGCGCGCGCGTTGTACGTATGCATCGCGGTGCCGTGAATCATGTTAGCGGCCATCGTTGCTATTTCGAGCTGTGCCGCGTCGAGATCTGCCAGAGCGACCGAACCGAGTTCATCCAGGTCGCGGCATATCGCCTTTGCCAGCGGTTCGTCGAGGGCCTCGATTACGCGGTCGACAAACTTTTCCGATGCCGCCGCCAAAGCCAGCACGGCGACTTCGCGATCGACCGTGCGCCACAGTCGGGCAAGTTCTCCGTCCGCAAGTCGCTCCACGTCGGAGAATTGCGGCTGCCGAGGTCCAGCCGGTCGCTGGCTGGTGTGCTTAACCACGGGATTCCTCGGCGCGCGCCCCAGCCGTTCGGCGAGCGTTTCGTCTCGTTCGGCCAGCGCGTCGAGAACTAGCCGCTGCGTCGTGCCGCTCGTGGCCGAAAGAATACGCTGTGCTGCCGTCATGCCGACCGAAGGCTTGCCGCCTTCTACGGCCGGAGCAATCCACCGCCGCAAGGCATCTTCGATCTCGCGAACGACGACTGCATCGGCCGGTTCCATCGCAGCCAACCGGCGCACGACGTCCACTTGCACTGGCTCCGCGAGCGCGGACAGCGCTTCCGCGGCCCGCGCGGGCGGCAGATATGCCAGCACGACCGCGATCGCCTGCGGATGCTCGCGTCCGAGGCGTTCGGCCAGTTCGTCCATCCGCGCTTCATGAAGAAAACGGAACGGCGTATCTTCCGCCGCCGAAGTCGACGGCCGCTCTCTCGCGGATAGTCGACTATCGAATTGAGCCTCGTCTCGTATCGATGCGGCCAGGCGTTTCGCCAGGCGATCGTCGATCTCGAGTCCCGCCGCGTCGAGTCCCGCCGACTCGCGTTCGCGTGCTTGCGGCCGCTGGCGAATTAGTTCTTCGAGCGCGATCTCCTCTTCATCCTCAGAGACTTCGCCCAATTCGACGACAGCGGCCCGAATGCGGTGAGCCTCAGCTCTCGACAGTCGCGCAAGCAGCAAGTCCGCCAGCTCGCGGTCGAGGCGAGCCAGCAGCACGGCGGCGTTTCGAAGGTTGTTGTTCTTGGCGACCATCGACTAACCTGCGCTTCCTATCCAACTGCGAAGAATCGCGGCGGCACCGTCGGGATCTTCGCGAATGAGTTCGGTGAGTTCATCCTTGAGCGATACGCCCGGCTCGCGGCGTTTGAGAATCCGCGCGGCCGGTTTCTTGGCTTCCTTGTCTTTCGCCGCTTCTTCTTTGTCCGGCTCGCTGGCCGTGGGAAACGGAATCGTGGCGGGCAGCGCGGTCGATGTATCAGGTTCCGCCACCGACGCCGCCGCGCCGCGGACCGTTGAGCGGAGCATCAACAGCGCAAACATGCCCAGAAAGACCATTCCCAGCGTCGACCAATAGCTTCCCAGCCACGCCAGCACGCCGGTCGCGACGCTCGGTTCCGGGAGTTCGGCCGGCGGAAAATCGTCGAACGCCATGATCGTCCCCGGCTTCATCGGATCTTGCGGATCGCTGACGGGCAGCAGCCCGGCGATCAATTGCCGCATCTCTTGAATCCGCGCCGTTTCGATGGCGGCAACTTGGTTCTCGTCTACTTTCTGAGATTCGTCGATTCCATTCCGCTCGCGCCACAGGCGGACGAAATAGCTCTTTGGGACGCTTATGGAGGCGGTCACGCGCTTTGGCTGCAAACCCAGGTGTTCGCTCGTTGACTGCATGCCGCCTGGTGCGATTGTCTGGCTGGCCGAGCTTTTCGCTAACGTCGACGAATTGCCGGGCGTCGTGCTAACCGTTTGGCCCGTATTGGCCGACGCTGACGTATTCGATCGGGCACCGGGCACGCCGCCGGGACCGGCTGTGTCGCGCGATTCATCCTGCGTCGTTTCTTCGGAATGTACTGTCGCCGAATTCACTTTGTCGAACTCGAGCGTCTTTACTTGCCGGCGCGCTTCCGTATCGAGTTCGACGTTTATGGCGATCTGCGCGCCGGGCACGTAGCCGAGCGCGTTTTTGACGAGGCGGCTAAAATCCTCTTCATATTTCTTCCGCAGCTCAAACAACGAATTGTCTCCGCCGACACCGTCGCCGGAGAGCCGATGCGACTGGCCGCTGACGAGATCGGTGACGACAACGTTTTCGGGCTTCAATTCCGAAATCGCCGAGGCGACCATGTGGCCGATGCCGCGGACACGCGATTCATCGAGCGGAATGTTGCCGACGGCTTTGACGCTTACCGACGCCGTCGCCAACGTTTCGTTTTTGAGACCACCTGTTTTCTTCACGTCGTACGCCACAGCCGCTTTCTCGATGCCCGGCATCGAGCGAATCCAAAGCGCAAGTTCCTCTTGCAAGGCGACTTTGAGCCGCTCTTCACGTTCGCGGGTCGTGATGAAGGGACCGCCTTCGGCGAGCGTCTTTCGCAAGGCCGCTCCGAAATCGCTGGGCAGCGCGCCCGCGTCGGCGATGGCGCCCATGAATGCGGCGCGCTGCCCGCGGGGTACTCGGATGCGGTTTCCTTCCAGCGTGTATCCGTCCAGTCCAGCCTTGCCGAAGGCCTGCTCCATGGCGTTGACTTCGCCAGAGGAGAATTGTTGTCCGCCGAGCAAGTAGTCGTCGGGGCCGCTCCCCTTTTGCCCCACCAGCCACACCAGACTCACGACCAACAGGCCCAGCAGCAGACCGGCGGTGATCCGCGCGCCCGGCGTCATCGACCGAAACAAATCGGCGACCTGCGAGATGGCTTTGTTGAGAAAATCCATGGAACGGAAGCGGGGACTAGAGGTTAGGGGCTGGGGACTGGGGGGCCGGATTCAGGATTCGCAAGGGCGTACTACGGTCTCCTATCTCCTTGTATTTCCTAAATTCGCAGATCCTTGATCTCGGCAAACGCATCGACCATTTTGTTTCTCACTTGCATCATCATGCGAAACGCCACGTCGGCCTTTTGCACTGCTGTGAGGACTTGCGCGGGGTTGATGTCTTCGCCAACGCTCATCGCCTCGACGGCGCGGTCTGCATCTAGCTGCATTTCGTTCACGTCGTGGATCGACTTGACCAGCATGTCTTTGAACGACGAGTCGCTCGGCGCGTTCGTGCCCAGCTCGGGCAGGTTGCCCAAGGCGATGGGTTGAACGTTCACTCCGTTAATCGGCGTCATGGTTTCTTACACCCTGTTTGGCGTTAGCCGATGATTCGCAGCGTCTGTTGGCCGAGACTTTTGGTAACTTCGATCACGCCGAGGTTCGCCTCGTAGGCGCGAGTGGCCTGGGTGGCGTCGACGAACTCGTTGACGAGGTTGATTTTTGGATAGGCGACGTAGCCCTGGTGTTCGCCGGACTTTTGCGAGTCCGGATGGCCTGGCTGATAGCGCCATATCGGTTCGTTGTCCTCGATGGCGACGGTCGAGACGCGGACGCCGATGCCGCCGTCGCTCGTGGCGACCTCTTCGTCGACCTCGAACACGACGTTGCGGGCCTGATAGGGAGTCGCTTCGCCGAATTCGTTTCGCGTCGTCGAAACGTTGGCGATATTGCCCGTGATGGCGTTGAGCCGCGTTCGCTGCGCGACCAAGGCGCTGGTACTGATGTCGAGGGCGTGAATCATGTGGGCCTCCTTGCCCGTGACTTGGCGAATGCTTCGCACCGATCCGATTTCGATATTCCGCTACAGATTCTCGCTCGCATGGCCGATTCCTTTGGCCATGCTCGCCGCCTTACACACGTTCGCTGATCGCCGCCCTGAGCAGCTCAAATTGGCTCTTCATAACGGCGATGGCGGTGTTGTGTTGGGTTTGGTTCTTGATGATTTCGGCTACCTGTTGGTCGAGACCGACGTCGCTGTCGTCGTGAAACAGGATCGCTTTCATCGATTCCTCGACATCTTGCATGGCTTGTTCGACGGACGGCTTGAAGGCGGCGTCGCCGTAGGCGGTCTCGCTCATCGACGGCGACCGCGGACTGGCGTGCTTCGCCTCGACGGCTTCCTTGAGCCGCGTTTGAAACGTCTCCGTCGACAGGTCGCGGACGCGGTAGCCCGGCGTATCGAGGTTGGCGACGTTTCCGGCCAGCACGTTGTGGCGTGCTTGCGAGAAATTCACCACCTGTTCGAGAACCGGGATCGTCGTGTTCGTGAAAAGGTTGTTCAACATCTTCGTATCCTTCGCGGATCGCCACGGCTAACGGCGAAGCAAGTGTCGTGCCGCGCCGAAGTTCAAGCATTCGACGAACGCGTGGTGCGTCGCGGCGAACGACCGCGTGTGCGTAACTCGTTTAATAGATATGTCTTCCGATTTCTCCTTGCGGAAACTCGCCGACGAGCGGCCACGTTGTCTTTTGGTCGATTCTTCTGCTCGCGGCAAATCATGCCGATCGGCTCCGGCAGTTTCTGCCGATTTCGATGGCGGCATTGCGTAGGGTGGGCCGAACGGAAAGTGGCCCACCGTATCCGTTGGTTCCTTATCGTTCTTGATCGCATTCGATGGCTTGGCGTTGCGTGGTGGGCCTCACTTCGTTCGACCCACCCTACGTGTGGCTCCAACCCTACGTGGCGTTCTTCGTTGTTCGTTCAGGCGGCCTTTGCCGGCGTTTTCGCTCTGGGAGCATAGCCGTACTCGCGGAGCTTGCCGGACAGCGTGCGAATGCCGATGCCGAGCGCTTCGGCCGTCTTCGCGCGGTGGCCGTCGAAACGTTCCAGCGTGGCCTCGATCAGCTTTCGCTCCATTTCCTGCATGCTCAAGCCGGCAGGGAGATCGCGCGTATCGTCGCCGTTCGGCCCGTCGTTTCCGTGCACGTCCAGCCACGGCCGCAATTCGTCCGCCGTTACGCGACCGGTCGTCGAGAGGACGCTCGCCCGCGTGACGATGTTTTCCAGCTCGCGAACGTTGCCGGGCCAGTCGTATTGCGTGAGCAAATCCAGGGCGCCGTCGTCGAGC
>JAJDEG010000162.1 GCA_029259895.1 Planctomycetota bacterium
AACGACCGTGGGCAACCTCCGCAGCATCATTCTTTGGGGTCGATTCTATTTGGTCTAAAGCGGCGAGTCAATTTTTCCGGTTGGTGACAATTGCGATCATCATGCGGTGCCGTGTCCCTAACGCCAAAATCCACCACCACCACCCCATTCCGCCCCACGACCACATTCGCCGGATGCAAGTCCCGCAGCCCCGGAATCCGCGCCAACAGCCGGTTGCATGCTTCGTGCGACGCTGGTTGGCCGACGACCCATCGCGCCACCGTCCAATGCAGCCACGGTACGTACCACATCCGATTGCAGACGGTGATTTCCCGCGAAACCCGGCACCGCAGGCGGACTTCGGCCCGCGGAATACGCGGTGACCAGCGTTTGATGCACACCGGTCCCAGCCGCCAGATGTCGCGGCTTTCGCCGCCGCCGGGAAGACGCGCGAACCAGCCGCGGCGGGCCAGGAATCGGTTCGACGCCGCCCCAAGATTTCGCGACCAAGCCACGCGAATCACGGCCCTTCAAAGGTCTGCACGGTCGGCCCAGGCAGGTCGCCCAAATACCGAATCCGCGCCGTGGTGAGATAGATTTCCGGATAAGCGACGTAGATGATCCGCTTGAACGCGAAGTCGATCCACTGCGCCGCCGTCGACGTGCGTCGCAGCCAGAACATGCACGATGCATCGGCCTCGTCGTGTTCGACTTCGTCGTCCAGGTTCAAGGCCAACGTCAGACCGCTGCAAGGCACGTTGCTCGTCAGGGGTACCATTGTGCCGGAGCGGACAACGGCATCGACCTTCGCCACGCCGGGCGACGCGCCGGTCGATAAACCCAGATGCCAGGAATGGAAGATTTCGTAAACGCCGTCGCGCTTGAGTTCGATCAACTGGTTGCCGGCATGAATGCCAAACGTGCTCGTATCGAAGTTGTCGACCGACGTGAGCGGCAGTTGATGCCAGTTGGCGTCGTTGGCGACCAGTTGGGCCGGGGAGCCGCAGACGTACAACAATCGTTCGGGCGATTCGGTCGTACTCGGTTCCCACCGCAGCGCGACGTAACCTGGCTCCGCAATATTCTCGTCATCGCCTTCCAACGTCTGATCGCGCAGCAACACCAATTCCTTGCCGTCCGAAACTTCGTAGGGCATGATGCTATACGCGGGCGTCGGCAAGTCGTCCAAGTCGATGACAGCAGAACCGTCGGCGCGAAGGCGATGCGTTTTGCATTCACCCTTGCCGGGCTGAACCAACGTGCCGCCGCCGTCGTATTGGGCTGCAGGCAGCGTGCCATAAGCGATGCCCAGACGCACGACGGGCAATCGCCCCGGATGCGACGGTCCCTGCACCGGCGGACGATGATTTACGGGATCGCCGCGTTCACGCTGGGCCATCCGCCGCAACGTGCGGACATCGGTTTCAGACAAGACGTAGGCGTCGGCCATTGCTTTCCCGTTACGTCACCAAGCCATCGGCGTTCGTCGGGCCATTGATCGGACTCAAATGTTGGCCGTTGCCGCTATAGTCCGCACGAACCCCGCTCGCCTCGCCCAGGTCGTAGAACGCGATCAGCCCACTTCGCTGTGCCGCCGTGAGATGCCGATATTCGACACCGCGCCCGCCGTTGCGAATCGCCTCCAGTTCCGCATCCGACAAAGAACGATTCCAAAAACCCCACGCATCCATCCGGCCATTGTGCGAATTGGCAATGGCAATGTCGCTGGCTCCCAGCCGAATTGCCGCCGTGCCGCTGAACAGGCCGCCGGCATGGGCCGTGGCATCCTTCGAGCCATCTACGTTAAGAATGAACTCCGCCCCGACCTGCGCCGGATCATAGCGCAGCGCGATGAAACGCCACTGACCCGTCGCCGCAACGCTCAAGATGGAATTGAACACGGTGGGCGATGTGCCATCGGCGCACAACCGGGCCGTCAAGAAACTCGACGAACCGCTGTAGATCGTCCATTCCCGCGTGCCGATGCCCGCGTACTTGCCGGCGAAATAGGCCAATCCATTGGTGTCGCGGTAAATCCATCCCGCGGCCGTGAAGCCGCTCGCCGCCGACACATCCCAAGCCGTGTCGTGGTCGCGCGTGAGGTATTGATTGCTGGCGACGGCAAGCTGCACCGCCTTATGCGGAATCGTATACCGCACGACCAGCTTGGGGCGATCGGCCGCCGTGGCGTGGTCGCGACTGCGGAACTGCAAGCCGTCGCCATTCGTCGTACCGTAGACGGCCCAGCCGTCGTTGGCCACTGTGCCGTCGACCCAATCTTGGATCGTGGCGGCGGGAATCTTGATCTGCACCGCGTCGGTAATCGTGTCGTAGTTGCCATGACGAGCGTCGGCCACGCTGGCGGCATCGACATCGTCGAATGCCGGCAGGCCGCCGAGGGACGAATACGTGCTCACCTCGCTCCAGGCCTGATACATTTTGTGAAGCTCAAAGAACTGGCCTTCCGTGTTGATGTACAGGAACAGGTCGCAGCCGACGATCGTCGCGTTCGATGGGATCTCGGACAGGTCGAACTTCAAAAGACCGTAACGTTCATCCGAGCCGCTGTTGTAGTCGGCGACGAATGTGGCGTCGCTGCCTTTGGCATTGCTTTGCTCGGCCGACAGCGACCAGACGTAGGTGTCCGCCGTGCCTGCGTAGCCATCGAAACCATCCTGGAACGCCACCTGCGCCGGTACGTCCGGCAAGCGTGCGTAGCGGAACGTCGGGTACGCCGACGCCGACGAACCGTAGGTCGCGTTGTATTCACTCGTCGTGACCAAATCGCCGTTCGCCAGAAAGCAAACGCCTTCGCCCTTCGGTTCGTTGTTCGGGTGGCTCGACGGTCGCTCGCCGCCGACGTAGCCTTCCACGATCAACGGCGCGGCGGTCATCGCATCGTAGATCGACGTAGCGCCTTTGTCCTCGCGGACAAACACGAACACGTCCTGGTAGTTCTTGAGCACAACGATCTTGCCATCGTCGCTAATGGAACCGCCGACGACGTAGCCGCCCGTCGACGGGCCGGTGGCGTCGTCGGTGAACGGGCCCGTCCAGATTTCGCCCAGGTATTCCAGCGTCTGCGTTCCGGAGTAACTCGCCTGATGCGCCAGTCGATAACAGCGAGCCGGCGTGATCCGCTTCGTGACGATGTAGATGTCGCCCGTGTCGGGATCGACGATCAGTGTCTCGGCGTCCTTGTGGCTGGGCACGCTCCCGGCCGGATACTCACACACGATCTGCTCGAACGCGGCGGTGCTTGAATTGCTGCCGGTGATCGTCGGCTCGACGACGCGGAAGATGTTGATCGTGCTGCGAGCGTTGGCGTTGTCGCCAATGTCGGCCAAATACAAATAAGCCGTGCCGCCGATCACGGCGGAACCGATGTCTTCCAAGTCGCTGATCGTCGCGCCAGTGAGCGTCCATTCGCCGCGTCCGGCACCGTCGCTGATCCGCTGGGCCATCATGCGGTTGGCGGGCGAATCGCTAATGTGCCACAAGTGGCCGTCGTCGCCGGCGCCGTTGGCCGCCAGCCGCGAGCGGGCGACGCCCGAGTTTTCTTGCCAGTTCGTTGTCGTCGGCCGATTGCCGATCGACAGACCGTCGGCCCAATAGGGAATCAGCAGCGCTGTCGCCAGCGACGGACGGCGACGGCGATTGCCGAAGAATCGGAATCGACTTCGCGTAGCGACTAACATGTGTGCCTCATACGACGACGACGTGCAGTTGCTGACTGGCAGCCGACGCCACGGCGAAGACCGCGCGCGGATCGTCCAGCGGCAAGAACAGTTCTTCGCCCGCGGCCAGCGGCCAGCCGTCGGTCGCCGGCATCGATCCGGTCGTCACGTCGGACGGGCCGACGTAGATCGTGCCGGAGTTCGCGGCGTCGGCCTTGAGACCGACGCCCCGCTTGCACGCGAACGCCGTCGACGTAATCGCCGCGGCGGACGTGCCGACGGTAACGCGAAAGGCATCCAATGCGTTCGTGGTGTCGCGTTCAATAATCGAAAGCATGATTTACGTTCCTTGCATTACGCCGGGTTCTCGCGATACTTGACGCTCACCGATAGACCTTGGCCTTGCGTGCCGGTTGTTCCGCTCACCGCGACGGTGATTTTGATCTGGTCGCCCCGTGCGCCGGTGGTCGTCGTCGGCGTGACGAACTGCACTTGGCGATTGGCGACGCCGCTATCGACGGTGACGGGCGTGCCGCCGGGGAGAGTCGACGCGAACGCGGTCGTTTGGTTTCCCTTAAGAACCTCAAAGGTGAACACGCGCGGATCGCCGCCGGAACCGTCGGGTTTGGTTTCGCAGACAATCGAAACTTCGACGGCCGTGGCATCGGCGAACAGGGAACCAACAACGCGGGATTCGCTGGCTACACTGACGCCCGACACCTGCTCGTACCGAAACACCTGTTCGTGGACGATCGAATCGGCTTTCCGCCGACCGTTGGCGTCGAATTTGTCTTCGCCGTGCTTACCGCCCCGCGCCGTGAGGGTGGCGGCGTTCATGTCGCCCTGTAGGACAATGCTGCCGTCAAGCTGCCCCATGTTTTATCCCTTCGGTTTAACCCAGAAACGGCACGCCCAGCGGGCCTTCCTGGCGAATTCGGAATTCGATTGTCTTCGGATCTTGGCCGGCGGCCAGCAATTTGCCGTTGCCGTCCAGCAAACTTTCTTCGCTGTAGGGTTCTTTCGTGTCGGGATCGACGATCGTGACCAGCTTGCCGTTCTTGATCTGCTTGAAGCCGGCGTCGATGACTTCGACGCGCGCCCAGTCGCGATCCGGATGCGTCCAGACTTCGTAGGTGTTTTTGTAGTAGCGGGTGCGGACGCCGGTTTCTTTGTTGACGTGCTCGGCGCTTTGGTAGCTGACGCTGGCGAGCAACCGCCGGCCGTCCGCCATGCCCTGATTCGCCGTATTGGCCGGGTTGCGTTCGTTGACCGTGACGCGATCGACCTGGATCGTGACCGGGATCGGAATGAGGTTGCGAAACGGTTGTTTCGCCGAATTGACGAACAACATGCCGTCCAAATCACGGACGCGGTATTCTTCGACGGTCTGTCCGCCGCCCGAAAACTCCGGTCCGAACGGATTCTCCGGCGAATTCTGCTGCGACTGCTGCATGAATTCGTCGAAGTCATCCGGCGGCGTTTCGACCTTGGGGATTTCGTAGCGCGCCGATACGTCCCATATCTCGATGTCGTCGCGGCACGATGGCCGGACTTCCACGCACTTCAATCCGCCCAGCGACGGATACGTGGAGCCGATCTGAACCGTCGATTCCATCGCCGCAAAGACTTCGTCGGCCTCCGATGCCACGATCGCGCCGCTCGACTCCTGCCAAACGGTCCAGCCGCGCTCGAAGACGGTGTTATCGGCCGACTTCGTGGCGTCGCGGCGGAATTGTTCGCGGATGACGAAGGACATGGGCAGGGGGCGGGGGTCAGGGATCGGGGGGCAGGCGAGATTGGCCACGGCGAGCGTGGCGGCATTACGCAGGTTGCGATCGATGTCTTCCAGCGCGCGGGTGGCTTTACGTTGCTCGGCCAGTTGGTCGCGCTGGACGCGGTCGGTGCGATCGCGACCCGCTTCGTGACGAAGAATGGCTTCGGCCGCTTCGCGCGTGCCAAGCAGCATCGCTTGCGGGAGTTGATCGCCGGAGCGGACCATTACGTCGGCGGCCTCACCGAGCCGCTGGGCAATGGCGTCGAGTTCGGCAGGCACAGCCAATGCTGGTCGCGTGGCAGCCGCCGCCGACGATGGCGACGAAGCATTAGCGCGGGCGGCCGCGGCGCGACCGACCGATTCGGCGAGCCGCGCCCTTGCCCGTTCCAAAGCTTGCTCGGCCGCGCGGATTTCCTCGGCCGTGCCGCGGGCGCGGGCCTGAGCGGCCTCGGTCAGGGCGCGCTCAATGTCGGCGGTGGCCCTGGCCGCATCAAAATCGTCGCGGAGGCCGTTCAATTCCGCCTGTCGGTTGCGCTGCAGCTGCGCCTTGGCGGCTTCGGCCTCGGCGTCGCTGATGACGCCCAACAAGGCGAGCGCATCGGCGGCCGCGTTCTCGAAAAATCCCTGAATCGACGAGCCGACTTGGGCGGTGATGTTGACCAGCGCCAATACGACCTCGGCCCAGATACGATGGATCGTCGCGCCAAGTTCCTGCCAGGTGGCGATAAGCAGATCGCGGGTCGTCGTCCAGGCGCCCATCAGGGCATTGAGCCCGGTCTGCCAGGCCACGTTCAAACCGGCCAGGGCTACTTCGCCGGCCAGTTGCAGGTCGCCGGCCGCCAAGGCGTCGACAATACCTTGAAACGTCGCCAGGGCGTCGGCCTTGAACGCCGCCAATCGCTGGCCGATCGCCGCCAGCGCCGCTTGGCCCGAATCGCTGTAGACGAGCCATGCGCCGACGCCGCCGACCAGCGCGCCGGTAACGATGCCCAGCGGCGAGAGAATCGTGCCCAGCACAGCGCCCACTGCCGAAACCGCCGTGGCGACAATGCCGAATCCTACTGCGGCCAGCTTGGCAGCCAATCCCAGGCCGACCAACGCCGAGCCGACGGCCACCAGGCCAACCGCGCCGGCGGCAACGGCCACGACCAGGCCGGAGTTTTCCGCGGCGAATTGGCCGGCGAAGCGTGCCGCTTCCCTAAATGCGCCGACGAGCGGGGTGACGACCGGCAACAACGCTCCGCCGACGACTTCCGCCGTGTCGATAAACGACGCCTTGAGGGCCTTCATCTGGTTGGCGAAGCCGCCGGCCGTTCGCACGGCGTCCCCTTGCGCGGCGGTCGTGCCGCGCATGATGAGATTCAGCCGGGCAAGCACTTTCTGTTGGTCGCTGGCGGTTTTTGGGTCGATGTTGTCGTTAAGCAATTCCTGTTTGACCGCCGCCTCGCTCACCAGCACGCCGTACTTTTTCATGGTCTCGCCCGAGCCGGTCAGCGCGGCCTGCAGATCGCGTATCACGTCGGCGTCCGCCATGTTGTTGAAACTCCCCAGATCGACGGCCAGTTGCGTCACCTGTTTCGACAGTTCTTCGGCCGCGCGGGGATCGAAGCCGAGCGGGACGAACAGGTCTTGCGCCCCGGCCAAAAACGAAGCGACCGCGGTCTTGCCGCGGCCGACCTGCTCGGCGAATTCATCGCCCCAGGCGCGGACGGCGGCGGCGTTCTCGCCGAACACAACACTGAACTTGCTGGCGACTTCCTCGGCGTCGCTCGCGGCCTTGATCGCAAACGTAAATGGCGTCGCCAGGCCGGCCCCCAAGGCGGCGATCCGTGCGCCGATCTGCGTCACCGCCGCCCCAAAAGCGTTGAGCTTGGCCTGCGCCCGCCGCAGACCGCGCACGAGTTTCGTATCGTCGGCAAAGAGCTCGACGAACGCACGGCCGGCACGGATAGCGCTACTGCTGACGGGCATGGGTATCGTCTAGCGTCAATTCGGGGAATTCGGCGGCAACAGGCTGCGATAATCCCGCAGCACGACCGGCGGCAAGCCGACCGCCACTGCTTGGCGTTCGGTGAGCGCATCGTGATTGCCAATCAGCCAATCGGCCTTTGGAAATCGATCCGCAAGCAACTCGACCTGCTTTCGAGCCCGTTCGTATTCGCGCGTGGCGTTGGTGTTTCCAGGATGACGTTCGTGAAAGTTGATACTGCACCAGTCGACCAGGTCGCCGATATGGACGACGCGGTTGACGCGATGACGGTCGGCGACGCGGCCGAGGAAGTCGACGTATCCCCGCCGCATGCCGGGGCAATGCGTATCGCCGATGACGAGCACCTTGGCCATGCTACTCGCCCTCCCGCGACGCGGCGGATCGGAATTCACCGCACCAGTCGCCGAAGTGTGTTTGCGGCCAGGCGCTGGGACGCGAGTATGGGGAGAGCCCGACCTGGGTCGAGTTCTTGCCGGTCCGCTTGAGCGCCGCCGGATAGCGACGGCAAGCACCGTAATCCGTGCGTCGTGATCCCGACGGCCGGCGGCAAGACACCCTTGTTGTCGACGATCTGCCGCGATGCCGTGCAGCTGTGGGACGGCCGCGTACTAATCCTTGCGCACGTGAAGGAACTGCTTGAACAAGCCGTCGACAAGCTGCGAGCCGTCGCGCCGGATCTACGCATCGGCGTCTATTCGGCCGGGCTCAATCGCCGCGATACGCAACATGCCGTGATCGTGGCCGGCATCCAGTCGGTTTACAAACGGGCCTGCGAGTTGGACGCCTTTGACCTCGTCATTGTCGACGAGTGTCATTTGATTCCCGAAGAAGGCGACGGCATGTATCGCCAGTTCTTGACCGACGCCCGTAAGGTCAATCCGAACCTCCGCGTGATCGGCCTGACGGCGACTCCCTACCGGATGAAGTCGGGGCTGATCTGTGGTCCCGACAACATTCTCAATGAGGTCTGCTACGAAGTCGGCATTCGTGAACTGATTCGGGATGGTTACTTGTGTCCGTTGGTAACGAAGGCTGGGCGCCAAAAAGCGGACACGAGCGAGTTGCACATCCGCGGCGGCGAGTTCGTCGCCGGTGAATTGGAAGACCTGATGGATCAGGACGCGCTGGTCGAAGCGGCGTGCGCCGAAATCGTCGAGCAGACCCGCGCCCGCCAGGCTTGCCTGATCTTCGCTTCCGGCGTTCGCCACGGCCAGCACGTCGCGAGCGTCCTCGCCGAAAAACATGGCATCGAATGCGGATTCGTCTGCGGCGACACTTCGGGTGGCCAGCGCGCGGAGCTGTTGGCCCGCTTTCGTGGCGTTCCCAGCGACGGGTTGTTCGAGCGCTCGCCGCTTAAATACCTGTGCAACGTGAATGTCCTGACGACGGGTTTTGATGCGCCGAACGTCGATTGCGTTGCCCTGCTGCGGCCGACGATGTCGCCGGGACTCTACTACCAAATGGTTGGTCGCGGTTTCAGACTTCATCCGGGAAAGAAGGACTGCCTCGTTCTCGATTTCGGCGGCAACGTGTTGCGTCACGGGCCGGTCGATCAGATCCGGGTCAGAGAACGCGATGGCGACGGCGGCGAAGCGCCGGTTAAAGAATGCCCCGCGTGTCACTCGCTTGTTGCCGCCGGCTACGCCAGTTGTCCCGACTGCGGCCACGAGTTGCCGCCGGTCGTGCTGCGGGATTATCGCAGCCTGTGGGGCGTCAAGTGGCGCGTGCATGAACGGTTCGCCAAGCTCGTGATCGACGACGTGATCTACACGCACGGCGACAGCGGTCGCGGCGGACAAGACGCGGCGCTGGCTCAGGCTCGCGACAACTTTCAGTCGACCGTGATCGGCCATTGGCACGCCCAAGCCGGCGTGCGGTGGTGGGCTAACCGTAACCGCCGGGTCTTCGGCATGGCCGTCGGCTGCGGCATCGACAACAGCGCGTTGCAGTTCGCCTATGGCCGCGCCATGTCGGCCAAGCCGCTGTTGGGATGCGGCGTCGTATTGCACGGTGAACGCGCCGTCTGGGAACCGTGGCTCTTGCCAGCGAGGTGATCGATGTGCGAATCCGATCGTGAAAACGAGTGCCCCGACTGCGGCGAAGACCTCGTCGAGTGTCGCTGTATTCCCGGCGAAGGCTGAAAGGAGGTGCGTGCGATGCCCGATTTACGTGTCTACGATCCTGACGCAGACGGCGCGAACCCCAAAGATCGCGTCGGCGACCGCAAACCGCCGCTGCACCTGATCCCGCCGGCAGCCGAGGTATTGGAAAGCGTCGTCATGGCGTTGGGGGCCAAGAAGTATGGCGCGTTCAACTGGCGCGGCTCGAAGGTCAAGGCTTCTGTGTACGTCGCTGCGGCGCGCCGTCACCTGCTGCAATGGTTCGACGGCTGCGACGACGATCGGGAAAGCGGCGTCTCGCACCTCGCGCACGCGCGAGCCTGCCTCGGCATCCTGCTCGATGCGCTCGCGACAGGAAACGTGCTCGACGACCGGCCGCCGGCCGGCGCGAGTACCGAATTGATTGAACTCCTTACTGCGAATGTGGAGGAAAAATGATCTACCTCGCCAGTCCGTACAGTCATCCGGATCCCAAGGTGCGCGAGTATCGCTTCGGCGAAGCGTGTCGTGCGGCGGCGGCGCTGTTGCGTTGCGGTCTTCCCGTGTTCTCGCCGGTTGCTCACAGCGTGCCCATCGCTCTCTTTGGGCTACCGACCACCTGGCAGTTCTGGCAGCGCGTCGACCACGAATACCTGCGTGGCTGTCAGGTGTTGGTCGTGCTTCGACTTCCCGGTTGGCGGGAAAGCGTCGGTGTACGGGCAGAACGGGAACTCGCTCGCCAGTGGGGAATGCCGGTGATTGAAATGGATCCGCCACGGCGTGACGGCGACGAAGTCCACGAAAGCGGCTTTGCGGCGACGTAAATCATGTTCTGGAAAGGCATTACGTCGATTTGGGCCGCCCACGAGCCATTCCTTATATATATGCGCCATTTTTCACCGCGGAGGCGGGGCGATGCGGGGCGGGATGTCCATCAAACACGGGCATCGGCGCGCATGCCGAAACGGAGTTGGCGCGGCAACGAGATTCCGGCGATCGAAACCCACTCCAGGAGGAAATCGTAACCATGCGAGTCAAACATAGTCTCGTCGTACAAGCGCTCAAGCGACACGCCCGTTGGCTGCGCAAATTCGCCGCGAACCACGTTCTCAATTCCGAGAATCGACGGCGTGTCCACGACGTCGTCGTGTGGTGCCTCGACTTCGTCGAGCTATCGCCGACAACGAACCTGGCGGCTTGGCTCTCCCGCCGGGCGCGACGCAAGTTGCTCGAGGATCCTGTGCGCGCTGCTCACACCGAACGCGGACGCAAGGCGATCCTCGACTTGATCGAGTTGGCGGTTTCGGAAGTCGGGGCCTGCGCGGCATTCCTGCCGCAGATCGATGCGGGGTTGTTGCCATGCTTAAGGGCACCGTCGAAGGTGACCGCGATCCAGATTGCCGCGCTCACACGCGGCCGAAACACTCAAAACACCGGTCGACGGAAACATCGCGAAGCCGTTGCCAAGCGGGCTGCCGAAATGGCGATTGTCCAGTGAAACGACTAAGGATACGCACCTCTGGACAGTTTTCCAAACACACCTCGTTTTCTTCGAGAAAACACGTTGCCCATTTTAACATTCGCCGATCTCTCAGTTCGCCCAAATCGCTGACATGCAACTCAACGTCCTCGGCAAACGCTGGCGATTGCGGTTCGTGCCGAACCTCGGTACGAACCGTGGCGACTGCGATCCACCAAACCAGCGGGCCAAGGAAATCCGCGTCGCCGCGGGCTTGCGCGGTGAGGAGCGGTTGGAAGTGCTGATCCACGAACTGGTCCATGCCGCCGGTTGGCACATCGATGAAGGGTTCGTGGAACGCTTCGCCGCCGATGCGGCGCGGGTGTTGTGGCGGCTGGGGTATCGCGATTCAAACACGGGGAGTCCGTCATGAATGTATCGGGCACGACGCCACCGCCGATGCGGTTTGTCGTTTGCGATGAGAACGAAGAGGTCGGATTCTGTTGTCCTCGGTGCGGCGCCAAGGACGTGCGCATGTACGCCGTGGACGTCGACGACGGGCGAGTGCGCGTCGTTATGGCGGAAGAACAAAATTGGCTCAAGCCGGCGCGCGCCTCGCACGTCACATTGACGCCACCTCGTGACCTGCGTGTGGTCTTGCACTTTGTATGTGGAGCATCGCACGACTTCTTCTACCAGTTCCGAGGGCGCGATCGGCGCACATTCGTTGCGCTGGACGTGGAGGTCGCCGCCCAAGAAGGTGACGCCGGCGACGGCGCCAAGGAAACCGTCTGATGTCATCCGTCCGTGACACCGCCCTGGCCTATGTGCGCGCCGGTCTGTGCGTGCTGCCGGCCCACGCCGCCGAAAAACGGCCCGCCGTGCCGTCCTGGAAGGAATACCAGCGGCGGCGGCCGACCGAAACGGAAATCGGCAACTGGTTCAGGACGGACCGGCCGCTGTGCATCCTGGCCGGGGCGACCTCGGGTAATCTGGAAATGCTCGACTTCGATTGCGCCGGCGAACGGTTCGCCTGGTGGCGCGAACTCGTCGAGGCGCGATCGCCCGGATTGACGAGCGAACTGGTCTTGGAACGATCTCCGTCGGGCGGTTGGCACGTCGTCTATCGTTGCCAGTCGTCGGTGTGCGGCAACATGAAGCTGGCCGAACGGGCGGTCGTCGTACCCGGCGGCGAAGAAGTGGAGTTCTATGGCAAGCGCTACAAACCACGCCGTGTCGGTGACCGTTGGGAAGTCGGATTGACGCTGATCGAAACGCGTGGCGAAGGTGGTGTCTTCCTTTGTCACCCGTCGCCGGGCTACGAACTGGTGCAGGGGCGATTCGAACAACTGCCCGTACTCAGCGACGAACAGCGTGAATTGCTGCTCGAAGTGGCCTGGTCACTCAACGAAGTAACGAAAACGCCAGAACCGGAACCCGTGCCGGCATCGGGCGATGCGTGCGATGGCCGGCCGGGCGACGACTTCAACCAACGCGGTGACGTGCGTGAATTGCTGCACCGGCATGGCTGGACGTTGGTCAGACCAGGGGAAAACGAACATTGGTGCCGGCCGGGTAAATCGTCCGGCGCAAGCGCGACGCTGAAAGACCGTATCTTCTGCGTGTTTTCGTCAAACGCTGCGCCGTTTGAACCGGATCGCGCGTACGGGCCATTCTCGGTCTATGCGCTGCTCGAACATGGCGGCGATTATTCGGCTGCGGCGTCGGCGCTACGAGTCGAAGGGTTTGGCGACGTGAACGCCGCCTCAGCGCCGTCGACCTCGCCGATCTCAGTTGCGGAATGCGTTCCGGAAATGCGTGACGAGGTCGCGGCCGACCCGGGGCCGCTGCCGGACGCAATGCTGCATGTGCCGGGCTTCGTTGCCGACGTGATGGCGTTTACGCTCGGCACCGCGCCGTATCCCAATCGTGCGATGGCGTTCGCCGGCGCATTGGCGTTGCAGGCCACGCTCAGCGGTCGCAAGGTGCGTGAACCGGGGAACCTGCGGACCAATTTACAGATCCTGGCCTTGGCCAATACGGGCGTCGGCAAGGACTGGCCGCGTAAGGTCAATGCCCGCGTGCTGTTGGAGTGCGGCGAAGCGCGCAAGCTCGCCGGCAAGTCGGCCAGCGGTGAAGGGGTCGAAGATCGCTTGGTCCGCCATCCCGTCGTCCTCAAGCAAGATGACGAAATCGACACGCTGTTCGAGAACATCCAAGACAACAAGGACGCTCGTTACCGCAATCAGCTGGCGGCGCTGCTGGAGTTGTACGGCGAAGCCGGCGGTTGGCGTGCTGTGCGCGACAAGGCGGGGCGCGACTCGCATATCGTCCACCAACCGCACCTGGTGCTGTTCGGTACGACGACACCTACGGCGTTTTACGGATCGCTGTCAAGCAAGATGATCAACAAGGGGATGCTCGCTCGTCTCACGCCGGTCGAAGCCGGTTGTCGCCAGCGGCATCGGCGGGCGTCGTGGCCGCCGCTGCCCGCCAAAATCATGGAGGTTGCGAAGTTCTGGTCGGATTTTCGGCCGCCGAACTGGGGGAACCTGAGCGAAGACAGCACCAGCGCGCCGCACCCGCTGGTTGTGCCGATTGACGACGTGGCGCTTGCCGCAATGGACGCATTCGCTGACGAATGCGACGACGCTTACGCCGTGGGCGAGCGAGCGGGCAACGAACCGGTGATGGCGGTGTGGGCACGGGGTGTGGAACGGGCGACTCAACTGGCGTTGGTCTACGCCTGCTCGGAGCGCCCCGCTACGCCGACCATCAACGTCGCAGCGGTCGACTGGGCCACGGCATTCGTCCGTCACGGTCTGCTGCGGGCACTGTACATGCTCGGTCAGCATTTTCACGAGAGCGACTTCGAGGCCAACTGCAACGCCTTGTTGGTCAAGTTGCGCGAATGGGCCAAGCAGCACGGCGCCAATGCCTGGATGCCGCATCGCTATTTGCGCAAGCGGCTTAAACGTCTGGACACGAAACAATTCGACGAAGCCTGGAAGGCTAACGTCGATTTGGAGCAAATCGAAATCGGTAGCGCGACGACAGGAGGACGACCCGGCCGCGTGTATCGCATCGCATCATTGGAAGCGTGACTTTCGACCCCCGGCGACCGGGGTCAAAAAGGTCGGCGAGGGTCAATAAGCCGGGGGGCGAGATGAAAACGACGGGGGTGAAAGGGGTGCGAAAGGGGTGTGAAAGTCCGGTCTCAAGTGCAGTACTACACGGGAAAAACTACTTACGACCCTTATTACCCTTTTGCACTCCCGCGCGCGACTTTCAGGCGTGTGCGCGCATGGCGGAGACAAAAAGGTCCAAAAGGGTCAAAAGGGTCTGGCGGCATCGATCGGACTGTCGCTTTGGCGTCGTGGACTAACCGCTGGCGACGAGCGTCAGCGCCTTTGCGATGGCTTCCTCTGCGGAGTCGACACAGTTGAAGTTCTTCCGGACAACATCACCGGTGACCAGGAACACGTAGCGCAAGTGAGGGGGGATTTCGCACACGACTATCGCACCGCCCCGACTAATCAAATCACGACGTGCGGTCATAAGCAAACCCAAGAAATCCGTCGCCATGAATTCGACGCCCGAAAGACTGACCACCAAGACGCCGCCATCGCTGACGTTCGCGATCAAGTCTTTCCACACCGCGACAAAATCGTCGTCCGGTTTGACGAGGAGGCGACTAATCGAAGACCGCAAGAAATGAATGCCCGGAAACGGCGAGGTGACACGCCAATACGACGTTTCGCGTGCGCAGTTTCCTTGATCGTTCATCGCATCAGCAGCCTGTTAGGGTGATTGTCCCATTCATGATCCTATCGGCAGCCGGGCCGCTAACAAAGACTGCGTGGATTCAGGAAGAAATGCAGCCAAGCGGCATGGTTCCTCCCCGGCCATCCCCTCTCCAGATGGCGACGGGAACAGGCGCGCTATTAGGCACAGTTACTTTCGTTTGTCCGAACTGGTCGATGCGGTCATGAACGCAAACCAATTCACCGGAACGTCGTGGTTCAACGCGGTCGGGGAACTCCGCGGCCGTTTCTCCTGCGACCACCGAAATCACCGTTTACTGCATGATCCTTGGTATCGCGCCGTCCATAGCATGGTCCAAGGTTGGCGCAACATCGACAGCCAGGGACGGCTAGCTTACGTCCCCCAAACCCGTAGGAGACCGTCGACATGGAAAAAAGCAGCCGAGTCAATGAAGCAGTCGCTCTACAGCCGCACGCGTTCCCGCCTGCTCGACCAGACCACTTGGCGGTACTGGGCGAACCACATTCCTCGCGTACATCTTCGTTACATTCCGAAACGGATGCGACGCGGCCCCGCGGTCGCGTAAACACGTCCAACATCCTCCGGCTGCTGGAACACCAGCGATACTGCTGCGCCTTGACCGGACGCCAACTCACGCCGGAAACAGCTTCGCTCGACCACATCGTGCCCGTGCGCTGTGGCGGCGAGCACGTCATCGAAAACACGCAGGTGCTGCACAAAAACGTTAACCGAGCCAAGACAACGATGACGAGGGAGGAGTTCATTCAACTCTGTCGCGAGGTCGTGGCGTATGTTGATTCACAGCTTTCCGTTTCTCCAGAATTAAGGCAGTCCGCATGAAAATCGACCTTCGTCCGCTGGCCGACATCCAGCCCTACGAACGCAACCCGCGCCTGAACGACGACGCCGTCGACGCCGTCGCGGCGTCGATCAAGGAATTCGGGTTCCGCCAACCGATCGTCGTCGACGCCGACGGCGTGATCATCTGCGGGCACACCCGCTACAAAGCCGCGCGGAAGTTGGGCCTCGAAAAAGTCCCGGTCCACGTCGCCAAGGATCTGACGCCGGAGCAGATCAAGGCCTACCGCATCGCCGATAACCAAACGGCGTCGCTGGCCGAGTGGAACTACGATCTGCTGCCGATCGAACTGGCCGACCTGGCAGCGGCGAACTACGACCTCGGACTGCTCGGCTTCGACGCCGACGAACTCGCTAAACTGCTCGACCCCGACGGCAAAGAAGGTTTGTGCGATCCTGACGACGTGCCGGCACCGCCCGACGAAGCCATTACGCAACCCGGCGACCTGTGGATCCTTGGCGACCATCGCTTGCTGTGCGGCGACAGCGCGAACGCGGAAGACGTCGACCGCTTGTTGGACGGCGCGGAGATTCATTTGGTCAACACCGATCCGCCGTACAACGTGAAGGTCGAGCCGCGATCGAACAACGCGATCGCCGCCGGCAACAGCAGTTTCGCCAATCCGAACAAGCACCATCAGAAGTTTGATTTGGAGCGACACCCGGAGAAGGCGAAGGCGACGCACCAGAAGATGCGGGCGAAGGATCGGCCGCTCGCCAATGACTTCGTGACCGACGAAGCGTTCGACGAACTGCTCAATGCTTGGTTCGGCAATATGGCCCGCGTGCTGGAAGCCGGTCGAGCCTTCTATATCTGGGGCGGGTACGCCAACCTCGGTAATTACCCGCCATTCTTGAAGAAGCATGATCTCTACTTCAGCCAAGGCATCGTGTGGGACAAGCAGCATCCTGTCCTCACGAGAAAAGATTTCATGGGTGCGTTTGAAATCTGCTTCTATGGATGGCGACTCGGTGCGGGGCACAAGTTCTTCGGGCCGAACAACGCCACAGATTTGTGGCACGTCAAGAAGATCAACCCGCAATCAATGATTCACCTGACGGAGAAACCGGTCGAACTTGCCGTGCGTGCGATGCAGTATTCGTCACGAACCGGTGAGAACTTGCTTGACCTATTTGGCGGCAGCGGCAGTACGTTGATCGCCGCCGAACAAACTGGCCGCCGCGCGTATCTGATGGAGTTAGACCCGCCGTATTGCGACGTGATCGTTCAGCGTTACGAACAGTTCACGGGCCGGAAGGCAGAGAGGAAACTGGCCAAGGCGGCCGCGTGAGCACCACGTTTTTGCATCGTATGGCAGACGGTTCACGCGATTGGCCCACGTCGCCTGTCTGTGACCCGCGGCGTATTCCACGACCATTCGATTCGCCTCAACCGCGTCGACACCGTATTCGGCAAGGAAATGCGGCAGCGCCGAGTTCGCGGAGCTCCGTCGACGGCCCTCGCGACTTCGGCTCGTTCACCGCTTGCGGCGTGCCTTCGGCCGACCATTGACGGCTTTGCCGACCGCAGGCGTCGACCTACCTTCGGCGTGGAAGCGATCGATCATCCGCTTCATGATTCGCTGTTCTTTCTTGTTCGCCGGTGAAACGAGAAAGCGATACCATTCGGCCAATTGCAGATGGCCCGCAGCCTCCACTTCGGCCATCGTTGGGAAAGGAGTCTTCTGGTTTGAATGTGGATTCATGCTTAGTTGCTCCGTGAAGTGTCGCCAGTAGTTTAGCGTGATGCATGACGGTCGTGAACGGGATGGCCGTGGTTCTACGAACGTTTTGCGGGCGAGGAAAACGCCCATTGACGCGGCGAGGAGAGCCGTTTGCCGTTCCCGCTTTGCCTCGACGTTTACGCCGTGTCGCGGCCGGTTCGGTCGGTTGGTCAGGGAAGGCCAACGAACGAGAAAACGCCACACGTTCACAACGTGGGCCGTTGGGCGCGAACCGGGTTGCCGGCGGCGAGGACAACTTCATCGGCGTTACTGTCGGCGTCGCCAATAACCAGGCCTGCGGCGACCATGAGCGACGGCCAGGACACGAGCCGTCGATGGATCATCCAGAAAATAGATCAGCCGATACGGGAAGCGTTCAACGTGAACGTATTTGAACATTGTCCGTCCAACGGGGTGCGTTCTTTGGTCCAGAGCGATTCGGTTCGTAGCGGCAAGCACGGCCGCACGAAACCGGGCCGCTGCTTCTGGACTGCGGGCCGCATACCAAGCCTCCGTTTCTCGGACCTCCTTGGCAGCCAGCCGATGGAAAACCACCTGGGCACTCAAGGGTCAATCCTGCTTCCAAAGATCAGAAACGGGAATCGCTCCCGCCGTGTCCTGCGCGCGCCTCTCCAACTCTTCCAACAGGTCGGCGTCGTCGAGCGACAGGCCGGGCGCGTCATCGGGAACCGTCTCCAAAAGCCGGGCGGCAATCAGCAGGCGGTCGGTTTCCGGAAGTTTGAGCGCGGAATCCAGAATCTCGTCGCGGCTGGTCAGCATGGCGTTGAGTCCTCCGTCGAGTTCGCTGTCGCGGGCTGCGAGCATCCAAGTCAATTCTACCGCGCGGCGGTACACGGAGCCAATCGTAACTTTGCAACGAGTGTCGACTATTTGCCGCATACTGCGGCTCGTTGGGCTCGGCCCCGACGCCGCGACATTTGCCCCGGGTCGACCCGCGCTTGTTGGCGACACGGGCGGCAATTCGAGCACCGCCGCGTTCGAGCAGATCGTCTGCCAATATCCGGCCGGGAGCGTGCCCAGCCACAAGGACGCGGAAACGCTGATGGTCGATCCCGATACGGGCGACATCTACATCGTCACCAAGCGAATCACGCCGGCCCGCTGTTATCGATTGGCGCATCAGGCGAGTTACTCCGGAACGCAGACGCTGGAATACCTGGGCGAAATCTGGACCGGTCCATTTACCGACGACGCCACCGGTCCGTCGACGGGCGGTTACGTCGTCGGCGGTTCCATTAGCGACGATGGCAAGCTCATCGTACTCAAGAACTACCAGGACGTGTTCGTATTCGTTCGCGAGGACAAAGGAGCCACGTCGATCTACGACGCAATGACCGCCACGCCGCTGGTCGTCGAAGGATACGTGGGCGGCGAACGGCCTTCGAGCCACCCAAACAACGAACCGAAAGGCGAAGGCGTCTGTTTCCTAGCCAATGGCGATCTAATCACGACGAGCGAATACAACGCAACGTATGGTTCGTCGGCGTCGGCCTATCCGACGTTTCGCTACGCCCGCCTGGCCGACGTGCCGGCACAAGTGGCGCTTCAGGACGGCATCGACGGCTACACTGGCACGGCGGATACGCATCTCTGGTCGTTGTCGGCCGAGCAAAGCAATGCCAAAGGCAGCGACGCCACATTCGTCGCCGACTACAACAGCGGTTCGGACGAACGCTATGGCCTGTTGAAGTTCGATCTGTCGAGCATACCGTCGAACGCCACGATCGTCGGCTGTGACCTGTACCTGTACATCGACACCGAAGGCCAGTTCTTTGAACTTCGGAAGATGTACCAGGCGTGGGACGAGGCGAGCACCTATACGTCGCTCGGCGGCCTGCCGGCGTTCGACGACGTCGACGCGGCCAGCGTAGCCGATGCTCGCCACGGCAACTACGACACGATTACCGGCGTGGTGCAAATCAAGGTTCCGATCGCCACGATCCAAGATTGGGTCGACGGCGCGGTAACGAACGAGGGCTGGGTCGTCTACGGCACGACGAATGGCGACGGCTTGCAATTCCGTAGTCGCGATCACGCTACCGCGGCCGATCGCCCCAAACTGGTCGTGCGCTACACGTTGCCGCGCAAGGCGCTGCAGCTTGCCGTCGCCAGCAATCAATACCTCACTCGCGGCCACGATGCGGCGTGGGATCTGTCGGCGGCGAGTGGTTTTACGGCCGCGGGATGGATTTACCGCGACACCAACGGGCTGGCCTACTTCGCCGGTAAATACGCGGGCATCGGCACGCGAGAATGGGCGATTTACAGCGGTTCGTCGAGCTTTCTTACCGCACGGCTTTGTGCCGACGGCACGTCGCCGACCGTGTTCAATTCCATCTTGAGTGTCGCGGCAACGGGGAAATGGTATTTCGTCGCCCTTCGTTACGACCCGAGCCAAGTCGGCGCGGAGTTCATCGTGAACGTCGACGGATCGAAGGATGCGACTGCACACGCTGGCGGCCTATTCAGTGGTACGGCGGCGTTGCGGCTGGGAGCGAGCGACCACTCGCTGGCCGATTCGCACAATGGCCGGATGGACGCCTGGGGATTCTGGAATCGCCCGTTGTCGGATGGCGAGCTTGAGGCGATTCGCAACGGCGGGCGCGGTGTCGAATATCGGCATCTCACGGCGGCACAGCGAAGTGGGCTGATCGCGTTCTACGACCTGGGCGAAGCGAGCGGAGTTCGCGCCGACTTCAGCGGTAACGGTCAGCATCTGACGCCCGTCAATGGTCCGACCAGCGCCGACGGCTTGGTGACGTAACCCAACGGGAATGCAATGGCCGACGCGTACGTCCTCTCCGAAACCGACGTTCGCACGCTGCGGCGGATGGCCCAACGGGAGCGTGGCGATCCGATCAATCATCAGCCGCCGTTGCAAGGACAATCCCACCCTGGCCGGCTGCCCGTCGTTCGCCTGGGCATCGCCTACGGCACGCTCCCTGCCGCTCAGTACGATGGCGGCGGCACGTTGGTTCAGCCCGGCAAGGGCGAATGCAAGATGCATCGTCTCCGCGCCGATGGTTCCGCCGTCATCGATTTGGACGACTTGCCGACACCGGCCTACAGCATCATGCCGTTTGAAGTGGCCAATGGCAAGGAGTTGGTGCTGCTCCGCGATCAGACGCTCGAAGGCGACGACGAGAACGTTGCCGAGCCAGGTTACGTCGCGCTGCGATGGGAGCCGGGCACTACGGAAACGCCCGAGCGAGTGCTCTACATGTGCGGCTCGCCGTATCATACCGTGTCCAACGATGACGACTGGCACCAGTTGCAGTTGGTGTCGCTGCAAAACTTCGACACCAGCACGTACGGCATCGACGCCGACCAATACGCGATCGAACTCAAGCGGGACGGTGTTTACGAGATATTCCACTCCTGGCACCTGGGCCTTTCCACCGGCGCGTCGGCCGGCGTCGCCAAGGTGGAATGCGTCATGCGGCAAGGCGCTTCGTTGCCGACGACTTCCAACGTCGCGTGTAGCTCGGTCACGCTCGCCCTTGCTCTTAATGATGAAGGGCATCACGACGAGGCGAATGCTTCCACGATGTTCTGGGTGCGGCGGACGGCGACCACCGTCCATTGGTTGGATTTCGCATTTCGGCGTCTGCAGTTCGTGAACTACCCGGAAGTCAAGCTCGAATCGCTGCGCATCCGCTATCTGGGCGATCTTGCGCAGCCGACCAATCAAGCGTTCACGGTGCCGTGATACGACTGCCGAACCGCCGCTATCTTCGCGCCGTCGTGCGGCGATTTCTCGCTCGTCGCGGCTGGCTCGTGCGCCAACCATCCGGCGGTGAGAGCCGCGACGTATGGAAGGTCGGGACGCTATGCGTCAAACGCTGGCAACCGGCGATTTCGGCCGCAACGGTACGCACGAAGTGCCGCCTTAGCCGACAGCATCCGGATTTCGCCCGTCGCTGGTACGTGCCGTGGCTGCATTGGTCGATCGGCCCGTGGATTGAGGGGCGGCAAGCCAACTTCGAGCAGTGCAACGTCCTGGCGTGCCGGCACCCGTGGGCCCGCGATCTCAACCCGTCGAACGTCGTTGCCACGCTGCACGGCCCGAAGATCATCGATTACGAGTTCGTCGAATCGCCGCCGGACGCGTGCCGGCCGGGCATCATCCGGCGCGTTTGGGAATTCATCCGCTTCGCTCGCCTTCCCGGCGGCGGCGAAAGCCGGAACATCTGGAAACTCGGGCCGGTCTGCGTCAAGCGTTGGTCCCCGCGTATTTCGCCCGCCGAAGTCCGGCTGCGGTGCCGAATCTCCTGCGAAGTCCCGGTCTGCAACCGCATGTGGTACGTGTCCTGGCTGCATTGGACCGTGGCCCGCTGGGTTAGCGGTGAACCGGCGACGCACGAAGCGTGCAACCGGCTGTTGGCGCGGTTTCCGGGACTGGGGGACTTGCATCCGGGGAATGTCGTCGTGGGGCGGGGCGGGGTAGTGGTGGTGGATTTCCGCTTCAGTTCATGTAAGCCAATGCCGCGTCATCATTGACAAGCATCCTCGTGCTGCGGCAAATCGGGGGTCCGCCGGGTGCGATCGGTTGTTTGGTCGCCGGGACGGGTTATTCTCCACTCCCATTCATCTACCCTCGCAATCCCTCAGGAAACTCGCCCCGCCATCAGCGAGCCACTCAAAACCCGGAAGCCCCTGCTATCTTCCCCACCGCAGCACAACTACCCGCGAGCCGTCAGGATGTTCATAGACGCGACGCACGACTGCGGGAATCGTTGCTCCACCGTAGTCCGCTTCAATACCATCTCCGGGGATGAACGACCCGTGGTCGACCTTTACGGCAAGCGACGAAAACGTCCCGCACGTTACTTTTGCGACGTATTCCCTTCCCGCCCGATCTCGCAAAGTAACGTCTTCATCGCTTGACTCGAGCTGGCCGATTTCATTTGGGTCAAACGTAATCGTCGACAACCGGCTCACCTGCTCGTTCGCATTGACCATTTTTTGCCTGCCCTGGTTCGAGACAACTTTTCCGACAACACAAACCTACCTCTTTCCGCACGAAGATTTGCCCACACAGCGCGACGGTGGTCGGGAACGCGAGTGCTCGTCGAAAATACGATCGTCACCGGCGGCACAACCGCGCGCGGCGAGGCACCCAAAAGTACGAGGCCATAACGAGCCACGGCGGAGTAAGCGGAAAACTTTGCCGATTGATCGGTGGGCAAATCGATTCCGGCCGATTGGCCGGAACCTATCGGGAGCAACGGCGGAATAGCATAAGGGCAGATTTGCCCTCAACTATTCTGGTGTTGACGGCGGTGAGAATGGGTGGCACGCGGCGGGCGTGGGCTTTCTGCTTCCTGCGCTATCGCTTATCCGGCTCGACCAACGCAAGGTTATTCCCGGTCCGCCAATGCGGCGACGCCGAGTCGTCGCAGTGAGCTTTGAAGTGGCCGTCGGCCGGGCCGTGACAGTGTGGGCGGCGGCAATGCGGGCAGTGGAAGACGTAGTGTGAAGCTAACGTGGCGCTGCCTATAACGCAGCCATCGACATGAGATCGAGCCACACCCCGGCACTGATTGTCTAGCGGAAAATAGCGCTTCGGAGTTTATCGCCTACCGCGGGCGGATCGCTGGCGAACAGCGTTCCGCCCACGGACTCTGTTTTATCGCGTTAGCGGTCCCGCAATTGATTTGTCAATTAACGGCTTGATGGCATTTCATTGGGGACCCAACGCCTCGATTCGACGATTCGCCGGTTCGTCCATCGGCGCGTGCCAAACAGAACAGCCACCGTGAACACGAGCAGTGCAGACGAAGGCTCTGGCACGGCGGCAAGGGACGGTGATGCGGACGGCGTCAGGGGCGACAAGTTCTGCTGCAAAATCGTTAGATCGGCCAAGCCGACAATGCCGTCACCGCTGAATTCACCGACGTTGAAGTTATTGGCGGTCGTCGCCATTCCGAAAAAGGAGGCGAGCATCGCCGCGTCCGCACTGTTTACGCTGCCATCGTTATTGACGTCGCCCGGCGTGCGAACCGGCGGCGGCGTGAAGCCGATGGTCAACAGAGGCCGGCTGTTCGGCTGATTCGCTTCGCTCGTGGCAAGACGGCGTGCCGATCCGGCTAACGATTCATTGCCGCGAATCAGCCATCCAAAATTGTTTGCCGGATCGGATACCCATCCTTGCACGTCGGCGACAAGTTGGTTCGTGGAAGCCCAGTTGGCGCTCGAACCTGTAAAGCCAACCGAAGTCGTGGCACTCGCCTGCGCAATAAAATCGCCACCTGGATTTGCCCAAAGGTCGCCAGGCCGAAATTGATGCAACCACGTCGCGTCGCCAATTGCCGCTGGGCCACCTTGCCCGCCCCCGGCCCCCGCCCCCATCACATTGCCTTCGCCCCAGTCGCCGAGGAGTCGGTGCAATCCCATCGAAACCAATGATGGCCCGCCCGAAGCGTGTTTCGTGACAGACAGCCGCAACGACGCAGAGTTGATCGTTGCGCCGTTTGGAATAGCACTCAGGTCGAATGCAATTAAGCCGCGACGAAGCGTATTCGTCGACTCAAGTGTTTTTCCGACGAAGACACCGGCATCGCCACCGGCACTGAAGCTGCCCGTGAGGCTTTCAAATAGCGTGGCATCTTTGCTCGCGCCAAACGTCATTACGGCGCCGCGGACAGAGCCGACAAAGCAACAAATTCCAAGGACACCTGCGGCGAATAGCGCTGTCATTGGACTCCGATGGAGCTTCATGCGTTTCTTCTTGTTGGTGACGATCGAGTTGGCCAGTCCGCTTTACGTTATTCCTCTAAGTATAAACTAGGCTCTGTCGGAAAAGTCAGATTCCCATTAGGCGGAAGTAACGTTCTATGAATGCCATTTTGATGAATCCGCCGAAATTCTTGGCGGTCTTTTCGAAGCGGGTCAGCACGCGGCGGCATTCTTTTAGCCAGCCGAT
>JAJDEG010000163.1 GCA_029259895.1 Planctomycetota bacterium
TTTTCAACAGGCGGCTAAGTCGGCAGCGCACCCAGCGGCACGCAAAACTCCTTCGGCCACAGCCCGATCCACCAGCTTCGGCGTGCCGAGAATCTTCAGCGTCCGATCGCCCATCGGATCGTAGACGAACGATCGCAGCGACTTGAGGTATTGCTCCACCGCGTTGATCGCCGAATGCGAGCCGCTCAATTGCCCGCGGGCTTCCTCGCGCGAGACCACCCATCGCCAACCGAGCACCTCGACGATGTGCCCATCGTTAGCGTTGTTGCCGAAATGAATTCTCCGCACGGGCACGACCGCCAGATGCGAGCGAAAATCGATGCCCGTCGACGCTTTCTCGCCGTCGCCAAAGGGGCTTTGCCCGCTCATCGACTGCTTCGTCGCAGTGTCGTATCCGCCGCCGACCAGTTTGACCAGATACACGTTGGTCCGCGTCACCTTCAGAATCTTGAAGGTCTTGCCCTGGGCCATCGTCTTCGACGGAATGTGCTTGGCCACGGCGTCCGCCTTGTTGAACGCCGAGACTTTTTGCTTGGCGGCCCCGACGGTGATTCCCTTGATGGCGTCGAAACATGTCCGTAAGGATTTTCCGTTGATCGTGCCCGGAAAGCCGACCGATCGCCGCCGCGTTCTCGCGCCCGTTTTCGTCGAACAGATTGTCGTAAAACCCCTGCTTGCTCGTGTCCGGCACTTCGTCGTAATAGTAGTTGAACCACCACTTGAACGATTATTCCTCGGCACTGACCAGAAACGGTCTCTTCGACGGGGCAGTTGCCACTGACCTGCCCCCGGTTTTTGTGCCAGGGGTTATGAGAGTACGGGTTGGGTAACGGGTGATGGGCGTTGGCACGTCCGCGTGTGCGGACGTTCGTGGTTGTGTTCCTCGCGGCGCTGCGGGCGGGCCATCAACTGATGGTACTGGTGGAACGCCTCGTCCTTGTACGGCCCGAGGTTGTGCTGCCGCCGATCGATTTCGACGTACCAGAGCTGGCAATTCTTCTTGAAGAATGGCTTGGGGAAATGAGGCATGGCGCAAGCCCTCCAGTCGGTTAAGCAAACCACCAGAGGCGACCGAAAGGCTCGCTTCGGCCCCGCCTGTTTGCGCAGGCGGGGCTTTTTCATTCTTGCGCCGTCGCCTACTCACGGCAAGGGACTTTTCGGACGACTTTTCGGACAAGAGCCATTTGCCGGGCGGGCCGCTTTGTCGTAAGTCGTTGTCCTGAGTAAACATCCCCGGCAGGAATCGAACCTGCAACCCTCGGCTTAGAAGGCCGATGCTCTATCCAATTGAGCTACGGGGACATGCCGTTTGTCTTGTCGTTGTCTAAATCGTCGCCGTACGGACCGAAAGCCAATCGGTTCGCCGCGTCGGCACACGGCGTCCCCCGCTCCCAAATAACGTTCGCCGTTGTGGCGTCGGGATGTGCCCGCGGTCGCTTTCGCCGCTCGTCGGCGGTCTCGTTTCCGCATTCTTCACGATGCCCTTTCGCCCAATCATACGGCTCGACCTACACCCGTGCAATCGATCGCCTACGGCCTGCAAGTTTACGCCAGTCTCGTGCCCTTCACTTTTGGTCGGCATCGCGTCGACGTCGTTCCGCAAACTGACGCCGAGAGGCACACGATCGATTCGGTCGACTTGGCTTCGCTCGCATTCACGGCATCGGGCCATCTCTTCGGCAGCCAGAGCGACGCCGCTCGCCGCTCGGCGACCGATCGCTGCGGTACGCAAATAGAATCACCGCCGACAGTGCTCGCGACAGTACTCGCAAATGAAACTGCTGACGGCAATTGAATTCGGCGGCGCACATGCGTGCAAGCCTATGAGCCGTTAAGATACCGGGCGTCAGCCCCGGTCTTGTCGGGTTTAAACGAGCTTGTCCGATCGCCAAGGTCCGCCCAAAATAGCCGCTGGCGTTCACCGGCGCTGACCGGCCCCTGGCAGGCATCGTCGCAGTTCATACCAACGAGCGAGGTTATCTAAAGTGCGCATCAAGATGTTCGCGGCCATTGCCGCAGCCACGATTCTCCCCGCGATCATTGCCGCGGAGCCGACTATCAAGTCAGGCGTCGACAAAAGCTTCTTCGATTCCGCCGTTCGGCCTCAAGACGACCTCTTTCGGAGCGTGAATGGCAAGTGGCTCAGAGAGGCGGAGATTCCGTCCGATCGACCCATATATGGTGCGTTCTACGAACTTCGAGAACGTTCCGAGCAACAGGTCCGCGACATCATCGAGAACGCCGCCAAGAACAATAGCGACGCGGAAGCGAGAAAAATTGACGACCTCTTCGTTTCGTTCATGGACGAAAATCGGGCCGACGAACTCGGCCTCGCGCCAATTCAGTCCGAACTCGATGCTGTCGCGGCGATCGAGGACAAACCAGGATTGCTACGACAGCTGGCCGCGCTGCAGCGAGCGGGCGTCGGAGGACTGTTTAGTTTGTACGTCGGGCCGGACTCGAAGAAGTCCAGCGAAAACATCGCGTATCTCAATCAAGGAGGACTCGGACTGCCGGACGAATCGTACTATCGGGACGAGAAATACGAGAGCCTCCGCGCGTCGTATGTCGCACACGTAGAGAACATGCTCGCGCTCGCGAAGTGCCCCAAAGCCAAAGAGACGGCCGCGCAGATCGTGGCCATGGAAACGGCCATCGCCAAAGGCCATTGGGACAACGTCCGCAACCGCGATGCCGACAAGACGTACAACAAGTTGTCGCGGGACGAATTGAAGACCTTGGCCGGCGGACTCGACCTCGATCCCTGGTTCGAGGGCATCGGCGGCGCGGACATCGAGAAAATGATCGTCGGTCAGCCGAGCTTCATGACCGAGCTCGCCAACACGCTCGACCAGTATCCCATCGACGATTGGAAAAGCTATCTCACGTGGCGCGTGATCCACAGTCGGGCATCGCTCTTGTCGAAGCCGCTAGTGTTGGAGCATTTCGACTTCTTCGGCAAGACGATGAACGGCATGCCCGAAATCGAATCTCGCTGGAAGCGAGGAGTAGCCCTCGTCGAACGCGCACTCGGCGAGGCCGTCGGAAAGGTTTATGTCGAGAAGCATTTCCCTCCGGAAGCCAAGGGGAAAATGAAATCGCTGGTCGACAATCTCCTCGAAGCGTATCGCGTCGATATCCTGGCGCTCGAATGGATGTCGCCCGAGACGAAGACCAGAGCCCTCAAGAAGCTGAGCAAGTTCACTCCAAAGATCGGCTATCCCGACAAATGGCGCGATTACTCGAAGCTCGAAATCCGTCGCGATGATCTAGTCGGAAACGCGCGCCGCGCGGCCGAATTCGCTTTAAACTACCAGCTCGACAAACTCGGCAAGCCGGTCGATCGCTCGCAATGGCACATGACGCCGCAGACGGTCAACGCCTATTACAACCCGGAGATGAACGAAATCGTCTTTCCCGCGGCGATCCTGCAGCCGCCATTTTTCGATCTTACCGCCGACGACGCGGTGAACTACGGCGGCATCGGCGCCGTTATTGGTCACGAAATCGGCCACGGATTCGACGACCAGGGCTCAAAGTACGACGGCGACGGCAATCTCGTCGACTGGTGGACAAAGGAGGACCGAAAGGAATTCGAGAAGCGAACCAAAATGTTGATCCAACAGTACAACGCTTACTCGCCAGAGCAACTGCCCGACCAACGCGTCAACGGCGCGCTCACCATCGGCGAGAACATCGGCGATCTCGGCGGCCTGACGATCGCACATAAGGCGTACATGATTTCGCTCGGCGGCAAGGAAGCTCCGACGATCGACGGGATGACCGGCCCGCAAAGACTATTTATCGGCTGGGCCCAAGTGTGGCGAGCGAAATATCGCGACGCGGCGATGAGCCGCATGCTGGCCACCAATCCGCACTCGCCACCTGAGTTCCGCTGCAACGGCGTCATCCGTAACCTGACGGAATTCTACGAAGCCTTCGGCGTGAAAGAGGGCGACAAGCTCTGGCTGCCAGCGGAGAAGCGCGTGCGAATTTGGTAAGACTCGCTAAGTCTCGACGACAGACGGGCGAGCCTGCGGAGCAGCGAACGAAAGTCGGCGACCTGACCGGCGGCATCGAAGCTGCGCTGATGCGTCTCGCTATCGATGGCGACCAACGGGCCGTCGATGATTTCATGCATCTTGGCGATCTGCCCGAGCAAACGGGCAGCGTATCCCATACCACGGCCGGATTTCCGCCTTATGCGTCACGCGACGCGCTTGCAAAGCGGCGGTCCGAGCAACGAACGCTGGCAGCGTGTGCTGCTCGCGCTTACCAGGGCTTGAGCTTCCACCCCAGGACGAAGCCGATTCCGAAGCACCACAGCGCGCACACGTCGGGCTTTTCACGCGCGTAGGCACGCATGTACTCGTAGGCGTCCGTCAGCGGATGCAAATCTTCGGATGGTCGTTCGTGGTTCGTCGTCGACGCCGGCGGCATCGTCGATGTATCGTTCGCGCGATCTTGCGTGGACATGGTCGTACCTCTGAAGCTGGCTGAAGTGTCTGTCGACGGGAAAAGACAACGCGATCTCTCGTGCGAGGACGCGGCATCCATGATTGAACAGCGATGATTGAACAGCGATCCTTAATGTCGGACTACGACTCTCGGTCGCCGAAGGCACCGAGCGATCTGCGCAGGCATTGCATCGTGGCGACGAACTCTTGCTGGGAACGCTTGAACGTCGAGATGCCGGCGACGATGCGGCCCCATCCCAACCACGCCGTTACCGCCGCGGCCGCGATGCCGCCAAGTCCGACGAGAGCCAGGCACGATGCCAGAGACCAACCGGTGGCGTCGGCCAGCGCCCATGCCGCCGCCGCCATAAGAATCGGTAGCGCCGCGAGCAGGCCGGCGATGGCGATAACAATCATCGCGGCGCCAGGAACGATCTTTCGCCGCGCCTCGCGCGCATCGGCAGCCAACAAACGAACCTCCAGCTCGGCAAGTTCACCGAGTTCTCGGGCGATTCGCGTCGCGCCAGTTTTCATCGAGGCCATGCCTTCGTCACCATTCATCGTCGTCTTAGCCACCATCCCAGTCCTGCTCCTACAAACGCGGCCACAGAAAGGCACGCCGCCGGATGCGTGGCGATCCAGCCGCGGCAACGCGCCGTCAAGCCAGGCTTCGTCGCATCTTGCCCCGACGCGGCGAAACGCCGCGGCCGCCTTGTGCCGTTGCCGTACTCGAATTCTCTCGTCAATCTATTGAACTCTGAAGCGGTCATTCGATCGAAGGCTCCTTGTTCGCGCTAGCGAAGTTCGTTGACAAGGCGTGCCGCGAGACGTCGCGATTCTCGCGAGTTACGTTGTTCGACTCTCGTCCTCGGCGGGCGTAGGCCGTTGCTCGCCAGCCGCGGAGATTCTATCGGTTGCAAACTTGACGGCGGCGTTGAGTGCCGTTTTCCCCAGGTGCCCGGCTAGCACACGTGCGATCGAGGGGCGCGGCGGGCGGTCGAACGCCATTTCGACGTTCGCTTTCGCAACTTCCGCCACTTGTTCGGGCGTTAGTTTGACGGGCGGTTCTTTTTTCCGCGGCACGACGAGAAAGCCAACCGCGGCGGCCGCACTCATCCACGCCCACGGCATTTTTCCGTAGTGATGTCGCCAGTCAGTAATCCGCCGCGCCTCTGAGACCACATCATCGGCCTGGGCCACGATGGCTTTTCGCAATCGCTTCATGCGGCGACGCAGTTGTTCTTGTTCGTTCGAGTCGGCGGTCACAGTGTTGCTCGCGTTTCGGTACAACCTTCGTTTCTCTGCTCGTGTGCGAAGTCTTTCAGAGGCAGGCAGTACGACTCGTTCGCTCGTCCTGCCGCCCGTGAAACATACGGGACGATTCGGCCAGTTTGGCAGGCGGCCTACTTCGATCGCAGCATGATGGCCGCCACGACGCCGACGATCATGCCGGCCCCGAAAGCGACGGCCAGCGACTCCACCGGGCGGCGTCGGACGGTTTCCTGAGCATGCTCGACGCCGGCGGTGACTTTTTGCGTTGCCTGCTGATATCCGCGTCGCGCTGCTTCACTCGCCTGCTCGGCATAGTGCGATGCCGTTTCGGCGGCCTTTCCGGCGACTGATTGGCCATTCGATGCGAGTTCTTCGATGAAGTTCTCGACGGCCTCGCGCGTTTCGCCGGTCTTCCGCTGAATCGTGCCAACGATCTGGTTGACGTTGCCGTGCGCTTTGCCGAGCTCATCGTCGGTTAGGTCGCTCCAACGCTCTTGGATGTGGCCCTTGATTTGTTTCCAACGGCCTTCGATTTCGTTCCAGGTAATCATGTCGTTGTTCCCTTGCACATTATTGGGGTTGGGACGTCCGGCGATTCGTGCCGTGGACGCGGTTGCGATGGGTGTATCCGTTGTGGCTGGAATGCGTTCGTTTGGCGATCGATGCCGACGGCTTGCATTCTATGCATACGGCGCGCCGACCGGTCAGTTATTCTTCGTGCATTGTCGAAATAACGGCTTTCCGGCCCCACCGACGCTTTCGTTGAAGCGATCGAGTCTCGCAGTCTGGTTGCCAATCGGCCCGCTTGGTGGCGAAAAGCTCGCACGCGGCGAAACTTTATTACCGACGGGTTTGGGCGCGTTTGCGATGCCAAAGAGCGCGCCACGAGCATTAACGTCCCATGAGCATCGGACGCCGCATCACTCAACGCGGCACAATTCCCACTGAGCGTTGGCGTCGGGAACGATGCGATAACCGCTTCGCGTCGCCCAAACTTGCGTGAATTCAGCGCCGAGAAAGAATGCCTGCGCCGTGTAGTACATCCACACCAGCGCAACGATGATCGAACCGGCCGCGCCGTAGGCCGAGCCGACGTCGGCGGTGCGGATATAGAATCCGACGGCGAGCTTGCCGACCGTGAAAAGCAGCGCGGTCGCGGCTCCGCCCGCCAGGGCGACGCGCCAGTGGATCTTGACGTCGGGGAGCCACTTGAAGATGCAGGCGACCGCCAGCGCGATCACCGCGAACGAAGCGGCGAACTCCAGGACGGGGACGACAGGCCCCGCGAGCGGAAAGGTTTCGTTGGCGAGCCGGCCTACAGTGGCCGTGAGCGCAGAAAGGATGAACGACGCGAGTACGATCGCCGCTACGAGGGCGAGCATCGCGATGGCCAGCAACCGGCCAATGAGCGTATCGCGCCACGTCGTCGAGTCGGCGAGCTTTACTTCCCAAATGTGGTTGAGCGTTTTTCGCAATAGGCCGAAAAGAGAAGAAGCGCCGACGACCGCCAGTCCGAAGGCGAGCCACGCCGTCCATTGCGACTTCGGCGCGCCGCTCATCGAGTCCATCACAACCCTGGCAACGGCGGCGACCTCGGAGCCGAAATCGCGCGAAATCGCGGCCGCGATCTGGCCGCGAGTTTCCGCTTCGTCGAGAAAAAGACCGGCGACGAAAACCAACGTAAACAGCAACGGCGCCAACGCCAGGACCGAGTGAAAGGCGAGCGCCGCGCCCCACACGAGGCAATCGTCCTTCCACCACTGCTTCACGACGGCGAGCCAAAAGTTCTGCGTTTTGTCGGGCATTTTTCGCCAAAGACCAGGTGTGATGTCGTTGTCACGTCGTTGCGATCGACTTCTTGCGCGCGTCAGGGTCGGCCGCGCCGCATGAATTGCAGCAATGCACAAAACAGGGTGCCGCCAATGATCGACCAGATGATGGGAAGCCGCGTGCCGCCGACGTCGATGGCGAAGATTTCTGGCAGCCCGGTGAGCCTGGCCAACCAGGTGCCGATCAGCGCACCGATGAATCCCAACACGATGGAAACCAGGCACCCGCCATGCGAATAGCCGGTAAGCGATTGGGCCAAACCACCGCAAATCGCGGCGACGAGCAACAGTATCAGCAGCTCAACGAGAGACATAAGTCAAATCCTATCGTGAAATGGCGGTCGATGAGAACCACACGGCATCGTGGACCGTTGCGAGCGTTTCGTCGATCGCGCTGACCAAGAGGCCGCAGTAGCCTTCCAACTCGCCGAAGATCGTGCGATCGCCGAAACGGGCGCGTAGCTTCTGAAGAATGATTGTACACGTGCGACGTTCCGCGTTGCCAGCGCTGGGGACTTCCCCGCCCCGCGTGCGGATCGTGCGACCAAGCTCGTCCGCTATGTCCCGTAATCGCACGGAAATGCTGCCGAGCGTGCGATCCGCCTTGACGCACGGCACGAGTTGACGAGCGGCCGCAACATCTTGGCAGCCCACGTCGATCGTCCGAACGAACTCGGCAAGTCATTCTAACGTGTCGCTTGCCGTTCGGTCGGCCAGGTCGATCATGCGGTCATCTCGCTGCGAGTAGAACGTTCCACCAGATTGCCTCCATTGATGTCGCGAACGCGTGGTATCCCCAAGCACTGCAAGACACATTTCGTGCCATCGACTGCGTAACTCGCGTGGCATGTCGTTTGCGTTATAATACTGGTCATGCCGCCTCGCCCTAACACCAAAGTTGGAAATCGACTGACCGTGCTCGTCGCGGCGGCGGTCGTGCTTGCCGGCTTGTATTTTGCCAAAGACGTGCTGCTGCCGATCGCTCTGGCGATACTGTTTACGTTCTTGCTATTGCCCGTTACCCGGCGGATCGAGCGTTTGGGCGTGGGGCGTTTGCCGGCCGTTCTGGGAACGATTGTGATCGCGACGGCTGTACTCGGAGGGATCACATGGCTCGTGGCGTACCAATTCAGCGAGTTGGGACGCGATTTGCCTCGCTATAAGACGGCACTGCTCGAGCGAATCGGGGCGATAAAGAATTCCACGAACGTGGTCGAGTCGGTCACGAACACAATTGATGAGATCGACGAACAGTTGAAGTCGGGTTCGGAGACAACCGAAGTCGAGGTTGGCAAAGGCGATGCCGAGAAGTCCGTCAAAGTGGTGTCGGACGCCGATTCTCGCGATCCAACGGGCGACAGCTGGTGGCAAAGGACGCTCGCGCCGTTGGGCGTACAATTGGGACGCCCCGAGCCGGTAGAAATCAAGGTGTCTCACGCACCGGTTTCGCCGCTGACGCAAGTGAAAGAGTGGCTAGGGCCAATCCTTTCGCCGCTGATTACGGGGGGCCTGGTCGTCGTGCTGGTGGCGTTTTTCTTGCTTCAGCGCGAGGATCTTCGCAATCGAATCGTGGAGCTATTCGGCGCGGCGAATCTGTACGCAACGACCGAGGCGATCGAGGACGCGGAGGAACGCGTTTCAAAGTATCTACGCGCTCAGTTCGTGCTCAACACGGCAATGGGATGCACCGTTGGCGTCGCGATGTGGCTGTTTGGCATGCCCACGCCCGTGCTGTGGGGCGCGTTGGCGATGCTGCTGCGATTCGTCCCGTATCTCGGGCCGACGCTGGCGACGGTGTTGCCGGTGGTGCTGTCGTTCGCGGTGTTCGAGGGTTGGGCCAGGCCCATCGGCGTGTTGAGCTTTTTCGTCGTCGCGGAACTGATCTTCAATAACGTTCTGGAGCCATTGGCCTACGGCAACAGCATCGGCGTATCCGCGACGGGCGTGATCGTTTCGGCGTTGTTCTGGACGTGGCTGTGGGGACCGGTAGGGTTGGTGTTGGCGATGCCGTTGACCGTGTGCGTGGTCATCATGAGCCGCTACATCCCTCAGATGCGCACGATCACGATTCTGATGAGCGAACGGTCGGCGCTGTTGATCGAGGAGCGAATTTATCAGCGACTGCTGGCGTATGACGACGAAGAGGCGGCGTGCATCGTCAAAGACCAAATCGAACGGGCGTCGCTCGATGCGGTGATGGATGGCGCGGTGCTTGCGACGTTGCGACTTGCCGAACGAGATCGTCACGCCGGAGCGCTCGATAGCGATCGCGCCGAGTTTGTGATTCGGTCCATGCAAGAAATCGCCGCGGAAGCCATCGAGGGAGCCGAACCAGAGTCTGACGGAGATGGAGCGGCAACGGGTGACGGCCGAAAAAGCGTCCTCTGCGTCGCCGTTGGCGACAGGGCCGACGAGGCGGCCAATGCGATGCTCGCGATGTTGGTTCGTCGCACGGGCGTCGACGCCGAAACGATCGGCGCGGGCGCGCTACCGGCCGAGGTCGTCGAAGCCGTCAATCGGGATGGTGTCGGCGTGGTCGCGCTATCGATATTGCCGCCGCTATCGACCCGCGACGGTCGTTATCTATGTCGCTGCCTGCGAGCGCGCTATCCCGACGTGCCGATCGTCGTCGGCATTTGGCAAGACGGCGATCCTGGAGCGCTCGGCGAGCGCTTTCGCGGCGACGGAGGCACGTACATTGCAACCACGTTGAGCGCGGCCGTAAAGCGGATACGCCAGTGCGCGTGTACGACGGGCGGAACGCTCAAGGATGACAAGAGCGTGCGTCGCGTGGACGACGAATTCGATTCACGCAAGCCCCACCCGATCGACGCGCGCGTCGGCACCACGGACGCGACAACCTAGTCGACGCCGGAGCAGCAAGGGACGCTTGCCTTTAAGTCGCCTACAAGCGGTCCTAACGGGCTCGCGAGAGGAGTGGCGAATTCGTCTTCGTTCGCAACTTCAATTCCGCGATCACCACCGCGCTATCTTGGCGAGTTCTTGAACGACGACGGCTCCCGACGATTCCTTCCGGATCGCCTCTGAGACCCGTTCTACGCCCGAGTGGTTCTGTCACGAGTGATTCTGTCGTCCGTCGAGAGAGTGCAGAGAAAATTGCTTCCCTGGCGAACTTGGGCTTGTTTTGGTGCCGGCCAAATTCAAAAAAAACACATGGGCCAACCGAGTCGCATCCACAATCGACGCATCTTTCACGCGGCGCGACACGTCCGTTGGCGTTACGGCCCGCCGATGGCGCCTCGCATGAGCTCTTCGAGCGTGGGTTGGTTGGGACGGACGGCCGTAACGTTCCATTCGTGACGGTAGTCGGTGTGCATCTTGATGCGGGCTTTCCAGGGAGCGGCTTGACGCGGAGTGATGTTACTGCCGAAACCCATCACCTCGCGATACTCGGGCGTGCCCGGGCGGCCGTAGGCGGCGGCTGTGTTGCTGTTTCCGCCGGGGTGGTTGAGGCCGAGGACGTGGCCGATTTCGTGTGCGATGGTATTGAAGAATCGGAGACCGTCGGCGTCGAAGTAAATTTCGTAATAGACGTCGCGATCGACGAGGATGCCGCCGTCGCGGCCAGAACTGGGCTGAATGAACGAGCGGAACGTCTTGGTTTCCGAGGCATCCAGGCGATAGCAGCGGAGGCTGGCGTGGCTGCCTCTGGCGCTGTTTTGCAGACGCGTGTCGAGATTGCACGTGACGTAAGGCGCTTTGCCGGAGCCAAGCGGGCCGGGGTACGTCATTTCGCGCAGGATCGTCGCGGGCAGAGTCGCCGGCGGAGTAAGAAACTGTTTGGCGTCCCAAACGCCATCGACCATACGCGTCACGCGGCCGGTGAAGCTCGACCAACTGTCGGCGTCCCATCGTTGGATAGCGTAATTCTGGCCACTGTCGCGCAGCGTGCCCGTGGCGGCTGTGCCGGTCGGGTTCATCTGCCGCAGGTGGAGTTTGATGACGAGCGTGAGTGTCGACTCGTTGTCTTGGATGCGAGGGTTGCTCAGTTCGGAGTCGAACGAGCCACCACGGGTGAGGATGCGGCGGAACGGCATGGATTGACTTCCTTTTCGCGACCGAGCGGAGTGATCGTGGTTAAGCGCCGAATCGAGTGGGCGCGACGGCTTCGCGCGTCGAGTGGCCTGACGAGCAGCGGCCGCTAGCCCGCTCGCATTGCGTAACGACACCGGAGACTGCAAAGATTATCCGATTCGCCGAGCGTTTGTTGACAAAAAAACGGTCGAGCGCAGAAAGTTTTTTGCCGCCGTGGTTCGCAATGCGGATCGGATGGTGGCGAAAACGGCTGCGACAGAGATTTTGGCCGTTACGATTGCGTTGTATCAGTAAGGCTAGCGCGTCGCTTACGGCGAAGGTTGGCGCAACGTCGCTACGGCTTCTTCGCCGGCCGAACGAGCAGCTTCTTGCCTTGGATTTCGTAACCGAGGCCGTGCGGCTTCATGACTTTGTCGAGGAGGTCTTTGACGGTGCCGGTCTTCAACTCGGCGGAGACGATTTGATCGAGCGAAATCTTAGCGGCAACGAGCGCCGGGCCGTCGAACTCGGCTTCCAGTTTCAGGCGGCTGGCGATTGCTCGTATCAGGGCGCCGAGTTGCTGGTTCTCGGCGACGAAGCTATCGATGCGGATACGGTCGAGGTCGCCCTGGGGAGCTTCGGCAGCCGGTTTGCGGATCGGTTTGCCGGCCAGGGCTTCGACGATTTGCAAATGGTCCTCGACGCGGCCTTCGACTTCGATCCGCGTGCCCGTCACGATAATCTTGCAGCCTACAAACGCGCCGGCGAGCTTTTCGGCGACTTCGGGCGCGCCCTGACCGACGGGGTACGAGCGGACGATCGCCACTCGGTCGGGAATCGGCACGAGACGCAGCGTCGTGCCACCCAGGCCGACTTCAAACGTGAGGTCGTATTGACCGGCGACGACCGTCAGACGGTCCGTCAGGCTCATCGACGGCAGGTCGGCGGCGGCCCACAAGTCATGGGGAACGGCGTCGAGGTTTTCGATCGTGGCGTCAGCTTCGGCGGCGATGGCCTTGAGCAGATCGCGCGGCTCGGCAAGGTCGTCCCACGCAAACGGTTTGTAAGCAGTGAAGCGGCGGGCGTCGGCCGCGGGCAGTTCGCGAACTTCGCGCTTGCGGAGTTCGGAAACGGTTCGCAACCGGTGGGTGATCGACGACGGCCCGAAATAAATGACGTGGCCGATCTGACAGAAGTCGGCTCCGCCAGCAGCGCCGATGCGGGCGAGCGCGTCGGTGAACGGTACGTCGCCCATGGCGAGCTCGAGCCGCGTCTCAGGATCGATGCGGCGGTCGAGCAGCATCGCCACCCGGATGCCCGATGATCGAGAAAGATTGGCAACGGCCTCGCGGATCGGTTGACCGGACCATGCGAGGCCAGCACCGCCAATGTTCTTGCGGAGGAAGTTTTGCAGGTCGCGGCCGGTTCGCCAGTTGATGGAATCGGCGGCGGATGCGGTGGGGGCGGGGACGAAGACGACCGAAAGGAGGAGCGCAAGGAACGGCAGTACGCCGGAACTCAGGGAGACGGGAGGCACGAGCCAAGAGGACGGCGCGGCGTTCGCCGCTGGTCGATTCGAGCGGCATTGGAGGCGATGGATCATTGCGGCTTCTCCCATTGCGGCCGGCGTGTCGCCGTATGCGTTACAGACGTTATTTTCTCGTATTTTGCCGAGTATTGCCAGCCGCCGGGGGCGTGCCAATTGCTTGCGGAGGCGGCCCTGTCGTGATTAGACTCGAAGCTGTAGGGAAAAGCCGCGTCTTTGGCCGTTCGGGCCATTTCCGGTTTTGCCCTGAAAGAGCCACGGAGGGCGAGCCTGTTCGACGCACCGCGCGTCGCCGACGCCTGTGGGAGTCTACACTTGTGAAACGCTCGAAACCGCGCCGTCCGCTGCTCGATTCCTATTACGAAGAATACCTGGAAGCCGAAAACTCCGCATCGTTCATCCGCCGCGTCGGCCAGCGATATAGCGTGGCCACGTTGGAGCGGCTCGTCGAACGGGGCGAGCGCATGTCGCGCCGCGGGGCCACGCTGGCTCTGGGATTTCTGGCCGATTTCGAGTCGAACAACGTGCTCGGCAAGGCGCTCCGCGATCGCGATCGCGGCGTGCGTTCTTTGGCCGAAAACTCGATAAGGCTGTTGTGGTGTCGGATCGGAACCCCGTCGCAGCGACAGGAGCTAGGGGCGATCATCCGGTTGAACAACGCGCAGGACTTCTCCGAAGCGATCGCCCGCGCGTCGAGCTTGATCGACGTCGCGCCCTGGATCGCCGAGAGTTGGAACCAAAGGGCGATCGGGTACTTCAGCACATCGAAGTTTCTCGACGCGATTCGCGATTGCCAGCAGACGCTGGAAATCAATCCGTATCACTTCGGCGCGGCGGCCGGCATGGGCTATTGCTACGTCCAGTTGCGCGAGCACGCCTCGGCGGCTGAATGCTTTCGCCGAGCGCTGAAGCTGAACCCCGGCATGGAAAGCGCGCGGGCGAAATTGATCGAAGTGCAGCGAGTCTTGAAAGACGGCGAGTAGCCGGTCGGGCTAGCCACTACCCAGCACGTCGACCAATCGATCGACGTCGCCGTCGTCGTTATAGGCATGGGGACTAATCCTCAGCCGCCCAGAGCGACAGCTCAACGCCACGCCGCCGGCCAACGCCCGCTTTCGCATCCCGTCGGCATCTCCACCGGGAAGCGAAAACGAGACGATGCCCGATGCGCGGTCTGCCGTGCGGTCGCTGTGAATCGTCGCGCCGATTGCCCGCAACCGCTCGCACGCCGACTCGGCCACTGCCACGATTCGCCGCGCCGTCGCGCCGCGTCCGTATTCCGATTCGAGCGAAGCGAGCAAGTCGAGACTTGCGCCTAGAGCGAGCCCCCCAGGCATATTCGGCGAACCTCCTTCGTAGCGCTGTGCCGCCGGCTTGAGGACGAGGTCGATGTTGTTGAAATCGCCGGAGTGAATGACGCTGTGCCAGCCAACGCCGATGGGCCGAAGCTCGTCGAGTCGCCGGCGGCGGACGTAGAGCAAGCCGGCCCCTTCCGGTCCCAGCAGCCACTTATGCCCGTCGGCCGCGAGATAGTCGATCGGCGTTTGCGAAACGTCGAGCGGAAACACACCCAGTCCCTGAATCGCGTCGACGAAGAGCCGCACACCCAAGTCCTTCGCCAACCGGGCGACGGCGTCGAGATCGAGCCGAAACCCGCTGGCATAGCCGACCCAACTGACGGAGATCATCCGCGTCCGCTCGTCGCACGCGGCCGCCAGACGTTCGAGATCGACGCGGCCCGAAACGCCGTCGTCCTTTCTATTCGCGTCGTCACTTTTCGCGGCGCTGTTGTTCGCGGCGGCATCGACCGCCACGCGGCGCGTTTCCACGCCCCGCGACGCCAGATTGAGCCACGGATATTGATTCGACGGGAACTCGTTGGTCAGCGTCACGACGTTATCGCCACGTTGCCAAGGAAAGCCCTCGGCGACGAGCGAGATGCCTTCGGTTGTGTTCTTGACGAAGGCGATTTCTTCTTCGTCGGCACCGATCGAGGCGGCCGCGACATGGCGAATTTCCTCGATGCGCCTCGCCCAACTCGGCCACACCGTATCGCCGTCTCGCGCGGCCTGCTCGGCCCACGTTGCGATCGCCGTCTGAGCCGGCCCGGAAAGCGGCGCGACCGCGGCGTGGTCGAAATACGCCCAGCGTTTCGTGACGGGCATTGCCGCGCGAAGCCGAGCGGCGAGTTGTGGTTCGATGTTTTCGAGCGACGCCATGTGATGATCTCGCGAGTGCCGAATTGAACGCAGAATTCCCCGATCGCCGCCGCGTCGCGAATGGTGCGAAACGTGCGAATCGAGCGCGGCGATCGCCGCATCATAACGTGAACCCACCAGCGGCGTTGAGCCTCAGCCGCGCGAAACACTTGCCAAAACGCGACAGACGCGATAGTGTACCGATATTCACTATCGGGGTGCGTCATGCTGCCGGAATTTACCGTGGAAGAAGTTGCGGCCGCGCTGGACGACGTGGCCCACGAATTGCTCCTCGCCGCTGGCGTGGCAGGGCCGCCGGTCGATGCGTTTCGCGTGGCCGAGTCGCTGGGGATCGACGTCGCGTGGGACGATCGACAGTCTGGACGCGCGCGGTTGGTCGCATTGCGCGACGGCGAACGGTCGGCCCGCACGTCGATCTTGCTTCGCCGCGATCCGCGTGGCGAACGCCGTCAGTGGGCCGTCGCTCACGAAATCGGCGAGGCGTCGGCGCATCGCGTGTTCGCGCATTTAGGAGTCGATCCGCGCGAGGCCCCTCCGGCTGCCCGCGAAGACGTTGCAAATCGCCTCGCCGGCCGATTGCTGTTGCCCACGTCCGCTTTTCGGGCCGTGGCCGAGGCGAACGGCTGGGATATCGCGGACATCAAGCGGCGATTCGTCCACGCTAGCCACGAGTTGGTCGCGCGGCGGATGCTGGATTTGCACGTGCCCGTCATTATCACGGTGTTCGATGCAGACCGCGTCACGTGGCGACGGAGCAACGTGTTCGGCCGCGTGCCGCGAATGTCGCCAGTCGAATCGAGTTGTCAGCGACGAGTTCACCACACCGGCCAGCCCCTCACCGTCGACGACGCCGGGCGAATCGTCCAAGGCTGGGCGATTCACGAACCGGACTGGAAACGCGAAATCCTCCGCATGGAACTCGACGCGGAAGGTGTCCACGATGTTGGCTGCGACGACGAATTCGCCCATTAAGAACGACCTACACTCGGAGCAGTTACGCCACGGCGATTCTGGTATCCTGCGAAGCGCGAGCCGCGTGGAGCGCGTCGTTCAGACACGTCAACAAGTCCGCGATCATCAGCGGCTTACCCAGCACCCGACGCACGCCGAGCGTGGCCATTTGCTCGAGGTCCTGCGGTCGCGGAAAATCGGCCACGGCAACGATCGGCGTGTCGGCGGATTCGTTAGGCAGCGCGTGGCGAAATTCCGCCAGCCGCCCCTCGCAGCCGAACGTATCCCACACGACCGCGTCGATACCGCGAACGAGTGCTCCGCCGTCCAGCGGCCAAAAGACCGCCGCATGCCCCGCCGCGGCGAGGGCATCGACCCACGGCTCGGCCCAACTCGACCTCCGCGCCGCCACCGCCAAAACGGCCGGCGACGCCGCCCTCGGCGTCGAATTCACCAAAAGCCGCTCGTCAATCGTCGCCGTTGCCGGCAGGTCGAATAGCCCGCGGCAAATCGGTCGTCCCACGCCGCCAGGACGCGCAATCGGTTCGCCAATCTCCGCCGCCAATCGGTCGGCCGCAGCGTGCCAGGCGATGCGATAGACGCCCGCCGCGGCGAACCCGCTGCGCGGTTCTCCCTCGCACCAACTCCCGGCCACGGAAACGAATCGCGCAACCGGCCAGCGAAAACGCAACGCCTTTATCTCGGCGTCCGTGAACTGCCCCGGCCGGGATTGCAGCAACACGACCAGCGACGGCTCATCGCGAACGCCCGGCACCGCCAGCGCCGACTTCGCAATCGCCGACTTCGCATCGGCGAAAAACCGGCAAGCTACATTGCCAGCGAGCCAATCGACCGCCGCGCGAAAATGAACGTCGGCAGCGTTTCCAAGCGCAATGGCGGAAATGTTCCGACGAAACATAACGCTCGCAACCTCGCACTGAATTCCACGTAGGGTGGGTCGAACGAAGTGAGGCCCACCAGTCGGTGCGCGGTCGCATGGTGAGCCTCACCTCGTTCGGCACCACTCAACGAAAACCCACGCCCTCCGTCGCCGAGCAACCAACGCAAATCGGTTATCGACTCGCCATGGCCAGTCCGGCCGCTTCGGCCAACTCCGCCGCGCGGTCCGTGTTCTCCCATGTGAAGTCCGTATCGTCGCGGCCAAAATGTCCGCCCGCCGCCGTCTTGCGAAAGATCGGCCGCCGCAGCTTGAGATAATCGATTATCCCGCCCGGCGAAAGCGGAAACATCTTGCGAATCACTTCGCACAACCGCTCGTCGTCCACGCGGCCGGTTCCTTCGGTGTCGACGTGAACGCTCACCGGTTCCGACACGCCGATCGCATACGCCAGTTGAATCTCGCAGCGATCGGCCACGCCCGACGCCACCACGTTCTTCGCCACGTGCCGCGCCATATACGCCGCGCTGCGATCGACCTTCGTCGGATCCTTGCCGCTAAACGCACCGCCGCCGTGTCGACCCCAGCCGCCGTACGTATCGACGATGATCTTCCGCCCGGTCAGTCCGCAGTCGCCGTGCGGGCCGCCCACCACGAACCGCCCCGTCGGATTGATGTGATACGTGACGTCGCCGTTGACGAGGTCCGAGGGCAGCAGCGGCTTGATGATCTTCTCGACGACGTACTTTTTAATCTCCGCGTGTGTGACGTCGGGACTGTGTTGCGTCGACAGCACGATCGTGTCGATCCGCACTGGCTTGCCGCCTTCGTATTCGACCGTCACCTGGCTCTTGCTGTCCGGCCGCAGCCACTTCACGTCGCCGCGCCGCCGGGCTTCCGTCAACTCGTGCAGAATCCGATGCGACAGCGCGATCGGCAGCGGCATCAATTCCGGCGTCTCATTCGTCGCATACCCGAACATCAATCCCTGATCGCCGGCCCCGATCGCTTTGCCCGCCGTGCTGTTCTCGTCGACGCCCTGGGCGATGTCCGGGCTTTGCCGATCGATCGACACCATAACGGCGCACGTCTCGGCGTTGATCCCCATCCCGTCGTCGGTATATCCCACGTCGCGAATCACACCGCGGACCACGGTCGGATAGTCGATCACGGCCTTCGTCGTGATCTCGCCGGCGATGATCGCCACGCCGGTCGTCACCATCGTTTCGCACGCGACGCGGCTCATCGGGTCTTGCGCCAGCAAAGCATCGAGAATGCCGTCAGATATCTGATCCGCCAGCTTGTCCGGGTGCCCGCCGCTGACCGATTCGCTCGTAAACAAAAACTTGCCGGATGCCACAACAATTTCTCCCAAATGATTCGGACGATGGCCAATTGCGCCGGATGGCGTGCAAAAACGTTCAGTTTTCCAAGCGCGAAATTATAGAGTCTCAGCACAATCGCACGCAATGCTCAATCGGGGGCCGCGAATCGCTCGGCGGGCGCAAATCCCGACGAAAACCGACGAGGCGGCATGCCGCGTTCGGCAAAACCGCCCCGTCGAATGCTCGTCGAATGGCCCTCGAATGGCCCTCGAATGGCCCTCGAATCGCGAAGCTCGGCTAAGACGCGTCCTTCTGCCCCATGTCGTCCTCGACGACAACATCGTCCTTCTCGCCGCTGGAAAACTGCTGCACCCAATACAGCCGCCCGTCGCTGCCCCGCGCCCAGGACGCTGCCATATGGGTGTAGCCGCCGAGAATGTTCGCCCGATGGCCCGACGAATTCATCCAGTCGCCCACCGCTTCGGACGACCCCGACTGGCCCCAGGCGATGTTCTCGGCGACGCCGTCGTTACCGTGTTGAAAGTTTCCGGACTTCGCCATCCATTGGGCGTGCCGGCGAGCTTGATTGACCAGCCGCTTGGAAATCCTAAGCGGCGCAAGTCCAAACCGGGCGCGCTGGGCATTCGTCTTATCGACCACATTGCGCTCGGCCCGATGCAGCGCAAAATCGCTCGCTTCCGCAATGCCGGCCGTCGCGAAAGTCGCAGCCAGCGTCGCCGCCAAAGCCAAAGCCAGCCGGATGCCAACAACGCGCGCACGGGGAAACTTCTTCATGTCGTATTTCCTTCTACGAAACCGTCCCAAAACGAAACGGTCAACAACACCATCGACCCGACGAAACGCAGGCAGGAAGAGCGCACGCCAGCCGATGGCAAAACGAAGCCGCCGCATTCGCTTGTTTCGCGAAGGGCCAACTCGCCAGAGCGGCCCACGGCGAAAACGAGCGGTCGACTACGCTGTCGACGGCGACCTTAACGGTGAGGAAAGAGAGTATATCGTCCCACCGTCGTCGCACTCAAGCGCCTCGCCGCGACCACCATCAAGAATAAAACTGACAAAACTCAGGCAATGAACGGCATTGCATGTCACGGCCGGCTCGTTCGGCAGTGCTTTGCGGTTACGACAAACCGCATCCGGTCCCAAGCTGCGACGATCCCCTAACTCCCGTCCACCAGCCCCACATCCGAAAGACCATCGTCGTACTGCGACTGCATCAACCGCAGAACCAACATCTTTTGGACCGGCTTGCCGCTCGTGTCGTCCGTGAGAAAATCGCGGGCAAGGCTCGACAGCGGGTGCGGCAGCGCACCGAGTACGACCATCTGGCCCGCGGCGAGATGCGTAGCGACCGCTAAGTGCTCGAACTCGATCTTGTCTTGGCTGATGTCGGGCCGAAACGCACCGTCGCCCCCCACGAATCGGCGGCGGACTTCGCCGTGTTGAATTTGCGGCGTCAAAGCGACGCGGACCCGGCCGTCGCCTTCGGCTTGGCAACGAACGATCAACCGGCCTTGCGCGGAGCGGAGCGTCCGTCCCGTAAGTTCCCGATTGTCGACCGTCATCAACGTGATCGAGTCGCGCGGAGGACAAGGGACGATCTCACCCTTGCCGCCGGGGCGGAGGCGAAGCTCTTGCCGACTCGCCATCGGTTGGGCTTCGCCGGTATCGGTGGAGTCGGACTCCTCGGCCGTCGACGTAGAGCCGTTCGCGTCGAGCAGGTCTTGCAGCGCTTGCGGCAACGCGCCTGACGCCACGCCCGCGCGAAATCCGTGTTGCGCGAGCCGGTGTCGAACGTCGACCGCAAACTGCTGCTCGTCGACCTCGTGCCAAATCGCAGCCGTCGTCTTCTCCTCGCCGAGCGGAACGTGAACGAAAAACACTTCGAGCGCGATGTGGTCGTCGCCAGCCAGCGGAGACAGCAGCGGCGAAGATTCCAATCCGCCTAGATCGTCCGGTGGTGTAATGAGCCGACAGCCCGACGCGAGCAAGGCGAAACCCTCGACGGCGAGACAGCAGAATGTGCGGCGCGAGAAGTGTAGCATCAACGGTTTCGACGGCGCGTGGCAAGTACGGCGGCAGCGCGCGGTGGCCCGCCGAACAGATTCAACGAGGAGACGAGGACGGACGAGAGCGGCGAAGGGTATCGACCGGCCGCGAACGGGTCAATGCTGGCTGTCGACGCCTCCGCTCATCGCTCATCCGCTCATCGACCTGCTGTCACGATCGTGCTAGCGGCCGGCTCGCAAGCGTCCACCGCCCCACAATCACCGTCGCGCGTCGGCCGTCGCACGATCACCCGTCGCACGATCACCCGTGCCGTGCTCTGCCGTCGCCTTACGACGCCGCCCGCCGCATCGGAATCAACCGCGGCCTCGCCACCCGCAGGCCGTGAAGCCCGCCGTGACGATCGATCAAGTCTTCCATCGTACCGGAGAGGAAATCGTATAGCGACGGGTCGGGCCGCTGGTCGAGCCACTTTCGCAGTAACACCTCGATCCGTGCGTCGTATTCCTTCTGCGACGCGCCGTGGGCATAGCACCGTCCGCCGTGACGACGCAGATCGCCGTCGAACTCGGGGCCGATATGCCACAACTCGTGGATCACCGTGTTGAGCTTCTCGTCGAGCGGCTGGTCGAAGAATCGCGGCAGATAGAATCGCAGGATGTACAGCATTTCCTGCCCGTCGTCGCCGTACAGCCGCTGAATCGTCCAGGTCTGCCGGCCGTGCTGCGTCGTAAGCGAACCGCCGGCAAACCGCAACGGCGTAAGCGAAGCCCAAATGCCGTGGGCAACGCGCTTGCGAGCGCGGCTAAAGCAAATGGCCACGCGGTCGATGTCGACGTGGGCCAAATCGGTAAGATCGGACACCAGCGACCGACACAGTCGACGCATGTGCAGCGTGAAATCAAATCCGGCGGGCAAGCGCGAACGCCGGCGATTGTTGACGCGATCCATCACGTTCCAAACAGCAAAGTCGAACCAGTAGAATCCGGCCGTCGCTATTTCGCCGCTTCGTCGTTCTCAAACTTCGGGGCCTGCGGTGCCTGAACCGCACGATCTCGAACGCCGACGAATTCGAGTATGGCCCTGGCGCCGTTATCGCCCAATCGAGGCTGGGCCAGCTTCACGACCCGCGTGAACCCGCCATTGCGATCCACGAATCGCGGCGCCACTAGCTCGAACAAGATCCGGACCGCCTGCTTGTCGCCAAGCAACCGCAACACCTGACGGCGCGCCGCGACGGCCGGGGCCATCGCCTGGTTCCAAGACTGCCACTCGTCCCCTTCGCGCCACGTTTTCCACGCCGGCGTTCCTCGCTCGGCGCTCGTCGAAAACGCCTTCGCTGCGTCTTCGGCCGCCAGGCCCTTGCAAGCGATCGAAACGCACCGCTCGATCACCGGCCGAATTTCCTTCGCCTTGGCGACCGTCGTGATGATCCGACCCCGCACCTTAGGTACGTTCTCGTCGAACGCGTCCGTCTCACGTTCCGTCAAGAACAACGCCGAGGCGAGATTCCGAAACATCGCCTTGCGATGGCTCGGAGATCGGCCCAAACAACGTCCGCGTCGAAGATGCCGCATTGCGCTAACCCGTCTGTCGTGCGAGGTCGTAATTCAGTTATGCGGGCGGGCTATGCCCACCACGGTTGACCGTCGTTGGTCGGGCCAAAGGCGTTGAAACCATGCGATGCGATTCGCCACGCCGGCCGCGCCGAATAACGACAATCTAGGTCGAAGCCGGTGCCGGCAGTCGCATGCCCAGCCGCAAACCCAACTCCGTCAGTTTCTCTTTTACTTCCGTCAATGTCGTTTCGCCGAAGTTGCGAACTTCCAGCAACTGGTCTTCGTTTCGCTGCACCAGGTCGCGAACGGAATTGATGTTTTCTGCTTCCAAGCAATTCGACGCCCGCACCGACAACTTCAAGTCGCCGACCGTCAAACGCAGCTTGCCTTCGGTTTCCGGATCGATGCGGCTCGTCGCCACGCCCCGCGAAGCCGTATTGACCCGCGAGCCGAGTTCGCTGTAGTGAACGAACGGATTGAGGTGCTTCCGCAAGATCTTAGCCGCTTCGACCAACGCCATCTCCGGATGAATCGAGCCGTTCGTCCAAATCTCCGTCGTCAAACGGTCGTAGTTCGTCTTCTGGCCGACGCGCGTCTCTTCCACTTCGTAACGCACGCGCGTCACCGGGCTGAATACCGCGTCCACGGGAATGATGCCGATTTCCTGCTCCTGCGGGCTGTGTTCCGTCGACGGTACATAGCCGCGGCCGTTCTCCACGACCATTTCCAGCTCGAATGGAACGTCCGAGGTTAACGTCGCGATCAAATGATCCTGGTTAATGATCTCCACGTCGGCGTCCGCCTCAATGTCCGCTCCGGTCACGGGACCGGCCGTACTGCGGGCCACGCGAACCACCTTCGTCGAGTCGCTATATTTCTTCACGATCAGGCTCTTCACATTCAACACGATGTCCGTGGCGTCTTCGAGGACGCCCTTGATCGTCGTGAACTCGTGCTGCGCGCCGGCCATCTTGATCTGCGTGATCGCGCTTCCTTCCAAGCTGCCCAGCAAAATCCGTCGCAGCGAATTACCAATGGTCGAGCCGTATCCCCGCTCGAACGGCTCGGCGATGAACTTGCCGTACGTGCCCGACAGGCTCGCCTGTTCGCAAGTGACGATGCTCGGCAATTCCAATCCGCGCCAGCGAATGTGCATGTCAATTCTCCGCTATGAGTCCGATTACAGGATGTCTCGTTCGAGCGACGTCCCTCGCCGCCGTCGATCTTTCCCTATCCGCTTCGCCTAACGCGAACACACTTCGACGATCAACTGCGTTTGCACCGGCAACGAGAAATCGTGTTCGTCCGGCAACCGCATCACGTGCCCCTCGGGAATCCCGCCCTCGATGCTGGACAAGAAGTCCGGCACGGCCCCGCGCCGCTGCGAAAGGTTGCCTTGGGCCAATAGCAAACTCTTCGGCCGATTCTTCACCCGAATCACGTCGCCGACCCGCAGCGAATAGCTTGGAACGTTCACGAACTTGCCGTTCACCGTGATGTGCCCGTGCGCGATCATTTGCCGCGCCTGGGCCCGGCTCTGGCCGAGTCCCAGCCGATGCACCACGTTATCCAGCCGACGTTCGAGCAAGCTCAGCAGGGTATCGCCCGTGTTTCCTTTGGCCCGCGTCGCCCGCTGATAGTAACCGCGAAACTGTCGTTCCAGCACGCCGAAGTAGTGCTTGAGCTTTTGCTTTTCTCGCAAATGAATGCCGTAGTCGGTCAGCTTCGCGCGGCGATTCTGATTCATGCCCGGCGGCACGTCGCGGCGCTCGATGGCACACTTCGGCGTGTCGCAACGCGAACCTTTGAGAAATAGCTTCAGACCGTCACGTCGACAAAGACGGCATACCGGACCGTTGTAACGAGCCATGCGATTCTTGAAATTAGATTATTGAATTCGTAAAGTAGTGAAAAACTGCCGAACGTCTCAAGCTAACCCGCAGAACGTCCAGCGCTAAACGCGCCGTTTCTTCGGCGGCCGACATCCGTTGTGCGGAAGCGGCGTGATGTCTTCGATCGACTTGACCGTCAAGCCAGCGGCCTGCAGCGCCGTAATCGCGCTTTCGCGTCCGGCCCCCGGACCCTTCACGCGAACTTCGACTTCTTTCATGCCAAACTTGACGGCCTTTTCCGCCGCCTGCTGCGCGGCGCACTGGCCGGCGAACGGCGTACTCTTGCGACTCCCCTTGAAGCCCGACGTTCCGGCCGACGACCAACACAGCGTGTCGCCCTTCGTGTCGGTCACCGTCACCGTCGTGTTGTTGAACGTCGCCTTGATGAATACGATGCCGGTCGAGACGTTGCGACGGACGCGACGCTTCTTGGTCGACGCGGACGGTTTTGCCTGCTGTTTCCCCACGCCATTGGCTCCAATTACTAAACTTGAATTCCACGCCCGACGCTGCCTCTGCCCAAGGCTCGCCGAAAGAACGCAACCAATTCACAAGTGATTGCGGTCCGACGATCGCGACGCTTACTTGAGATCCTTCACGCCCTTCTTGCCCGCAACCGTTTTCTTCGGCCCCTTCCGCGTCCGCGCGTTCGTCCGCGTCCGCTGACCGCGAACCGGCAGGCCGCGCCGATGACGCAGCCCACGGTAGCTATTGATATCTTTCAGCCGCGCCACGTTCTGCGCAACTTGACGCCGTAGCTGACCTTCGACGACATAATCCTTATCCAGCAGTGCCGCGATCCGAGCGACCTCGTCCTCGCGCAACTCCTTCGCCTTCGCCAGCGGATTCACGCCAGCCTTGTGGCACAACTCTCGCGCCACCTTCGGACCAACGCCATACAAATACGTCAGCGACACGACGGTCGCTCGATCGTTCGGAATATCAACACCGAGCAAACGTGGCATACGGGAACCCTAGCTGCGAATTTCGATTTCTCTCGCCGCCAACCAGATCCGGCGACGGTGGCCGCGACGAAAATGGCCGCGGCAAACTCAGCGCGAACAATCACGAAACCGTCCGCGACTGCATCGGCTGAACTTTCCTAACCCCTAACCCTGCCGCTGCTTGTGACGTGGATTCGTGCAAACAACGTACACCACGCCGCGACGGCGGACGACCTTGCAATTCTCACAAATCCGCTTAACGCTGGCGCGAACCTTCATGGACACGAGCCTTCAAAAATTTTCCGGGCGCGATGCTGTAAAGCTCGTCAATATAGCCGCGGCGGGCAAAACCCTACAAGCCCCCGTTGGGAATCTTTTCCGCGACCAGAATTCCGCCCGACAATTACGCCCGACCCACGCGACGCATCCCACGAGCCAGCCAAAGAACCCCGGCCGCAGCAACGATCACAGAAGCAGCCGAAAAACCCACCCAATGGGCGGTGTTCATCGGTCGGCACCACAACGACGAATTCAAGCCACCCGCCAACCGTTACCTGCTCGATCCGCGGCGCGCTCAACGTGCGGAAAACCAACCAAATGAGGCTGCAGGGGCTCGAACCCTGGACCTACGGATTAAAAGTCTATTCGACACGCTTTGCTCCCCTACGGACGGCTACACGTAACCCGACATTTCTCGAAGAAAACGGCGGGCTAGCGTAGGCCTCATTCCTATTTGATAGCCACGGCGTGGAGTGTTTGTGGAGTGTTGAAAGCACGGTGAACGCGATGCAACAGAGCGCCGAAACGCCGTATCTCGCGCCTGAAACTTGCTTTGGCCGTAGAATTCCCGATGCGACCATCACGCCACGGGAGGGCGGTCATGCGAGCATTCATCTACGCGACGGAGGCAGATGGCCAGTCCGTCGATCTGCGTGGCCTGATCGCGTACGCGCGGTCTCGGCTGCCGACGGCGCTCATCAAGGGCGTCTGGATCGACGAACGGGACGATGCCTCCATACCTCGGCGACGTGGCGGGGGTGAACTGCTCGATCGGACCCGGCGGCGCGGCGATCACCTGATCGTTCCCACCGTTGGCACGCTGGCTCATCCGATTCGCGATCTCACCGACACGGTCCGAAACTTGGTCGAATGGAAGCGGCTGACCGTCCACTTCGTCTCGCATGGATTCGTGTATGGACCTGGCGGCGACGCCGAGCGGATGAACGAACTGGCCGAACAGGCTTACCGGGAATGGCGCGTACGACGGACTCGCGAAGGCGTCGCCTGCTGGAAAGCCGAAGGCGGCCGCGTGACCGGCTGGGCGCCGTACGGCGAACGAATCGTCTGTCGTAACGGCAAACGAACCACCGAGGGCTGCTGGTGGGAGCGAGCATGGATCGCCAAGTGCATCGAATGGCGCGAGGCGGGCATGACCTATCCGGCGATCGTCGCGGAATTGCGCAAGCGGAAGGCCAAGACGTCGCGCGGAACGGAGTGGAACTGCGTTCGCGTGCGGCGGGCGGTCGAAGCGTCGCAATCGGCAGAAGTGGCGTCGGTACGTACAACCGCCGGCGTGGCGCATTCCGACGAGAATCGCGAGCAACGGTTGTGCAAACCAGTAACGACGCCAAAGCCTGCTCGCAAGCGGACTTCCAAGCGGCCACAATCGTTCACGGTCGACGGAATCCGCGTGAAAAAGTACCCGAAACCAACGCGAACCATCGCCGAAACGCGGCAAGAGTACCGCGATGTGATACGTATAATGAGGGCGATCTGCCAATCCGCTGGTCTGCGACGCCGGCTAATCACTTTTCGCGTACTCTGAGGTGTAGGCATGGAAGCCCACGTCCCGACTCTACCGTGCGTGGTGTGCTACGAACGCAAGCCCCTCGATCAATTCCGCCGACGAAAGCGGGGCAGCGACGACAGGCACCACGAATGCCGGGCCTGCGCCGCCCGCTATATGTGCGAATGGCGGGCACGCCAGCGACGGGATAGGCTCGATGACGCCCTGGTCCGCCTCCGTCGCCATCGGGAATCACCGGGACGGCTTGAGCATCTTGCCTCGGTCTTGATTGCCGCGTTTCACGGGGCGGCCGGTGTGGCGATCGAGTACGTCAATGCCTTCGAGGCCGCGCGAGAGGCTGGCGACCGTAAGGCGACTGCCCGGTACCTGACCGGCCTGCTGGACTGCATGTTCGTG
>JAJDEG010000164.1 GCA_029259895.1 Planctomycetota bacterium
CCGACGTTCTTCATGACGCTCGCGCAGGGCAAGAAAATCGGCCCCGGTCGCGTGCCCGGTGTGTTCGCCAACAGTCAGTGGGGCGCGTGGTATTCACAGGACGGCGTGTCGTTTCCGGCCGATTGCGCGGGCGTTCCTCAACTCATGCCCGCCGCACCTTGCTCGCTCCGCCCGTGGGACGACGAGGATCTTCGCCGTCTGAATCTCACGCACGTTCGACACTTGCTCGACTTGGACGACCCGCCGTCGTTCCCAACCACACCGTCGTCCGCGCCGCGTACCAGCCCGCCCACCAACTATCCAAGGTTCCGGCCATGAAAAAAATCCAAGGCACCTACGACGAACTCGTCGACCGCTACGCGACGCTCACGCTCGGCCGCTGTGCCGTGCTCGTGGCGCTGCTCGTTGCACTGTTTTTCATCTTCGGCGGTATGCGCCATGGCGACGGCTCGCGTGAGCCTGCTCGCCTGCATTCGCCTCCATCCGTCCCAGTTTTTAGAAAGGGAAGAACCATGTACGACCCTCACGAACGTGTCCGAATCAACATCCTGCCAGGCTACATTGAACCCGAGAATCTCGCGCCTCGCGTTCTGTTTACGGCGGTCTGCGACTTTTCCGGATCGATGGAGAAATACGTCGAGCAGCTGCCCATTGCATGGAAAGCGATGCTCGACACCCTTGCCAAGCAACCCGAAGCCCGCCAGCGGGCCATGCTGGCGTGCTGCGCCTTCGACGATCGAGTGTCGTTCCAGGACTACGCGCCGCTTTCGTTCTATAGCAAAGCGACCATGCAGTTCGCCGGCGGCGGCGGCACCAATTTGGCGGCGGCACTGCTGACGACGATCGAACGGACGCAGGCCTGCCGCGCGCAAATCGACGCCGCCGGTATGACCTGCTATCGGACGCTGATCGCCGTCATCACGGACGGCCAAGCGGGCGATGCCGAGCAGTTGCCCGATGTCACCCGCCAAATCGTTCGGGCCGAGCAACAGGGCGAGATCGACTTCGTCCCCATCGCACCCAACGTCGACGACATGGACAGGCTGGAGCGGATCTTCCGCAAGCAACCCATTCCGCTCAAAAAGTTGGACTACGAATTCCTGTTTCGCGGTTTCGCACGTTCGATGTCGATCTATTCACGCTCGATGTGCGGGGCCGAGCCGGACGGCCGCACGCTCATCGCCAACAGCCTCGACGCGATCCAGCGCGGCACGCTGCTCTCCGGCCCGGATTCCGGCAAGCGGTTGCTCAACCCTGGGAGCTAAAGCGCGATGGACTACTACCTGCGCCAAGCAGATTGCCGCGTAACCGCCATACCGACGAGTTCGCTTTTCGGTGGTGAGGCGGCAATTTGCCGGATTGTCGGTGACGCCCATCAAGTCCTCAAGGACTACCACGATCCTGTGCCGGACGATTTGGAACCGCGGCTGGAATACCAGATCGACCATCCGCCGCCTACGATCGCCGACCGTTTGGCGTGGCCGCTCGATCTGGTCGAGGACAGCCGCGGCAAAGTCGTCGGCTACCTGCAACGTTTTTTCGGACCACCGTACGTGACTCTGGCCGAGGCGCTGGACAATGTCCATCCGCCGGCTTGGGTCACGGCGGCGGAACTACGGAGGATCGCCTACGAGATTTCGTTCCTGATAGCCGAACTACACGCAGCCGGATACCTGTTCCCGGACATACATCCGGGACAGTTTCTTTGCGCTGCCGGAAAGCCGACGGTGGTAATCGACCTGGCCGCCTGCCATTTCGATGCCGGCGGCGAATTGTTTACGTGCCGACGAGCACGTGACGAATATCAGCCGCCGGAGTTGTTGGCCGCGACCGACCGTGACGTGGCGATCGACCAGCGGGACGCGCATGGCGACGACTGGTCGCTGGCCGTTGTCTTGTTCCAGATCGCGATGGGATGTCTGCCGTTTCAAGGAGTCTACGCCGGCAAGGGCAACGTTCCGACGCTCGTCGAGCGGATCGTGCAAGGACATTTCCCGTTCGATAAGAATTGTCAACAATTCCGCCCGCCGCCGGCAGTCCCTCGGTATCGCGACGTGCATCCCGAGCTGCGCGATCTTTTTCACGCGTGTTTCGTCGATGGGCACGCTTCTCAAAATCGGTCGCTACGACCTAACGCCGCGCGCTGGGCGGATACCCTGCATTTCTGTCCAGAGCTGCGGGCCGCCGCGGTGGTGCCGCCGCCGTCCGCCGCCGCGGCCCTGCCGTCCGCCGCCGCAGGCATCGCCGCACCGGCATCCGGGCCGTTGTTCACGGGATGGCTTTGGCCGTTGGCCACGGCCGCATGTCTCGGCGCTGTCGTTTCGGCCGCCGCCTTTCAAATAGGCGACTGGGCGGAGTCCTCTAATCCGCATCTCGGCGTTCCGCACCCGGAGGAAACCTCGCCTTCGACGTTCGATTTACGACCGCGACGCGCAACGACTTCCGCTGAAACCATTCTCGATCGATTCCGTCATCCGACTCATTCAACTCCCGGGAGGTAGTACGATGTGGCTTCAATACTTAGGGTACACCGCCTTGACCTTCGTCTTGGCAGTGGCGGCCTTCGGCGTCATTTACTTCGTGATTATTTGGCTCGACAAAAGCGGCGTAAACCGTGCTCTCGGCCGAGTTTTCCAGTCCCTACTGGAAAAACCGGTTGCCTGGTCGGCTGGGGCGCTCGCTGTCTTAGCGACGTTCGCTTATTTCCAGGCGATCACCTGGCATGCGGCCCTAATCGCGGTGCTCGCCGTATCCGGCGGCTTGCGTCTATGGGAACGGTTTAAGGACGACTACTGGCAGCGGATTCTTGCCGCGCTCGGCGAACGTCAAGTGCAAGCCGCCCTGGCCGTCACGATCGCATTCGCCGCGGGCGCCGCGGCGATTTGGAACACTCGGACCACCAATTGGAACACTCGGACCACCGATGCCCTGTCTACCGATCCGGAGGTTCGCCGGGCAAAACAACGCTACAAATTATTGCAAACTTTGTGGGCGAACGTTCAAGACAACGTTGACAACTTCGACGGGCGGCTCGAAACCGTTCGGCTGCTCCGCAACAAAAGTACCTATACATTACAGGAGATCAACGAGCTCAACGCGAACGTTCAAGTTCATGCGGGCGACTTGCTTGGAAAATTGGAATCCCTCGTCGCACAACTGAAAGCCTATCAAGAGCCGGCTGCTGATGCGGCCGTCGTATTCCGACGTGCAGCAACCGCACTGCGAAATCACGCCGCATTGGAGGGCGATCAGCATGGCTTCCCGCAGCTTGCCGAAGGCTATCGCGAGTACGCGGCGTTTTGGGAAGTAATTGCCGCGGAACACGAGCAACGCGAACGTCAACCGCTGAATATTGGAGAAATCCGCGAATTGATGCGCTACTTCAGGCGGGCGCAATTGATGTTTGCTCGTTGCGGCGGGCTCGAGTTGATTGAAGGAATGGAACTCGCCGAGCAGCAGCGTCGGATCGAAATCGACGTAGAAGTTTTCGTCGCCACATCCGATGAGTTGCGCCGAGCGGTTCGCGAGCTTACCGAGCAGTACAAGTCCCGACGGCCCGAGAACTCTAAACCTAGCGACCAACCTGGCGACCAGCGTCCGGCCGACCCGAATACCCGGACCGCAGACGACCGAATAGCGTCGCATATCCCGCCACGCGACGATTCGACCGCAAAACAGCTACCGCGCCCCGCCGCGGACGGGTCGCAGGAAGCACCCTCGGCAGCGCCGCCCGACGCCTCCCCGTCCGCTCTCGCCCGCGTCCCCGCCCAGCGACGCGGTGCCCCGCCGACTCCTTCGACAGGTTCCGATCCGGTCGCGTCCAACCACGACCCGTTTCCCAAGATGAACGCCGAGCCCCAGAGGATACTCGCCGCGACCGCCCAGCCCTTTGCCGCAGTCGGCCGCAACCAAGCGCCGGTTTCTCGCGGCGACACTGGCATGCCCTGGGATAACGCCGACGTGCAAACCGAATCGCGTCGGACAACGCCGGCGACGAGAACAGCCACGAACCGCCGGCCGACCACACCCCAGAATGTTTGGACGCCCCGTGCCGGCCAGACCATTTCCGGTTCGAGTAACCAAGTGTCCGACGGTGGGGTGAACGCGGCCAATAACAATGCCGTGCTCAACCGCGAACTAAGAATCGATTCCGTGTCGGCCGACGGCCGGCGGTTTTTCGGCGTCGTGACCTACACGACCTACCGCGTCGGCGGGCAAACCAAGTACTGGGGCGCCACGGCCCACGCCCACGGAACAATCGACGGGGACCGCGTGACGCTCGACATCGACCGCGCGATTTACGTCCCGCCGGGCACGTTCCTCTCGCCGGGAAGTTGCAGCGGCCGGATCGCCAATCGCCAGATCCACGGCACATGGCGGGCGGAAAACGGGGCTTACGGCAACTTCGATTTTCAGTTGGCGCTGTAGCAGGCGCGAACATTGCGTAGCGTGCTTTTCCGGCCACGCATCTCCATCAAGTCGGGAAACCATTCGCTCGGTTGCGTAGCGCCGCCGCCGTGATAGGATCGGCTATGAGTACGAAACACGACCCGTCGCAACACGCATCTTCCCGCCGGAAACGGCGCGACGAACCGCCAAGCCTTCGCGATGCGTCGTTCGCGCCGGCAGTCCAAGGTTTTGCCTTTCACTACGCCGCCGAGTACCTGGACCGCGGCTACTCGGTGATCCCGCTAATCGGCAAGCGGCCGGCCATTGCGTGGTCCGTTTACCAAACACGGCGACCGACGTTCGACGAGATTCGCGGCTGGTTTCGCGGCGCACATGGCGACCGACGAAACGTGGGCATCGTCACCGGAGCGGTTTCCGGCTTGATCGTCGTCGACTGCGATACGCCCGAAGCGGTTAGCTGGTGGCAAGATAACTTTCCGGCGACGCCGCTTGTGAGCACGACCGGACGTGGCGGCGCGCACTTCTATTACCGACTTCGTGACGGCGACACTGTCGGAAACCGGACGCGCGTCCTGGGTCGACGGACCGACGTACGCGGACAGGGCGGATACGTCGTCGCCCCGCCGTCCGTTCATCCTGAGACCGGAATTCCGTACAAGTGGCAGCCGTGGGATCACTACGATAGCGACGCGATTCCCGTCTTCGACCCAACTTGGATCGCGGGAAATTCGCCCCGCCGCGAAGGAAACGCCCCAGCATCGGCGGTCCACAACGGCCCGGCGTACATCGCCCACATCGAAGCCATCTCGGGGCAGGGCGGGCACAACGCCACGTTTCGGACCGCGTGTGTGCTTCGCGACGCCGGCATGACGCCCGCGCAAGCGCTAGCCGCGCTTATCGAATGGAATGAAACAAACGCGGTCCCCAAGTGGGAAGTGAAAGAGCTACTCCACAAAGTCGAGGACGTATTTCGGTTGTGACGCGCGTTTTGGGCAGCGCTACGACGGAGCGAATCACTTTCCTCGCCACGGAAACAGCAAACCAAACATCAACGAGGAGAACTAGGAACGGCGTTGCTCCACACCGCAGGACAAATATCGTTATGCGGCCACGACCGCAGAAACAGGCTTTCGAGCGCAGCGCGGACGTGCTAAGAATAAACCTGACGTTGTTTTTAGCACCGAGCCTTCATGAAGGAATCGCCCGAACGCAGCTTTGGACTCTTGATCGCCTACCTGGCGCCCGGCTTCGTATGTTTGGCGGGCGCCAGCCACTTCTCGGCAACGCTTGCCAGTTGGATGTCGGTGGCTCCGGCCGATGCACCAACGGTGGGCGGCTTCTTGTACGTGGCGACCGGCTCATTCGCCGCCGGCCTGGTGGTAAACGCCGTCCGCTGGGCGCTCATCGACAAGTTGCTGCACGCTAGCGGCCTCGTGCCACCGAAGCTCGATTTTTCGCGATTGCAGGCCAATCTGGACGCTTTTCAACTGGCAGTCGAGCACAACTACCGTTACTACCAGTTCTACGCCAGCATGGCGCTCGCGGCGGCGTTCTACAGCCTGGCCGATCACTGGGCGCACGGTCGCTGGCCGGCGTGGATTCTGGCCAGCTTCGCAATGCTCGAAATCGTCATGCTCGTCACGTCGCGCGACTGCCTCAAGCGGTACTACGACCGGACCCGCCAAATGCTCAGCGGCAAAGACGTGGCCGCGCCTAACGCCGCCCCCGGCTAGCGAGCCGCTCGAACTCCTTGACGAACTCGCCGAGCGGAATGCCGATGGCTCGACAGAACACGCGGAGTTGCACCAAATCGAGCCGGCGGTCCCCGCGTTCGCACTTGCTGACGTAGGACTGCGTCTCGTCGATCCGCTCGGCGATCTCCTCTTGGGTCAGCCCGGCGTCTTCGCGTTTCTTGCGCAGCAACTTCCGCAGAATCTCGTATTCGGCGGTGAATAAAGATTTTTCCATGCGACCCCTTGCCTCGTTGCGTCCTTTAGCGTAGATTCCCTATGCGGCTAGTCCCAATAGGACTTCCGCAAAGTGTCCCTTTCATCCCTTCTACTCGCGAGGTGCTACGATGTCCAACGGCAGTCAT
>JAJDEG010000165.1 GCA_029259895.1 Planctomycetota bacterium
GCGACGCCGCGCTGCCGAGCCTTCGCGACGCGCTAAGAAACCGCTCCCGGCGCGCCGCCGCGCTGTACGCGATCGACCAACTCGCAGTTCAGGCCACTTCGCTAGCCGATCCACTATTCGACCTGGCAGACAGCGACGAAACAATTACGAATGAATTCGTGCTCGCCAAATACGGCTGCTTGCCAGGCGAGATGACGGTCGGTGAATTGGCCCGCCGCGTTCTCAGATCGATCCACCCGCCGGCCGACCGCTTTCTAGCGCTGGAACATGCCGAGCGGCTCAGTTCGCGACTCGCCCAAGGCAACTATCCGATCGGGCTGCACGACTTGCGGCCGGACGGAAAGCAACTCGCCGACAGTCTTGCCATCGCGCTATCGCGCGAATCGACGGCCGTGCGCATCGACAGGCTATGCGCCCGTGCCATGTACGACGCTGCCGGAGATAAGCAAAGAGAACGCAGGGCACGGCGCAGCGTGCTGGCCGACGAACGGTTTTTCCGCACCAAGATGACGGCCGTTTGGAATCGCGTCGCGCCCGACGATCCGCGCCTCGTTGAAGCCGTATTACGGTTGATCGAAGCAGCCGACTATCGCGAGTATCCTCCCGTGTACGACGACGGCTGTGGCGGCCTCTCCTGGATCGATCTGTTGTTCCTGCGCGAGGCGGTTCAGCACCGGCCGCGAGCCTACCTGCCGCGACTGCGCGAGATGCTCGCCGGCGACGACGTCGACCGTACCAAAGCCCTGTACTTCTTCGCACACCTCGGCCCCCACGACCGCGAAGCCGTCCACGCCGCGTATACGACCCTCGCGAGCGACGAGCCGGACGCCCGCAAAGCCGCCCTGTTGCTTCTCGAAGCCCACGCGCAGCCGTCCGAAAGACTTACCGCCGCCGCGTTCGACCGATTCCGCCACGACGACGATAATCAAATCCGCGAGTCTGCATTGTCGTTGCTCGTCCGCAATCCTGAATTCCTGCCGCCGTACACAACGTCGCTCCTCGAAATCCACCTCGAAATCATCGAATCCGCAACCGCCCAATCGCCAACCGACGAAGCCGCGGCAACGGCAACGAATCTGCTCCGTGGCGCGATGGACATGCTCGCTTGCATCGGCCCCGCCGCCGCCGAAGCAGCGCCGACCTTGGTGCGAATCGCAGAATCGAAGGACGACGTCTGGCGACAAGGCGCGATCGCCGCACTGGGCGCGATTCGCGGCGATCGCAACCGAGCGTTACCGATTCTCGAACGAGCGTTCGCCGCCGCCCGCCGGCAGAAACCGACCGCGCTCGCGTGGTACGAACTTGCCGGCTACGGATCATCCTCGCGCTGCGAAGCGGCGGCCTGCCTCCGATCCATAGGGCGGTACGGCACCGCCTCGCAAGACTTCATCGAGCCTCTGACGAACGCCGCGCTGCAAAAGCCGGCCGTCGTGTTCGACCCCAAGTCCAGCGAACGTGAACGCGCGAACGTGTACGAAAAAGAAATCGCCGTCGAGGCGGCCATCGCCCTGGGCCGCATCGGCGCGCACGGACGCGACGCCCTGCCGCAACTCCGCGAAGCGATCCTCCGCCGAGACTTCGACTCCGAGGATCGGTCGCGCCAACTCGCCCTGGCCATCGCCATCGTCCGCATCGATAGCGAAGCCGACGGAATTAGCGACAGCCGCATCAGTCGGCACCAACCGGCCGATCTAGCCGCCGTCATGGAAATCCTCCGCACGGCGACGCTCGCCGACATCACCGACTCGATCGCCGAAGAACTGGTCGTGCTCGGCAAGTCGCACGACGAAATCGCCGCCCGGCTTCGCGTGCTGTTCCTACAGAAGTCCCGCATCTTGAACGACGCGCCCGCCCCGCCGTGGCGATAGCGCGATCGCTACGTTGGCCTGAACGAACTTGCCCGCCTCGCGCCACACATTCAAGCCCTCTCTCCGTCCGATCCGCTGTGCTGCCGACGGCTCGAGGATATGCTCGCGGCCGAAATGCCCAAGGCACAACCTCGCTACAGCGACGCGCCAAGCCTGCTCGCGCTGCTGAGCGTCTTCGACGATCGCTCGCCGCGATTGGCCGCGATCCTCGAATCCGCGACTACCCACGCCAACCCCGAAACCCGCTACAAAGCCGCCGCGATGCGCGAACGATTCTAAGCGTCGCCGGATTTCTGCCATTGCGTTACCAAGGTTCACGGCATCGGCGAGTCGTCGTTCGCTGACCGGTCCCGCGGCGGCACGTCGATTCCGCGGCTCAACAACCACGCGCGAAACTTCGCGGCCGCTTCTGCGTTCTCGACATCTCTTTCTAAAAAGACTCGCAGCATATCCTCGTGCTCCACGGCGAATTGTAGCTGCCGTGGCATCGCTTCGAGAATCGCCATCCAGCGGCCGAACGCCGCCGCATCTTTGGTATCAATCAGCGCAGAATACCACCGACCTTCAAAGGCAAGACCGAGCTTCACTTGGTATGCCTCCCACAACCACGGCGGCGCGTCGTTGGCCAGCATCGCTTCGAGCACGTCGATGAGCGGCGGATCGTCCTCGCCGTAGCCCAGCCGCGGCGGCGGATCCCGGTGCGGCGGAAAGGCATCGCGGTCGAACTGCGATATGTACTGCACTGCCTCGGCGGCTTCACCTTGTCGCAACAACCGCTCCGCTGTTGTGCGCCGCTGCTGTTCGCCTTGCGCCAGTGGCAACAGCGCAGCGCCGACGGCGAGCAACGCCCACGCCGCAATCCAAGCCGACCGGTCGACGCGCGGATTGCACTCACGATCCGTACTGGCATCGCCGCCGACCGCAACGCCAATGCCCTGCCAGTCTGGCCAAGTCATT
>JAJDEG010000166.1 GCA_029259895.1 Planctomycetota bacterium
GGGGGGCTTTTTGGTCTGTCCCCAAAATATTTTTTTTTTTGTTTTTGTGGTTCGCCCCCCCCCCTCCCCCCCCACCCTACGACTTGCCGCTCAGTGATTGAACACAAACTCCTTCGTATTCAATAGCGTCCATAGCACGTCCTCAGCGGCCGTTCGACGGCCAGCCACGTCTGATGGCGAAGAGGAAAACACTTCCAACATCGCCAGCCGCTCCTCGTCGCTGGGGAATCGCGACAGCGTTGCCAAATACAACTCGTCGACGATTGTCACCGGCGGGAAATCCGACCGCGCCAACTCCGCCGCCCGTCCGTCGCGGTGCTGAATCTTCTCGCTCGTCGCCGTGGCGTTCATCAGGTGCAGCGCCTGGGCCATGCTCGGCTCGACGCCCCGTTCGCAGGCACAAACCGTCTGCCGCGTCGGGCGGCCGAACACTTCGAGAAAGTGCGACGGCAGCTTGTTGTCCCAGATTTCGATCGCCCGATAGCCGCGCGGCCAGCCGACGAACTCGGCGTCGACGCCGGTGGCTTGCGAAATTGCGTCGAGCAGCACTTCGGCCGGCAGCGGCTTCCACGCGGCGTGCGAATAGTTTTGCTCGTCGAGGCGATTCGAGTCGTTCGGCACGCTGCTGAGTTGGTACAGATGCGAATCGAGCAACGTCTTCGTGAACGCCTTAATGTCAAACCGCACAGCGACAAGATGCTCGACCAACGCGTCCATCAGCGGTTCGTTCGAGGCCGGATTCGTCGCTCGCAGGTCGTCGACCGGATCGACCAGCCCGCGGCCGAAGTAATGTGCCCACAGGCGATTGACGATGGTGCGAGCGAAGTAGGGATTCTCGGCACGAGTGGCCCAATCGGCGAAAACTTGGCGGCGGTCGGCGTGCTGCGAGAAATCCGCAGCGGCCGCACCCAATCCAGCCGCCGGCACAACGACGCCGGTCCGCGGATGCGAAAGGTCGGCACCCGGCTTGTCGATGATCTTTTCGCCGCCAGTCGGCGATGCCGCGCGCTGGACGCCCGTGAAGAACCCGGCCAGGGCAAAGTAATCCTGCTGATCCCAGCGCTCGAACGGATGATGGTGGCACTGGGCGCACTCGATCCGCACGCCGAGAAATAGCTGACTCACCGAGCGGGCGAGCTTTTCGGGATCGTTCTGCACCTGAAAAAACGCCGCCGGCGACTCGGCGAGCGTCGAGCCTTGCGCCGTGAGGATCTCTCTCGCGAATTCGTCGAACGGTGCGTTGGAGGCAAGTTGCCGCCGCACCCAACGGGTCATCGCCACGGCACTTTGCGAGCCGACAATGTCCTTGTCCACTTGCAGCAAGTCCGACCACCGCTGCGCCCAATAGTCGGCGTACTCGGGACGCTCCAGCAATTCCGCCACAAGCCGCCGGCGCTTGTCGGGCGCATCGTCGGCGAGAAAGTGGCGTGCCTCGGCGGGCGTTGGCAACGTGCCGATCGTGTCGAGATAAACGCGGCGCAGAAACGTCGCATCGTCGGCCGGCGCGCTGGGAGCGATCCGCAGACGTTCGAGCTTGTCCCACGCCAGACGGTCGATGAAGTTGCGTTCGACCGGTCGGGCAATCTCGCCCTGCTCGCGAGGACGAATCACGCGGCACACCGCGACGTGTCCCAGATAGCGCACCAAAATGGCCGCTTCGCCCGGCACGTCCGTGGCGTGCACGATGCCGTCGCGGGTGACAGCGGCGATCGCATCTTGGTTGGATAGAAATTCCGTTTCGGCGGTGACGGCCCGCTCGCGTCCGGCCGCATCGACGGCGACGACGCGAAGTTGTTGCTCGCCGTTGGCCAAGAGAGTCGCCTCGCTCGGTTGGACTGTAATGCGGGCGATCCGATCGGCGGATTCGGCGTGGGACGCCTCGTCCAACGTCATGCCCTCGGCGATCCAGCGTCGCATCAGACGATACCAACGCGAATCGACTTCGATCTTTCGCCCGCCGCCGTGGGGCATCTGCGCGGACGCTTTGCGTAGCAGCAGGCTGTCTTGCGGCGCGGCCGGAAACACGCGGCGACCGCGGCCCTGCGAAACGATCGCCTGATGATCGGCCGCCGGATCGTAGCCAAACACGCTCAGCTTGAATCCGTTCTGGCCCCCTGCCTTGCCGTGGCAGCCGCCGGAATTGCAGCCCGCCTTGGAAAGGATGGGGATGACGTCGCGGCGAAAGGAGATCGGCGACGGCACAGCAATGCCGCGAACTTCGACGGACACGAGTACCTCGCGGCCGTGGTGTCGTACCGAGATATCCGCTCGTCCATCGCCAATCGGATCGACGCGGCCAGACGCGGAAACCGCGACGACGCCCGCGTCACGAACTCGATACGACGCCTTTCGCGTGACATCCACGTCGGCGGCGCGTCCGTCGTCGTCGGCCGCGAAGACCAGCAGTTGCTCCGACGCCTCTGGCGACGCGAGCCGAACTTCACGTGGATGAATACGAAGCGTCCGACCGTCCTCGCCCCGAACCGCTGGCGACGCGGCAAGTGTCATGACGATGATGGTTGCGAAACAACGCATGTCGATTGAACGCATGTCGATTGACCGTCGAGTCCGGTCGCTTGCTGAGACGGAACTGAGCCGTGGGCGAAGCGGCCCGCGCGACGCATTTCATAAATCTTCGCCGATGCGTAAGTTACCCCACCCGCGGTCGCCAGACAATCTGACGGCAACGGGCGAAGGGCCGCCTCGGCCAAGCTGCAATTGGCGACGCGAAACGGCACGAGACCGCCGTGTCGGTGTCGCGACGGCCCCCTTTGACGAACCGCGCCGACCAGCCTAACATAAGACGTCCGTTAGACATGCCGCTAACCGGACGCCTCCGCGATTGTTGGATTGGAACCGCCGAAAAAGCCGATCATCCTACCCGGCCGGCAACCCAAACCACACAAATGCGGGCGATTAGCTCAGTTGGTTAGAGCACCAGCTCGACAAGCTGGGGGTCACAGGTTCGAGCCCTGTATCGCCCATTTTTCGTAAGTCCTGCCGAAATCTACACTTAGATTACTTGCCGAACGTCGGCAACGCGGCCCTTTTTCATCGGCGCAAAACCGTAAATACGGTCTTAGCACCCGATCCGAAAGGGAAACCGCTATCTCCCCGGACGCAACCCCTCCCCGCGAGGAACTCTCCTCGAAACAATGTGCGCAAAGTTCGACGACACACTTCCGGTGAGCGTCGCTGGAGTGGCGGTGGAGTTATCGGTTTTCTATCGGGGACGCTGGGCGTTTGCGGCTGGGTGGAACCGGCGGGCGCTTCGGCCGGTGGATCGCTGGAAGCGGTTTCGTCCACGGCGTCTTAGGGACCAAGCACTTCCGGCAGTCGGCGTTCCCGCGAATTCGCTTTAACCGGGGGAAACTCTCAATCAGTCGAAACCATCGTTGCTTTGACGCCGAGGATTCCCAGGCCCGATCTGCTAGAATAGCGGCATTGGCCGAGAACGAAGACCAGGCGAGAGAGGCTCGTCAGGGCCTGAAAAAGCGGATTTGCTTCTGGCTGTTCGTGTTGCTCTGCATTTGGGCCGTGGTCGGAACGGCCTTGATGTTCACTTGCGCCTGGGACTACGCCATGATCCAGGGGCTAAGTTGATCCATCGCCAGCCCGACAAGACCCTAAAAGTATGGACCGCATGGCCCGCGACCAACCTGCACAACCCAGGCCCGAACGAGAATGCCGCCCGGATCGTCGGCGACGCGACCGCCGATTCTCCGTCCCCCGCTGCCGGTGACGTATCGGCTGAGATTCGGCAAAGGTTGAGGCGACCGGCTCACACCGCGACACGACTCGAAGGAGACCCATTCACCACCCAGCGCTAACGTTCTTGCCCGCCCCGCGCCACCAAATCTCACCGCCGTCAACAGACCAATTCATGCAATGTCAACCTTACGCTGTACTATTAAGGTGTCATCATGGGTGACCGATGGGTATTGATTCGAATCTGGGTTTGGCGTCTCGCAAAGCTCATCGCAGCGCTTGCCATTGTTGGCGGGCTGGCGTATTGGCTACTCTGGTCGCCCGTAACGGTCATCGAGCATCGCGTGAAGCGAGCCGACCTTGTTGCTGAGGTGATGGGAACCGGCACGCTCGAAGCCCGCGTGATGGCTACGATCAGCCCGAAGATCAGCGGGCGAATTTCCGAAGTTCAGGTAGACCAAGGGGACCGCGTTACCACCGGCCAGCTGCTGGTACGTTTGGATGGCAAGGAACTCACACAGCAGGTCGAAATCGCACGAGCGAACCTGGACGCCTCGGAAGCTGCGAGCGAGCGAATCAAGACGGACAAGCAACGCACGATGGCGATTCTGACGCAGGCCGAGCAACACTACGAACGCACTGCCGGGCTGCGAAAGTCAAATTCCGTAGCGGAGAGCGACCTGGACCAGGCGAGCGAGGCCTTGTCCGTTGCTCAAGCAGGGCTTGCAAACGCCGAAGCCATGATCGCCGAGGCACAGAAGGACCTGGTGTCGGCGGAGAAAACGCTGGAATACCACCAAACGCGTTTAGCCGACACAAAGGTTTCAGCGCCGTTCGACGGACTGATTGTGGCTCGGCAACGTGATCCGGGTGACGTCGTTGTGCCGGGAAGTTCCATCCTGACATTAATCTCGATGGACCAACTGTGGATCAGCGCCTGGGTCGATGAAACCGAGATGGCGAAGCTTGCGGAGGACCAAAAAGCTCGCGTGGTATTCCGCTCCAATCCCGACAAGTCCTATCAAGGGAAGGTGACTCGCCTGGGTCGAGAAACCGACCGGGAAACGCGAGAGTTCATTGTCGACGTCTCGGTGCTCGACTTGCCTGTGAATTGGGCAATCGGTCAACGAGCCGACGTCTTCATTGAAGCCGCCCGCGAAGATTCCGCTGTGGTCATCCCGCCGGCAACTGTTGTTTGGCGAGACGATCGCGAGACGATCGGAACCGTTGCCAAGACCTCCGGTGTCTTTGTGAGCGATGCTGCCCGCGCGCGATGGGTGCCCGTCACGCTCGGCCTTCGTAGCCGAACTGCGGTCCAGGTCGTTGACGGTCTCTCCGAAGGCGATCACGTGATCCTCCCGGCCGACCAAAAGGTGATGTTGAAGCACGGACAACGCGTTATGGTGCCATGAATCTCGCCGCCAAAGACATTCGACACAATCTGGGCCGATTCGCCCTGACAACAATCGGCGTGGGGATGCTATTGATGATCGTCATGGGAATGGGGGGCATCTATCGTGGCATCATCGAAGATGCGACATTGCTGATCGACCACATTGGGGCGGACATGTGGGTGGTTCAACGCGATACTCGCGGGCCGCTGGCCGAAGTATCGCGAGTTCCGTCGAACCTGGTGCATCGGGTGGCTGCCGTTCCCGGTGTCGCTACATCGCGCGAGTTTGTATATCACACGATCCAACGCGAGTACGAAGGCAAGCCGATTCGAATCGCGGTCTTGGGCTTGAGCTGGCCGACCGACAAGGGCGATTGGCTGCCGTTGGTCGCCGGCCGCGCACTTCGGCAGAACCATTTCGAGATGATCGCGGACCGCACGCTGCGATTGGAGTTGGGCGAGGACATCAAGCTGGGCAGGGAGACGTACACGATTGTTGGGCTGACGGCGAATATGATCAGTTCCGCGGGGGATGGAATCGCGTTTGTGGCAACGTCAGACGCAATGGCCATTCAGTTCGACGCGGCGGGAGAAGCGGTGCGACTCGAGCGGGAGGCGCGCCGGTCACGGGGCGAGCGTTACGAAGTCGGCCGCCAACAGCCTGTATTGCTGGAGCAGGCATACAAATCGTCCGCCGAAATTCCGCCCATCGCCCCGCCCCAAATGAGTGCCGTGCTGGTCACCGTCGCGCCAGGCCACGACGCCGAGCAAGTTGCTGCAACGATTGCCGCGTGGGGTGACGTGACAGTTCACACACGTGCCGACCAGCGAGAACTGCTGCTGGAAGGCAACGTCGAGAAGGTCCGTCGGCAGATCGGGCTTTTCCGCATTCTGTTGACGGTGATTGCAGCCATCATTATGGCCTTGATCCTGTACACGCTGACGCTCGACAAACTGCATTCGATCGCGTTGCTGAAGTTGATCGGGGCCCCTAGTACAGTCATCGTCGGCATGATTTTGCAACAGGCGCTTGTACTTGGCGTGCTCGGTTACGGAATCGGTTACCTCGTGGGCCAACGCATTTTCCCACAGTTTCCGCGCCGCGTGATCCTGACTCAGGACGACTTGATGCAATTGGCTGCGATCGTGCTGGCAATATCCGTGCTCTCCAGTTTGCTAGGCATCTGGAAAGCCATGCGAATCAGCCCCAATGAGGCGATTGCTTGACAAATGAACGACCACCTCGCCATCGAAACTGACAAACTGACAAAGGTGTACGGCAGCGGTAACACCGAAGTCGTTGCCATGCGCGAAGCATCCATGCGCGTCCGGCCGGGCGAGGTAGTTGCGTTACTTGGTCCAAGCGGCTCTGGGAAATCGACTTTCCTGACGGCCGTTGGGTTGATCAATCCGCCGACTTCGGGCCGAGTTTTCATCGGCGGCCGGCTAGTGCTGGACGGTCCGCACGCACGGACCAATCTGGGCAAGTTTCGCCGGCGGCACATGGGTTTCATTTTTCAAAAGTCAAACTTGATCCCCTTCCTCAATGCCCGCGAGAATGTGCAAATCGCTTTGCAACTGAACGGCGCGACAACCGGAGCTGCCCGCCGCCGCGCGATGGAGCTCCTCGATTATCTCGGCGTCGCGGATCGCGCTGGCAACTATCCCTCGATGCTTTCCGGCGGCCAACAACAGCGAGCCGCCGTCGCACGTGCGCTCGCAAACGAACCAAGCGTGATTCTCGCCGACGAACCGACCGCTGCCTTGGACAGTCACCGAGGCCGCCAGGTCATGGAACTGTTCGCCAAAGTAGCCCACGAAAACGACGCCGGAGTGATCGTCGTTACCCATGACCACCGTGCCCTAGACATCTTCGACACCATCTATGAAATGGAAGACGGCGTCATCCGGCCGATGCAGTCCGCAGTGCCATCTGCGTGAATCGCTAGGCTCTGTCGGAAAAGTCAGATTCCCATTAGGCGGAAGTAACGTTCTACGAATGCCATTTTGATGAATCCGCCGAAAATCTTGGCGGTCTTTTCGAAGCGGGTCAGCACGCGGCGGCATTCTTCTAGCCAGCCGATGA
>JAJDEG010000167.1 GCA_029259895.1 Planctomycetota bacterium
ACGTTCGCGTCGAGCACGCCCGCCGTCGACGCCGATGCGATTTACGTCGTCCGGGCCGATGCGAGCGCCATCACGCTCGTCGCCCTCGATCACGGCGGCGAGCAGATTTGGAAGAAAGACCTCGGCCCGTTCGTCAGCCAACACGGCTACGGCACGTCGCCGATCGTTTACGAGGATCTCGTCGTCCTCGGCAACGATCAGGGCAGCGAACCATCGCCCGGCGATAGCTTCTTGATCGCCCTCGACCGCAAGACGGGCAAAGAGCGCTGGCGCACGCCGCGCAAATCGCGCGAAGCTGCCTATTCCACTCCCTGCGTCTATCGGCCCGACGGCGGCGCACCCGAGCTGGTATTCAACAGCGGCGCGGAGGGAATGACCAGCGTCGATCCCAAGTCGGGCAAGGTCAATTGGCAAATCGACCTGTTCGACAAACGCTCGTGCAGTTCGCCGGTAATCGTCGGCGACATTATTTACGGCAGTTGCGGCAGCGGAGCCGGCGGCGGCAACTATGTGGTCGCCGTCCGCGCACCCAACGGCAAGGACCGCACTGCACCGGAAATCGCCTACAAGATGACCCGCGCCGCGTACGCGCCGTACGTGCCGGGGTTCGTCGCCAAGGACGATCTGGTCTTTCTATGGAGCGACAAGGGATTTGTGTCGTGTCTGCGGGCCGCCACGGGCGAGCCACTCTGGCAGCAGCGCGTCGGCGGAACGTTCTACGGATCGCCGATTCGCGTGGGCGACAACATCTATTGTCAGGAATTGAGCGGCGAAATGGTCGTCGTGGCCGCCGCCGAGCAGTACAAGCTCGTGGCCCGAATTCCGCTGGGCGAACCGAGCAATAGCACGCCTGCCATCGCCGACGGCACGATGTACATCCGCACGACGTCGCATCTGATGTCGCTCGGCGGTGAGAAGAATGCCGCAGAGTGATGAGCAATTCATCTCGCAGGGTGGGTCGAACGAAGTAAGGCCCACCATGTGACCACGCAAACACCGGTGGGCCTCACTTCGTTCGACCCACCCTACGCACCCTTGCCTTTTTCTCGATCGAGCCCGCACCATGAAAGCACTCTGCCTAGTCGCCGCCTTATTAGGGATTGCCGCCGTGAACGACGATGTCAACGCGCTTGATGCCGACGGAGTGAATGCCTACGAACAGCGGGTCCACAAGTACACCGGCGGCGAGTACCAAGACGAGCAGTTCAAGTACCGCCTGCTCTCGCCGGCCAAGATCGAAGACGGCAAGAAGTATCCGGTCGTACTGTTCCTCCACGGTGCCGGCGAGCGTGGCGACGACAACGAGGCCCAGCTCAAGTATTTCCCCACGTGGATGGGAGAAACGAAAATGCGCGAGAAGCACCCCTGCTTCGTCATCGCGCCGCAGTGCCGCAAAGGCAAATCGTGGTCGGTCGGCAATTGGGGATCGAAGGATTCGTCGGCCATGCCGAAGGAACCAACGGACCAACTGAAAGTCGCTGTCGCCATCCTCGACAACGCACTGAAAACGCTCCCTATCGACGAGAAGCGCGTCTATCTGACCGGCCTCTCGATGGGCGGGTACGGATCGTGGGAACTCGCCATGCGGCAACCGGAGCGCTTTGCCGCAGTCGCCCCCATCTGCGGCGGCGGCGACGAATCGCAAGCCGAGCGAATCGCCAAACTGCCAGTTTGGGCCTGGCACGGCGACGACGACAAGGCCGTTCCGGTCGATCGTTCGCGGAACATGATCGAGGCCATCAAAAAGGCCGGCGGCGAGCCGAAGTACACCGAACTCAAAGGCGTCGGCCACGATAGCTGGACCACGGCCTACACCCGCGAAGACGGCGTCGTGCCCTGGCTGTTTGAACAGGTGCGCAAGTAGCGGCTCGCAAGTAACGTCTTCAGAGGCCGATTTGCCGATCGGCGACCAGCGCCGCGCTGCTAGCGGCGACAGCGGAGTGCCACCGCCGCCCGTCTTCCCTTGACCGCTCCCCGCCCCCGGCGGTACGATCCGCGCGGGAAAGTAGGCGGCTGAGCTGCGCGCTTTCCCGGCCCAGCCGGCAACCCGCCGGTGATTTGTCCCGCACGTTCGCCAGATTGGGTGAAAGGACGTACCCAATTATCTCGGCCTTTGCGCATCGCTGCTGGAAGTTCGTACGACGGACGGTGCTGACGTTGTTAATCGTCGGCGTCGCGCTGGGCGTATACATATGGCGCGATCTCGACGACCAAATCCGCCGCCAGGTCGAAGCCCGGCTGGCCGAACATTACGAACCGCTCGGCCTGACCGTCCGCGTCGGTAAGGCCGAACTGGTCCGCGACGGCATCGAGCTTCGCCAGGTTTCCATCACCGACCCAAATCTTCAAGGCGATGCCGGCCGACTGGCTCAAATCGAATCCGTTCACGTCGAGTGCGACTTCGATCCCCAGCGGCTGATGCACGGCGATATCCGCGTGCTTCGATTGCACATCGTGCGACCCACCCTCCGCGCGATGCAATCCGCCGACCAGCGCTGGACGATCGAGCGGCTCTGGCCGCCGCCCAAACTCAGCCGGCTGCAACACCCGCCGCTGCCCATCGTCGAGATCGAGGACGGCGCCGTCGAGTTGTCCGTTAGCGTCGGTGCGGCCTATCGGCGATTTCGCATTCAGGACATCCAACTCACGGCGACCCCCAGCGGCCCGCTCGTCGTCGGCGCGCCGTCCGTCGCGCCCGCGCGGCTGATGACGGTCAACGGTCGCTTCGGCGGCGACGTCGTGCGTCGCGTACGGATCGGCGGCTGGATGCACCCGGACAGCAAAAGTTGGCACGTCACCGGCGGTGTCGATGCCCTCGAACTATCGAACGACCTCGCCCGGTTGGCGACGTCGCAATGGCCTCAGGCAACGCCCAACGGCGAGGTGCGCGGGACGATCGACATCGACTTCTCATCGCGCCGCATCGTGACCGATGCCAAAGCGCCGCCGCCGGCGGAAATGGAACTGCAGGGAAACTTGACCGGCGGACACGTCGACGACCGTCGCTTGCCCAATCCAGTCACGGACATCGCCGCTTCGTTCCGCTGGGACGGCAAAACGGCGGCCATCGATCGGGCGACGGCCCGCTTCGGCGCGGCCCAGCTCGAAGCGTCTGCGACGGCCATCCGACGCGACGGCCGAACCGCCATCGACGTAAACGCGAAAGCCACGAACGTCACGGCCGAGCGAAGTTGGATCGATGCCCTCCCTTACACGGCGCAAGACGCCTGGCGCAAGTTCCTGCCCGAAGCACTGGCCGACGTAAAGTTCCAGGCCCACTACGACGGCCAGCGCTGGACGCCGCAGGCTCAGGTCGACTTCCGCGACGCGTCGTTCGCTTATCACAAGTTTCCGCTTCGCATGCGAAACGCCTTCGGCCGCATCGATTGGCGCGACGACGCCATCGCGGCCGACGTCACCGCCTACGTCGCAGGACAGACGGTCCGCATCCGCTCCAAGACGTTCAACCCCGGGCCCGACTACACGGGCTGGGCCGAAGTCACCGCCGATCGTATCGACGTCACCGAAGAAGTGCTCGCCGCGCTGCCGGACAAACCCGCCAGGGTGATGCGGTCGCTCTCGGCTCGCGGATACGGCAGCTTCTCCGGCCGCTTTGAAAAAACGACCCCCGGCTCGCCGATTATCCATCATCGCATGACCCTCGGTATCGACGACGCGGCGATCCGCTACGAAAAGTTTCCGCTCGCCATCGAAGGCATCCGCGGCGCGATGACGTCCGTCGACGACCATTGGACGTGGGACAATCTGCACGCGCCGGGCATCCACAGCAGCGGACAATGGATCCCATCGCCCGACGGAGGGCGGCTGGAAATGCACGTCGACGCCGAGAACGTCGCGCTCGACGAAACCTTGCGCGCGGCGCTGCCGCCGGCAGCGCAACAGGCGTGGTACGAACTGCGGCCCCGTGGCGTACTCGATACGCTGCGCGTCGACGTCGCCTGGGATGCCGACTCGCACGATCTGGATTTGATCGTCGACGCCGCCAAACAAGCCCGCCGCGACGAAAGACAGGACTTCGCCGCCAGTGCGCCTAGCGAGCCGATCTCGGTCGAACCGACGTGGTTTCCACTGCGGCTGGAAAATGTCATTGGCCACGCACGCTATCACAACGGCCGCGTCACGCTGCATAACGTCGAAGCCAACCGCGGTCGAACGCGGTTTCGCACCAGCGGCGTATGCGATCATACGCCCGATGGCGGCGTCCACGTCCAGCTCGAAGGCATCAACATCGAGCGGCTCGTCGTCGATCGCGCATTGATCGATGCCGCGCCCGGCAAGCTGCGCACGGCGCTGGCTCGGCTCAATCTGACACAGCCAATCGACGTCCGCGGCACGTTCGGCGTCACCCGCGGTCCAACCGAGGCGGCGAAAGCTGCCAGCGCGCGAGAATTCTCCGTCAGTTCCTACGGCGAAACACTCGCCGCGCGCGACGCGAACGTTCCTCCCTCCATCGCCACCAGTTGGGACGTGACGTTCGTGCTGCAAGGAAACAGCATCGAAAGCGGCGTGCGGCTCGACAACATGCACGGCGAGGTCCGTTTGGTCGGCCAACAGGCAGCCGATGGCGTAATGGCTTGTCTCGGCAACATCGACCTCGACGCCGCCAACTTCCAAGGATTGCAGTTCAGCCAGATTCGCGGCCCACTCGAAATCACCGATAAACAAATCCTGTTCGGCACGCGGGCGAGGCGCTTCGCCTCCGGCGAACGATCGACGCCGGTTGCGGCAAGGATATTCAACGGCGAAGTCGCCGCCGACGCCGTCGTGACGCTTTCCCACCGGCCGACGTTCTGGCTCGCGGCTCAACTCTCCAACGGCGACGTGCGCCAATACGCCCTCGAGATGATTCCCGGCCGCCAAAACGTCGCCGGCAAGATCGTCGCGTCGACGCAGCTCTGGGGCGGCGAAGGACTCCATACGCTCCGCGGCGAAGGGCGCATCCGCCTCCGCGAAGCCGACGTCTATCAACTCCCCGTCATGGTCGCCATGCTCAAAGTGCTCAGCGTCCGCGCGCCCGACTCGAACGCATTCACAGACGGCGACATCGACTACCGCATCGAAGGCAACCATATCTACCTCGACAGCATTAACGTCAAAGGCGATGCGATCAGCCTGCTCGGAAAAGGCGAAGCGAACTTCGACCGCCAGATAAAGCTAAACTTCTATACAGTGGTCGGCCGAGACGAGTTGCAACTGCCGATCGTGCGGCCCCTGTTGGGCGAAGCCAGCCGACAGATGATGCAAATCCGCGTAGACGGCTCGCTCGACAACCCGCAAGTCAAACCAGAAGCCTTCCCCGGCGCGAAGCAGTTTCTACAACAAGTGCAAGACGACCTCGCCCGTTCGACCGACGCGCAAGACGTACTCGCTCCGGCCCGCGAAGTGCTACGACGCACCGGCGGAGCATTACGCTAGCAAGATTTGCCAAGCATAAAAAAACGTAGTGTCTATATTCCCTCCACCTAGACTTACGCCCGCTAAAAAAACGCGAGTAATGCTCACAAATTCCCTCTCCAGAGGTATCAACAAGCACACCGCCGCATAAAAACAAGCCCTCCAGCCTCAAGCCTCAGGCCTCTCTCCTCAAGCCTCTTCCTACCACAGCCCTGGCCTGAAAGTCACCCAAAAAATTCCGGCAACTCACCACAACGGCCTAAACACCTAACCCAAATCTGCGTTCATCTGCGAAATCTGCGGATGAATCCCAGCAAAAGAAACACCAACGCCAACGCAACTCGATTCCGCGCAACCTGCCTAAAAGAAAACCGCTCCATATCTGAAACCCTCGTCGGAGGACTCAAAACATGAGCGTAGGATCTCTCGGCATCACTGGCGGACTCGCCGGTTCGCCGCTGTCGCAAAAGACCGGCGCGGCCGCCGACCGTGCCAAACAAGACACCGCCCACGGCCAACGCCAAGCCGATTCGACGCAACGCGCCGCCGACGCCGCCGGCATCGGCCAAACCCACGAAGAACGCGAAGCCACCGACCGCGACGCCGACGGCCGCATGCTCTGGGAACGTCAAGAAGCGCCCAGCGAATCGCCCACCGAAGACGGCGACGAAACGGAAAAAACCAAAACCCAGCATCCGCCCGCCGCCAAAGACCCCAAAGGCGAATCCGGCGGCACACTCGATTTGGTCGGCTAGCCGGTATCCAGAGGCCGGCTCGCGAATCGCCATGGTCAAGTCGCCCCGCGATGCTTCGCGCGGCGATAAGAAATCAGCGTGGCCAGTGCCCACCGGTCGTTCCGTCTTCGTTTCGCGTCGCGCCGCCATTACGCTCGACTCCCGTCGCGAGAAGTGCGAATGCGTCCGGATGGCCGGCGGCTTGACGATTCTCCGTGGCTCTTGCTCGGAGATTCCGGTGGGCCCAGCCCACCCTACTTGACTAAAACGAATGGACAATGTGCTGATTGTGGTCGACGATCTTGAGGTCGTGAAGGTGTAGCCTTCCTCGGTCACAAGCCGCACCGCGTCCCGCTTGAACTCGTCACTATGCCGCCGCAACGCCGCCGCGGCGGCAGCATCTTGCTTTGCTAAACTCATCTTTCGGACCTCCATTAGAGAGCATTATCCGCCCCCCGCCGCTGTCCGGAAGTCCTGGGCTATCGCAGTTTGCCGTAGCTGGGATCGATAACGTCGTCGCTCGCCTGCTGAATCACGGTGCCGAATTGGTCGGTGAAGTGGTGCAATTTGAGGACGCATACCGACTCGCCTACATTCGAGGTTCCGAGGGTATCATTGTTGGGCTTGCAGAGGAACTGAGGTAGGTTCAATTGCCCATCTATCCGCCCGAAAGTCTGTTGTTGGCAAAATTTTCGACAGGGATGTCGATTTCAGCGACGTTGATTCGACTAACCATAAACAACCATTTCATTTTAGGAGACATTCCATGACTGATTCAAAGAACACCGTCACTCTTCACCGAATCCTTCGCGCCCCTGCCGAACGCATCTATAAGGCGTTTCTTGACCCAGATGCTCTCGCCCGATGGTTGCCCCCTTACGGATTCATTGGCAAAGTCCATCAGATCGATGCGAAAGTTGGCGGCGGCTACAGGATGTCGTTCACGAACTTCGGGACTGGCCATGCCCACTCGTTCTCGACCAAGTACGTCGAACTCTCGCCGGGAACGCTGATCAAGTACACCAGCGCCTTCGACGAGCCGGGTCTACCGGGCGAGATGATGCAGACGGTCACGCTGCGTGAGGCGATTGGCGGCGGCACGTCGCTTCACATCGTGCAGGAAAACATCCCCAGTCAGATCCCCGCCGACATGTGCTATCTCGGCTGGCAGGAATCTCTGTTGCAACTCGCCAACCTCGTTGAGCCAGAAATCCCAGATGGCGCGTAAGCACAAACTGGCTGTCTGCCGACACGATGAAGTGCTTGCGGAACGACTCGGGATAAGTAAAGGGATAAGTAAAGGGATAAGTAAAGGGGACGGGAGTCTTTGTTTCGTTCACGACGTTCGGTCGTCCTCCAACTCGGGGCGACTGGACGGCAATTGAACTTTTTCGTCGCGGCGTCTTCGAACTGCATACATCACAGCCCAATGACTGTGGCCATGTTGCGGGAATAATGGCCATACTGCCTCGCGTAGTATGACAGCAGCCACATGAGTAGCCAGGGTTCGAGAACGGCGTTAATCACGACATGGCAAATGACCGGTCCCCAGAGACTCTTTTGCGCACCACAGACGCGCAGCATGGCAAGGCCGGCACCTAGGCCGGTCGTGCAAACGACGCCCCACCAGCCCCAGCCCAAATGCATCAGCCCGAAGATCGCCGCGGAACAGACAATTTGCGTCGGTGCTCGCAGTCCGGCTTGGTCGAAGCGGGCGAGAAGGTAGCCACGGAAAATCTGCTCCTCGACGATCGCGCCGAAAACGCCAGCCGTGACACCCCATAACTTGAGCCAACTGACCTCGCCGAGACGGTCGCGTACTTCAGGAAGTTGGGCCGAAAACCAGCAATACGCCGCAGCGAGTCCGATGGCCAGCACCGTGACGACGACGCTGGGCGTTTGTCGCCAGCCCGTGTCGCGAAGTGCCAGTCCACGAGACGCGAAGTAACGAACGGCAAGGCAAATCGCCGCCGCTTCGGCAACCACGACACTTAACAACGTGACGGCCGTGCCGGGCCGTAGCGAAAGCTGATAACCGGCGGCGGCAAAGCTCACCGGCGGCAAAACGATGAACAGCGTTACGAGGAGATAGTACCCGTAAAGATAAGTAAAGGGGACGGGAGTCTTTGTTTCGTTCACGACGTTCGGTCGTCCTCCAACTCGGGGCGACTGGACGGCAATTGGATAAGTAAAGGGGACGGGAGTCTTTGTTTCGTTCACCAGCGAGCATACTGCACGTGTTC